>JAHCLD010000120.1 GCA_026125585.1 Burkholderiales bacterium
GCGCACCCCGGGGCGGCCGAGCTGCAGGCCGTCGCCCAGCCGGGCTGGCATGCCGATGCCGCCACGGCGGAGCGCCTGCGCCCGCGCCTGCAGGCGCTGCTGGTGTCCTACCTGCTGGAGGCGAAAACCGGCACCGGCCGTCCCGCCGACCCGGTGGCGCGCTTCCACCTCGGCAACGGCGCCTGCATCGAGCATGTGCGCTGGCTCGGCGACGTGTCCGAAAAAGGCCTGCGCAACGCCGCCGGATTCATGGTGAACTACCTCTACGACCTCGACGATATCGAGGCCAACCACGAGGCCCATTTCAACCACGGCACCATCTTCGCGTCGCGCCAGGTGCGCGCCCTGCGCGAATCCCGCCCCGGAACCGACTGATCGCCGGATCGGTGAAGGCGGCGGACCGGATCCAAACGCCGCGCCATCCTGTCCGCAATTTCCGGCCGCGGACGCCCGCCGGGCGGTCAGCGCTTCTTGCCGAGCAGCGTGCCGCGGCAGTTGCGCGCGCCGCAATGGCAGGGATGCTCGCGCTTGAGCTTCGGCGTGTGGCGCTCTTCCAGCACCAGGTTGTAGTCGTACAGCAGTTCCTGCCCCGGACGGATCGCGCGCGCGGCGCTGATGAACACGCGGCCGTCGACCTCGTCGGCCTCGCAGTTCGGGGAGCAGGAATGGTTGATCCAGCGCGCCGGGCCGCCGCGTTTCGTGGCGTCGATGACGATTTCGTCGTTGGCCGCGAACAGCATGGTGTGCGAGGAATTTTCGTGGAGATCACCGTAACGGCGGTCCGCCTCCTCGTGGGAAATGCGCTCCCCGGTGTATTCGAGGATGCGTTCGCCCCTGGCGATCGCGCTCACGGCGAACACGCCCCGGCCGTGAATGGCCGAGCGCCGGACCACGACGCGCGGCATGGACTTCCCTGCCGTCTTCCTGCCGGCAGCTTTTTTCAGGGGCGCCTTGGGTCTTTTATTTAATTCTTTGTTTTTAAAGGATTTTTTAGATTTGCTGCGGGTGCTGCCGGTTTTCTTCTGGCTCATTTCGGACGTGGTGTTGAAGTCGTGGTTTCGGGTTTGAGAAAAGAGAAGTCGCAGCCCTCATCGGCCTGCGTGATCTGCTCCATGAACAGCTTGCGGTAACCGCGCCGGTCGTCCTTGCGAGGCTTCGGTGCCTTCCAGGCCTTGCGCCGTCGCGCCAGTTCCTCGTCATCGACCAGCAGTTCGAGCCTGCGCGCCGGCACGTCGAGGCGGATGCGGTCGCCGTTGCGCACCAGCGCCAGCGTGCCGCCGACCGCCGACTCCGGCGTCACGTGCAGCACGATCGCGCCGAAGGCGGTGCCGCTCATACGCGCGTCGGAAATGCGGATCATGTCCTTGACGCCTTTCGACGCCAGCTTTTTCGGAATCGGCAGGTAACCCGCCTCCGGCATGCCCGGCGCGCCGATCGGACCGGCGTTCTTCAGCACCAGGATGTCGTCCGCGCGAACGTCGAGCCCCGGGTCGTCGACACGCTCGGCCATGTCCGGCAGCGATTCGAACACCACCGCGCGGCCCTCGTGGCGCACCAGTTTCGGATCCATCGCCGCCTGCTTGATGATCGCGCCGCCCGGCGCGAGGTTGCCGCGCAGCACGGCGATGCTGCCGCCGGCGAACACCGGATCCCTGAATTTGCGCACCACCTGCTGGTCCCAGCCCGGCGGCGCGTCGTCGATGTTCTGGCCCAGCGTCCTGCCGGTGACCGTCAGCGCCTTCAGGTTCAGCTGGTGCCTGATCTCGCGCAGGATCGTCGTCAGGCCGCCGGCCTTGTAGAGGTCCTCCATATAGCCCTGCCCGGTCGGCTTCAGGTCGACCAGCACCGGCGTTTCGCGGCCCATCTTGTCGAAGGCATCCAGGTCCAGCCGGATGCCCAGCCGGCCCGCCATCGCCGCGAGATGCACGATGGCGTTGGTGGAGCCGCCGACGGCGAACAGCGCGCGCAGCGCGTTCTCGAAGGCCTCCACCGTCATGATCCTGTCCGGCGTCAGCTTTTCCTTCGCCATCGCCACGGCGCGCGCGCCGCTGGCCTCGGCCTGGCGCAGGCGGTCGGCCATCACCGCCGGCACCGCGGCGCCGCCCGGCAGCATCATGCCCAGCGCCTCGGTGCACAGCGCCATCGTGCTCGCCGTGCCCATCACCATGCAGGTGCCGGCCGAGGGCGCGAGCTTGTTGTTGATCTCGCCGATCTCCTGCTCGGAAATTTCGGAGGCGCGGAACTTGCCCCAGAAGCGGCGGCAGTCGGTGCAGGCGCCGAGGCGCTCGCCCTTGTGGTCGCCGGTGATCATCGGGCCGGTGACCAGCATGATCGACGGGATGTTCGCGCTCGCCGCACCCATCAGCAGCGCCGGCACCGTCTTGTCGCAGCCGCCGATCAGCACCACCGAATCCACCGGCTGCGCGCGCATCATCTCCTCGGTGTCGATCGCCATCAGGTTGCGCAGGTACATGCTGGTCGGATGGGCGAAGGATTCGTGCAGCGTGATCACCGGAAACTCCACCGGCAGGCCGCCGGCGAGCATCACGCCGCGCTTCACCGCCTCGATCAGTTCGGGCACGTTGCGGTGGCAGGCGTTGAAGCCGCTGAAGGTGTTGGTGATGCCGACGATCGGCCGGTCCAGCGCCTCGTCGGTGTAGCCCATCGCCTTGACGAAGGCCTTGCGCAGGAACAGCGAAAAACCCTCGTCGCCGTAGGCGGTCAGGCCCTTGCGCATGCCGGTCTTGGATGTCTTTCTGGCCATGAAATCGCTCTTTGGCTGGAGGTTGTGCGGGATGGAGTGCGTCGCTGCGGCAGGCCCCGCGCTGCCGGGCACCGACGATAGCGGATGCCGGCACCGCGACGCAAGCCGTACGTGACGTTCAGAACGGCAGCAGGTTCCGCAGGCCGGTGTCGGCGGCGATCGCGGCCAGCCCGGCGCGCGTGTCCTCGGGCAGCAGCAGGCCGTCGCGGCGGTTGGCGAGATCGCTGGCGGCCTCCAGTTCGCCCGGGTAGTACACCGCGTCGTGCCCCTGCGCCAGCGGCACCGACTTCAGCTCGCCGATGTACTGCTCCATGCGCGCATGGAACTGCGCCAGCGGCTGGAAGGCCGCGATGTCGACGGCGATCATGAAATGGCCGCAGTTGCTCTTCTCGGCCGTCTTGTAGGGGCTGTGCACCTGCGACAGGAAGCCGCTGCCGGTCAGCACGCCGGACAGCACGTCGACCATCATCGCGATGGCATAACCCTTGTGTCCGGCCATCGGCAGGATGATGCCGTCGATCGCCGCCTGCGGATCCGTCGTCGGCGCGCCGTCCCGGTCGATGGCCCAGCCCTCGGGAATCGGCTGGCGCCGGTTGCGCGCGAGGTAGATCTTGCCGCGCGCGACGCCGGTGTTGGCCATGTCCATCAGGAACGGCGGATGCTTGCCGGCCGGCGCCGCCACCGACCAGGGATTGGTGCCGACGATCTTCTGCCGGCCGCCCCAGGGTGCCATCGCCGGCCCGCCGTTGCTGGTCAGCCAGGTCACGCAGCCGTCGAGCGCGCCCAGCCGCGTGTAATACATGCAGGTGCCGAAATGGTTGGACATGCGCACACCGACCACGCCGACGCCATGCCGCTTCGCGCGCCTCACGGCCTCGCGCGTCGCCTGCAGCGTCAGCACGTGGCCGACGCCATCGTGGCCGTCGATCAGCGCCACCGCGCCGGCATCGACCACGAACTCGGGTTGCGTCACCGGCGACATCACGCCGTGGCGGATGCGGTCCAGATACCAGCCCAGGCGCAGTACGCCGTGCGACTGGTGCCCCCACAGATCCGCCTGCACCAGCGTGTCGGCGACCAGCGCGGCATCGGCCTCCGGCATGCCAGCCTGGCGGTAGACGGCCGCCGCGAAGGCGTTCAGCCGCCCGGCATCGATGCGCGGATCCTGCTGCGCCATCAGGCCACTGCGGCCAGCAGTTTCGCGCTGCGCAGGTGCCTGACCACGGCCTCGCCGAAGCCCCTGGTGTTGCCGCGCCCGCCGAGATCGCCGGTGCGTGCCTCGGGATCGGCCAGCGCGGCATCCACCGCCGCCTGGACCGCGCGCCAGGCCTGCTGGAAAGCCGGCTTGCCGTGGCGAATGCCCAGCCATTCGAGCAGCATGCCCGCCGACAGGATCATGCCGGTCGGATTGGCGATGCCCTTGCCGGCGATGTCGGGCGCCGAACCATGGCCGGCATTGGCAATGGCATGTTTGTCGCCGGCGTTGATCGCCGCCGCCATGCCGAGGCCGCCGGACAGCGCCACCGCCAGGTTGGACAGGATGTCGCCGAACATGTTGGAGATCAGGATCACGTCGTGGCGCCCGGGGCGGGTGTAGATGTCGGCCGCCATCGCGTCGATGTCCATCTCGCGCAGCACGATGTCCGGCCGCGTCTTCGCCAGCGCGTAGGCCGGCTCCATGAACAGCCCGTCGCTCATCTGCAGCACGTGGCGCTTGCCGACCACCGTGACGCGCCTGCTGCGCCGCGCGGCGTATTCGAAGGCCACCTTCGCGATGCGCTCCGAACCCTGGCGCGTGATCTTGCGCACCGACAGCGCGACATCGGGGGTCGGCATGAATTCGCCGTTGCCCTGGAACATCGTGCGGTCGGAATAGAAGCCCTCGGTGTTCTCGCGCACGATCAGCACGTCGAGATCCTTGCGCGCATCCGGCAGCCCGGCGCGGCTGCGCGCCGGCCGCAGGTTGGCATAGAGGTCGAGCCGCTTGCGGATCGTGCCGGGGATGTTGACGCCACCTTCGGCGAGCGACGGATAGTCGGTCATGCCGCAGGGACCGACGATGGCCGCATCCGCCTCCTCCGCCATCCGGATCGCGGCCTCGGTCAGCGTGGTACCGTGCCTGCGGTGGCTGCCCATGCCGACCTCGACATCGGTGAAGCGCAGCCCCAGCGAGAACTCGGCGTCCGCCGCCTTCACCATCGCCATCGCGGCGGCGACGATTTCCGGGCCGATGTCGTCACCGGCCATCACCACAAGATTCATGCCTGCTCCCGTTTCCGTTTGTCAGCGCTGTTGAAAAACAGGGCGGAAAATCATTCCGCCTTGATGTTGGCTTCCTTTACGACGCGCACCCAGCGCTGGTAATCCCTCTGGATGCGCTCGCCGAATTTCTGCGGCGTGCCGCCGGTCTGCACCATGCCCTGGTCGGAGAGATTCTTGCGCATGTCGGGTTCTTCCAGCGCCTTGTTGATCGCGCCGTTGATGCGATCGATCGCGGCCTGCGGCGTGCCGCGCGGCGCCATCGTGCCGAACCACAACTCGACCTCGTAACCGGGCAGCGTTTCGGCCACCGTCGGCACCTCCGGCAGCGAACCCCAGCGCTGGGCCGTGGTCACCGCCAGCGGGCGCAGCCTGCCGGTCTTGAAGTGCGGCACCACCGGCAGCAGGCTGCCGACGATGATCGGTGCCTGGCCCGACAACAGGTCGGCCATCGCCGCCCCCGTGCTCTTGTAGGGGATGTGCACCATCCTGATGCCGGCCATCACGTTCATCAGCTCGGTGGCGAGATGGGTCAGGCCGCCGACGCCGCTAGAGGCGTAGGGCAGCTGGCCGGGCTTGGCCTTGGCCAGCGCGATCAGCTCCTTCAGGTTTTTCGGCGGCAGCGACGGATGCACGGTCACGACGAAGGGCGTGATGCCGAATTCGGCCACGGGGATGATGGCGTTGATCGGATCAAAGGCCGGCCTGTGGGTGGCGGCGCTCGCCGAGAAGCTGCCCGACATCATCATGATCGTGTAGCCGTCGGGCGGCGCCTTGGCCACCATCTCCATGCCGATGATGCCGCCGGCGCCGCCGCGGTTGTCGACGATGAACTGCTGGCCCAGCGCCGCGCCGAGCTTCATGGAAAACTGGCGCGCGGTCAGGTCGCTGCCGCCGCCCGGCGCAAACGGCACGATCACGCGCACCGGCTTCGCGGGATATTACTGCGCGGCTGCGGGCTGTGCAAACGGCGCCGCGGCCAGTGCAAGAACGGTCAGGGCCTGTCGGACTGCATTGTTCATGGTCGATCTTCTCCTCGGTTGTGGATCGTGCCCGGCCGCCTTTTTCTTCTATGTGACCTAGCGTTGCGGACAGTGGCTGACAAAGATGGTGGCCTAGCCATATTGCATAATCTTCATAAAAAATGCAATCTTGGGTATGACCACCGTTATCCAGTCCACCGCAGAGCACTCATGCCCGCCGCCTCGGGACTGACCCCGCTGCAGCGCAGGGCCGCGCGGGAAATCATCGCGCTGGTGCGGCGCGAGGACCGGCCGGCCGGACACCATCTGTCGAAACTGGCGCTGGCCCGTGTCGTCGGCACCTCGCACAACCCGGTCGAGGGCGCGCTGGCCCACCTCGCGCGGATCGGCGTGGCCAGGCACGAAAAGGACCGCGGCTATTTCCTGGCGCGCGATGCGCGCCTGCTGGGATCCGACGCCCGAAAGCTGTCGCCCGCGGATGACGACCCGCTGTACCGGCGCATCCTCGACCTGCGTCTGGGCCGGCGCCTGCCGGATACGCTGAGCGAAACCGCGTTGATCCGGAAACTGGGCGCCGCGCGCGCGCCGGTGCGCAGGGCACTGGCGCGCATCCAGCAGGAAGGCTGGATCGAACGGCGCGCGGGCAACGGCTGGGCCTTCCTGCCGCTGATCGACTCCGTGGAAGCCTACGAGGACAACTACGAAATGCGCCGCATCGTCGAGCCGGCCGGCCTGCTGGGCCCGAAATTCGCACTCGTGCCGGAGGAGTTCGAAACCCTGCGCCGGCAGCAGCACCGCATGGCGAATGGCGGGTACCGCACGATGACCGCGGTCGAATGGGTGGACATCAACGCCACGTTCCACGAAACCCTGGCCCGCTGGTCGGGCAACCGGCTGATGCACCAGACCATCCGCCACATCAACCGGCTGCGCAAGCTGCTGGAGCGCCGGGTGGTAGCGGGCGACCCCGGATTGCGCGCGCGCCAGGCCGCCGAACACCTGGAAATACTCGACGCAATCGGCCGCGGCGACCGCAAGAAAGCCGCCGCGCTGATGGAAAAACACCTCGTCCGCGCGCGCCGCGACAAGGCACGCCCCGACCACTTCACCGTCGGACGGCGGTAAGAAGGTCCGGGCGGCGAAACCCGGGCCGATCTGCCGATCGGAAATCCCGGAGACGCGCACCGCCCGTCTTCTCCGATCCAGTCATGGAGAAAACGCTTCGAGCGGCAACGTCGCCGAAGGACCGGACCCCGGCGAGGAGAAACACCGATTTCCGAAACCGGCGTGCTAGCATCGGAGCCACCCCTCAGCC
>JAHCLD010000121.1 GCA_026125585.1 Burkholderiales bacterium
TGCACGAAGTGAAGCTGATCGTCGACCTGATTTACGAGGGCGGCATCGCCAACATGCGTTACTCGGTGTCGAATACCGCCGAGTATGGCGATTTCACGCGCGGTCCGCGCATCGTCACTGACGAAACCCGCGCCGAGATGCGCCGGATCCTGAAGGAAATCCAGACCGGCCAGTTCGCGAAGGAATTCATCCTGGAAAACAAGGCCGGTGCCCCCACGCTGAAAGCCCTGCGCCGCATCGGCCAGGCGCACCAGGTGGAGACTGTCGGCGCGAAGCTGCGTGACATGATGCCCTGGATCAAGAAGAACCGGCTGGTCGATCAGTCCAAGAACTGAAAACGCGTGAAGGGTGGTTTGCTCCGGGGTCGTTGTCCCGGCCGGGATGCCCCGTGTAAACCGCCCTTCGCCATTTTTCATCGATGAAGCCGTACCCTCACCCGATCATTGCCCGAGAGGGCTGGCCTTTTATCGCCATTGCCGCGATTCTGGCCGCCGGCATTCACGGGTACGCCGGATTCGGATGGGCGGCGTTTCCGTGGCTGATCGTCCTGTTCATGGTGCAGTTCTTCCGAGATCCGCCGCGGCGGATTCCGCAGGATGCCGCAGCGGTGCTCTCGCCGGCGGACGGCCGGATTGTTTCAGTGGAGAAGGCGCGCGATCCCTACCTGGAACGCGAGGCGCTGAAGATCAGCGTGTTCATGAACGTGTTCAATGCGCATTCGAACCGCAGCCCGGTGGATGGCTCGGTGGAGAAAACCTGGTACTTTCCGGGCAGGTTCTTCAATGCCGACCTCGACAAGGCGTCAGCCGAGAATGAGCGCGCGGTGATCTACCTGCGCACCGTCGACGGACGCGATGTGACCTGCGTTCAGGTGGCCGGCCTGATTGCCCGGCGTATCCTGTGTTACGCAAAGGAAGGGCAGTCGCTGTCGCGCGGTGACCGCTTCGGATTCATCCGCTTCGGGTCGCGCGTGGACGTCTACCTGCCGCCGGATTCGGTTCCGAAGGTCAGCGTCGGTGACAAGGTTTATGCCACCGAAACGATGCTGGCGCTTCTTGCCTGACGTCCGAACGACGACTGGTTTAAGATTGCGGCCATGGCCGAACTCAAGGAACACAAGCAGTTCATCAAGTCGCGGTTTGCGCGCCGCGGCATCTACTGGCTGCCCAACCTGTTCACGATTGCGGCGTTGTTCGCCGGCTTCTACGCGATTGTCCAGGCGGTGGGCGGCCGTTTCGAGCATGCGGCGATCGCGATTTTTGTCGCGCTGGTGCTGGACGGCCTCGATGGCCGGGTGGCGCGGCTGACCCATACGCAGAGCGCGTTCGGCGCCGAACTCGACAGCTTGTCGGACATGGTGTCTTTCGGCGTGGCGCCGGCGCTGGTGGTCTATGTCTGGGCGCTGAAGGATTTCGCGGCGATGCAAACCGTGCCGCTGCTCGGTCCCTGGCTGTCGACGAAGCTGGGCTGGATTGCGGCCTTCGTCTATTGCGCCTGCGCCGCATTGCGGCTCGCCCGGTTCAACACCAATATCGATGTCGTCGACAAGCGGTTTTTCCAGGGGCTGCCCAGCCCGGCGGCGGCGGCGCTGGTAGCCGGGCTGGTGCTGGCGATGACCGAGTACCAGGTCAAGGGCGCCGACGTGAAATGGCTGGCCTGGGGCCTGACGCTGGTCGCCGGGCTGACCATGGTCAGCAACCTGCGTTTCTACAGCGGCAAGGACATCAACCTGCGCAAGAGCGTCCCTTTTTCCGTGGTGGTCGCGATTGCGCTGGGTTTCGTGCTGCTGATCGCCTTTGCCAATACGCTGCCCGAACTGCTGTTCACGCTGTTTGCCGTTTACGGCCTGTCCGGCTACGTGCTGTGGGTGCACGACCGTTTCCGCCGGAAGCCGCGGGTGGAACCCCCGGCCTGACGGGCTTGCAGGCCCCGGAAAAAGCCGATATATTCTTTTCATCATGTCCGGTTCAACGCAGACCCTGAAGTTCTCCTCGCTTGCCGCGCTCGCGCTGGCTGCTGGTCTGCTGCTGCGCGGCCGCGCGCGCTAAACAACACCTCATTCCAATTGCAGTTCTCAGTCCGGCCCCGATATCGGTGCCGGGAGTCCCGATATAACGGTTGCGCGCAACAGGCGCGGACCGGCAACAGCAGAGGTATCAGCCATGGCCAAGGAAAAATTGATCATATTCGACACTACGATGCGCGACGGCGAGCAGAGTCCCGGCGCGTCGATGACCAAGGACGACAAGCTGCGCATTGCGCGCCAGCTCGAACGGATGCGCGTCGACGTCATAGAAGCCGGTTTCCCGGCCGCGAGCGACGGCGATTTCGAGTCCGTGCAGGCGGTGGCACGCGCGATCAAGGACAGCACGGTCTGCGGGCTGGCGCGCGCCAACGAGCAGGATATCCGCCGCTGCGGCGAAGCGGTGCAGGTTGCCGCGCAGCCGCGCATCCACACCTTCATCGCCACCTCGCCGATTCACATGGAGAAGAAGCTGCGCATGGAACCGTCACAGGTCATCGACCAGGCGGTGCGCGCGATCAAGTGGGCGCGCGGGTATACCGACAACGTCGAGTTTTCTCCCGAGGATGCCGGCCGGTCCGATCTGGACTTTCTCTGCCGCATCCTTGAGCAGGTGATCAAGGCCGGTGCCCGGACCATCAACGTGCCGGATACCGTCGGCTACACGCTTCCCGACCAGTTCGGGCGCCTGATCAGGAACCTGCGCGAGCGCATTCCCAATTCCGACCAGGCGATCTGGTCCGTGCATTGCCACAATGACCTCGGGCTTGCCGTCGCCAACTCGCTTTCGGCCGTTCAGAACGGCGCGCGCCAGGTCGAATGCACGATCAACGGCCTGGGGGAGCGCGCGGGCAATGCGGCCCTCGAGGAAATCGTCATGGCCGTGCGCACCCGCCAGGATCTCTTCGACTGCGACACCGCCATTGATGCCACGCAGATCGTGCCGGCCTCGAAGCTCGTGTCGGGCATCACCGGCTACCCGGTGCAGCCGAACAAGGCGATCGTCGGCGCCAACGCCTTTGCGCATGAATCGGGCATCCACCAGGACGGCGTGCTGAAGCACCGGGAGACCTACGAGATCATGAGCGCCGAGTCGGTGGGTTGGACCACCAACCGGCTGACACTGGGCAAGCTTTCGGGGCGCAATGCGTTTAAGACACGGTTGCAGGAAATCGGCGTCGAGCTGGAATCGGAGGAGGCACTCAATGCCGCGTTCAAGCGGTTCAAGGAGCTCGCGGACAAGAAGCGCGAGATTTTCGACGAGGATCTTCATGCGCTGATCAGCGAGGAAAATCTCGAACAGGTCGAAAACGAGCGCTACAACCTGGTATCCCTGACCGCCCATTCGGAGACCGGGGAGCAGCCCTATGCCCGCATCATCATGTCCGACGAGGGCAAGGAGCGTCCTTCCGAAGCCCAGGGCAGCGGGCCGGTCGATGCCGCGTTCAAGGCCATCGAGACCCTGGTGCACAGCGGGGCGGAACTTCTGCTGTATTCGGTGAACGCCATTACCACCGGCACCGATGCACAGGGCGAGGTTACGGTGAGACTGTCGAAGAACGGGCGCATCGTCAACGGCCAGGGCGCGGATACCGACATCGTGGTGGCGTCCGCCAAGGCCTACATCAATGCGCTGAACAGGCTGTTTGCCAAGGCAGAGCGGCTGAATCCGCAGCTCTGAACGCCGCGAATTCCGTCCTGGCCGTGCTGAAATGGCCGGTCACGGTCCTGGTATCGGGGGAGGCGTTACCGGCCATGGCTAGCGCGCGGCTGGCCGTTTGGCGATGTGCAATCCGGGCACCCCGCGCGGTTTCCATTGCCCGCGACCGGCTTGGTATTTTCAGCCGTGATTACGCCGTTGTTTCGGGAATTGCGGGTCTGACGGGGCGACCCGCACGCAGATGGGCGATGGCCGCGAAAAAGAACGCCACGGACAGCACGATTTCCGCAAGCCCGAGCCTGGCGCTCAATCCGCTGTCCGACCACCCGCGCACCACGCCCTCCATGAAATAGGCGAGGATCAGCAGCGTCGACACGCGGTAGGTGTAATTGCGCCCGCCCGCGATCCCCGGGAGTATCCACAGCAGCGGCAGCGCTTTCAGCGCCAGCCACGAACCGCCGGGCCGCAAGGGGGCCAGCCACAGTTCCCAGGCCGAACAAAGCAGCAGCAGCGCGGCGAGCAGAGCGGTGGCCGTCCACCGCCACCGAAGTACCGCACCGGTCATGTTCATGTCGACAGCTTGAGGGCGGTTTCGGCAAGGCGCCTGCCGAGCAGCATGCACAGCTTCTTCTCGTCATCGGAAACGGGAAGGTCTGCTGCCGTGCCGGCGAGGTGGCTGGCGCCGTAGGGCGTGCCGCCGGTCGAGGTGGTCAGCAGTTCCGGGGCGGAATAGGGCAGGCCCACGATCAGCATGCCGTGGTGGAGCAGCGGCAGCATCATCGACATCAGCGTGGTTTCCTGGCCGCCGTGCAGGCTGGCGGTCGAGGTGAACACTGCGGCGGGTTTGCCGGCGAGGGTGCCTTGCAGCCAGAGCGCCGAAGTGGAATCCCAGAAGTATTTCATCGGCGCCGCCATGTTGCCGAAACGGGTCGGTGAGCCCAGGGCAAGTCCCGCGCATTCTTCGAGGTCCGCGATTTCCGCGTACGGCGCTCCGGCATCCGGGATCGCGGCTGCGGTGGCCTCGCTGACCGCCGATACGGGGGGCACCGTACGCAGGCGCGCGGCGGCGCCGGCCTGTTCGACGCCGCGCGCGATCAGCTGCGCCATTTCCCGCGTCGCGCCGTGGCGGCTGTAGTAAAGGATCAGGATTTCCCGCATGGCCATCGGGTCTACTGCACCGTGCCGCTGCCGGCCGGCGGCACGTACCGCCAGTTGCCATGCCAGGCCCGCAGCACCATGTTCGGATATTCGGCCTTGCCGAGGCTGCCGTTGTAGCGGCCCAGCGCCCGGAACAGGTTGCCTTTCTCGATGTCGAGGTAGTGGCGGAGGATGGTGCAGCCGTAACGCAGGTTGGTGCGCAGGTGAAACAGGTTGTGGTCGGCAGCGCCGATCAATTTGGCCCAGAACGGCATCACCTGCATGTAGCCGCGGGCACCGGCGCTCGACACGGCATATTTGCGGAAGGCGCTTTCCACCTGGATCAGCCCCAGCACCAGTTGCGGATCGAGCCCGGCGCGTTTCGCTTCGTAGTGCACGGTCACCAGAAATTCTTCCCGGGCGACGCGATCGGGCATGCGTTTGGCGAGCCGCGACGACATGGCCGCCAGCCAGCTGCGTGCTTCCCGTTCATCGTCGAACGCCAGCACCGGCACCGCGTGGTCGGCAATGGCGCGGTGCAGGGAGGCCTTGACGCTGGCTGACAGCGGTTCGTACTTTTGCGCGCCCCCATGGCCTAGCGGCGAGGCCAGCGCCAGTGCTGCACCCAGAATGCTGGCGATTAGTCCCCGCATATCATTGATTTTATTGTATTTTTTGCATCAGCCTGCGGAATGTTGCATGGCTGTGCGTCACGCCGGCCCTTGTACTCGAACTGTCCTTCCCTGAGGCCGCGATCGCCGATGACGATGCGATGGGGCACGCCGATCAGCTCCATGTCGGCGAACATCACGCCCGGCCGTTCGTCCCGGTCGTCGAGCAACGCGTCGATGCCTGCCGCCGCAAGCTCGGCAAGCAACTGGTCGGCCGCCGCCTTGACCTGCGCGTTCTTGCGGTAACCGATCGGGGTGATCGCGACGTCGAAGGGCGCGATGGCGCGGGGGAATATGATGCCGCGTTCGTCGTGATTCTGTTCGATGGCCGCGGCGACGATGCGCGTGACGCCGATGCCGTAGCAGCCCATTTCCATGATCTGCGTCTTGCCCGATTCATCGAGGAAGCCGAGATTGAGCGCCCGCGAATACTTGCTGCGCAGCTGGAAAATATGCCCCACTTCGATGCCGCGGCAGATTTCCAGCGCGCCCTTGCCGTCGGGCGAGGGATCTCCGGACACCACGTTGCGGATATCGGCGAAGACCGGCTCGGGGAAATCACGGCCGATGTTGGCGCCGGTGTAGTGGTGGTCGTCGGTGTTGGCGCCGATGACGAAATCGGACATGGCCATGACCGCCCGGTCCGCGATCACGGTTCCGGCGAAGCCGGCGGGGCCCAGTGAACCCGGATTCGCGCCAAAGGCCGCCCGTATGCCATCGGCGGAGGCAAACGTGACCGGCTGTTTGAGCTGCGGCAGTTTTCCGGCCTTGATCAGGTTCAGTTCATGATCTCCCCGCAGCAGCAGCAGCACCGGGCTGCCGTCGGCGCCGTCGACGACGATGGCCTTGACGGTGCGATCGGCGGACAGCTTGAGGAAGCCGCACAGCTCGTCGATGGTCTTGACGCGGGGGGTATGCACCTTCTGCAGGGGCTGTGCCGGGGCGGCCCGCGGCGTTGCGGGAGCCACGGCTTCGGCGAGTTCGACGTTGGCCGCATAGTCCGACTGCGGGCAATAGGCGATGGCGTCCTCGCCCGAATCGGCGAGCACGTGGAATTCATGGGAGCCGGTACCGCCGATCGAGCCGGTGTCCGCGGCGACCGGGCGGAATTCCAGGCCCAGACGCGTGAAGATGCGGCAGTAGGTGTCGTGCATGTTGCGGTACTCGCGCACCAGGTCGTCGTAGTCCACATGGAAGGAATAGGCGTCCTTCATCACGAACTCGCGCCCGCGCATCACGCCGAAACGCGGCCGGATTTCATCGCGGAACTTGGTCTGGATCTGGTAGAAGTTCAGCGGCAGCTGGCGGTAGCTTTTGACCTCGCGCCGCACCACGTCGCTGATGACTTCCTCGTGGGTCGGTCCGAAGCAGAAATCGCGCTGGTGACGGTCCTTGATCCGCAGCAGTTCCGGCCCGTACTGCTCCCAGCGGGTCGATTCCTGCCACAGTTCCGCCGGCTGCACCGCCGGCATCAGCAGCTCGATTGCGCCGCCGCGGTTCATTTCCTCCCGGATGATGTGTTCGACCTTGCGCAGCACGCGCAGGCCCAGCGGCATCCAAGTGTAGAAGCCGCTCGCGAGCTGCCGGATCATGCCGGCGCGGAGCATCAGCTGGTGGCTGATGACCTCGGCTTCGGCTGGGGTTTCGCGCAGGGTCGGCAGCAGCAGGTTCGAGATTCGCATGGGCGTCGGGAATTCCGGTTGAGGGCGAGGGCTTTGCATTCTCATGGAAAAGGCCGGCCCGCGGAAACCCGCGCGA
>JAHCLD010000122.1 GCA_026125585.1 Burkholderiales bacterium
GGTGCAGGCCGGTGCCGTCGGAGGTGTCGCCGATGTACATGCCGGGGCGCTTGCGCACCGCTTCCAGCCCCTTGAGCACCTTGATGCTGTCGGCGCCGTAATCGTTCGCGGATTTTTGTTCCTTGTCGCTCATCTTTTCTCTTTTCTTCTTTCAATCAGATCCGCATCGGCATCACGACGTAGCGGAAATCATCCCGCCCCGGCAGCGTGACAAGCATGCTGCTGTTGGCATCGCCAAATGAACATACGACATCGCCGGCGGGAACATTGCCGAGCACGTCGAGCAGATAGGTGACATTGAATCCGACATCCAGCGGATCGCCGCCGAATTTCACCTCGAGCTCTTCCTGGGCCTCTTCCTGTTCGTTGTTGCTGCAGGAAATGCGCAGGCTGTCCTTGGTCAGCATCCAGCGTACGCCGCGGAATTTTTCGTTCGAAAGTATGGCCGCCCGCTGCAGCGCGCGCTGCAACCCGTCCCGGTCCAGCGTTATTTCCTTCTCGTAGTTCGACGGTATGACCCGCTGGTAATCGGGAAACTTTCCGTCGATCACCTTGGTTGTCAGGTCCACGTCACCGAATTTGAAACGGACCTGGTTGGCATAAATGGCAACCTCGAGGGGTTCATCCCCGTCCGTCAGTTGCCGTGCCAGTTCGAGTATGGCTTTCCGCGGCAGTATCACTTCCGCCTTTTCCTGGCTTTCGGCCAGTTCGGTGACCGCGTAGCTGAGGCGATGCCCGTCGGTCGCGACCACGCGCAGCTGTTTTCCGTCGGTTACAAGCAGCAGGCCGTTCAGGTAATAACGGATATCCTGCTGGGCCATTGCATACTGGACCAGCGCCAGCAGTCTGCGTGCCGCCCCCTGGGAGATCGTGAACTTGCTCTGGGGGGTTCCGGGATCGGCCAGAGCCGGAAAATCTGCGGCGGGAAGCGTCTGCAGGTTGAAGCGGCTTTTTCCCGCCTTGACCTGTACGCGGTTATTGCTGCTTTCCAGGGAAACATCGCTGTCTTCCGGCAGGGCGCGCAGGATGTCGACCAGCTTCCGTGCGGAAACGGTAATGGCGAGCGCTTCCCCGGTGTTTTTGTCCAGATCGCAGGATGTTGCGATCTGAAGCTCGAGATCGGTGGCGACAAAGCGCAGGCTGGTTCCGTTGCGCTCGATCAGCACGTTTGAAAGTATCGGCAAGGTATGGCGTCGTTCCACGATGCCGGTAACCGCCTGCAGCGGTTTTAACAAGGCGTCACGCGGTAATTGCACGAGTTTCATATTGGTGTTGTTTCTTTATGAAGGTAATAGTAGCTAATAGAGGCGGCGAGGTTTTGTTGATATGCCGTTTTTCCCCTTGATTTGATGCAGGGAAACTTCCGTTCCGTTTTGTGCATCACCTGTGGATATGCCGGGAAACGAAGTAGATGAAAAGAACGCCAGGTCCAGCTTCCCGGACTTGTTCACAATGCGTGCACAGGTCATCAACTGCGCAGCACCTTCATCAACGACGCGATATCCGTCGTCATTTCGTTGCTGGTGCTGCGAAGCTGCGCAATCTTGCGACAGGCGTGGAGCACGGTCGTATGGTCGCGTCCGCCGAACGCCTCGCCGATGTCCGGCAGGCTCATCTGGGTGAGTTCCTTGGCCAGGGCCATGGCGACCTGGCGGGGCCGCGCGACGTTGCGCGTCCGTTTCTTGGAGTACATTTCCGATACCTTGATCTTGTAGTAGTCGGCAACCGTGCGCTGGATGTTCTCGATGCTGACCTGGCGGCTTTGTGATGCCAGAACGTCGCGCAGGGCTTCGCGCGCGAGATCCACATCGACGGGTTGTCCCGTGAAACGGGAGTAGGCAAGCACCCGTTTCAATGCACCTTCAAGTTCCCGGATGTTGGACTGGATATGCTTGGCGATGAAGAAGGCGACGTTTTCGTCAAGTTCCAGTCCGTCGGCCGTGGCTTTTTTCAGCAGGATGGCGACGCGCATTTCCAGTTCGGGCGGCTCGACCGCCACGGTCAGGCCCCAGCCGAAACGCGAAATCAGCCGGCTTTCCATGCCGGAAATTTCGCGGGGAAAGGTGTCACAGGTGATGATGACCTGCTTGTGGGCTTCGACTAGGGCGTTGAACGCGTAGAAGAACTCTTCCTGGGTCCGGTTCTTGCCGCTGAAGAACTGGATGTCATCGATCAGCAGCAGGTCGAGTGAATGGTAGTAGCGCTTGAAATCGTCAAAAGCCTTGTGTTGATAGGCCCGCACCACATCGGACACGTACTGCTCGGCGTGGATGTACCGTATTTTGCTTTCCGGGGCGTGGGTACGGAGGTGGTTGCCGATCGCATGGATCAGATGGGTTTTTCCGAGACCGACGCCGCCATAGATGAAAAGCGGGTTGTAGGCGGAGCCGGGTTTCTCCGCGACCTGCCGCGCGGCGGCCCTGGCAAGGTCGTTGGCCTTGCCGGTGACGAACGTGTCGAAAGTGAAGGCCGGATTCAGCCGGGAGACGTCACGCACCGGCGTTGCCGCCACGGGGCGGACCGGTGTTTCGGTTCGTGCCGTGGCTGGAGCTGGTGCGGCCGGTGCGGCTTTTTCGGAAATGGCAAGGTCGACTGCGGCGTTTTCCCCAAGGCGTTCGCGGGCCATGTCCAGGATTTTTGCGTGGAACCGGTCAAGCACCCAGCGCTGCACGAAACGATTGGGCGCCGTGACCGTGACCGTCAGGCCGGAAATGTCGCATTGGAGCGGCTGGATCCAGGTGACAAACTGCTGCTGCCCGAGCTCTTTTGCGAAGACTGCCAGACAGTGTTGCCAGAAATCGTTCATTCGTCCCTATCGGGTGAACAGCCGTGTGAATGCCGTGACGGAATGGAGGGAAAATTTGACCTTGGATTTTACCCTTTATTGCCACCTTCGCCAAAGCCGCAGGGGCTTTTCGGGAGAGCATTCAGGCATCCGGATGGAATGCCTCGTACGTTGACATGCTTACCTCGTACGATGTCTAATAACGGGTTTCCCCAAACCATTTTCAGGATCGATCATGAAGCGCACCTATCAACCGTCGAAAACGCGGCGCCAGCGTACGCATGGGTTCCGCGTGCGCATGAAAACGCGCGGCGGCCGCGCTGTCATCCGTGCACGCCGTGCCAAAGGGCGGGCCCGCCTCAGCGTTTGACCGACTCCCGGGTTTGTGGCGGCAAGCAGCCCCGGTGTGGCCGACTGACCACCCCGGCGCAGTTTGAGGCCGTGCTGGCCGGCGGTCGCCGCTCGGGCAGCCGGTGTTTTCTGGCCAGGGCCATTCCCAATACCGATTGCGGTGCCCGTCTGGGACTGATCGTCGGTAAAAAAGCAGCACCGCGGGCGGTGGATCGCAACAGGGTCAAGCGACTGATCAGGATCGTGCACCGCCAACTGCTGGAAGAACTCGACGCCATGGATGTCGTGGTGCAGTTGCGGGGCAGCCCCCGGGGCCGCGACAACGCGGCATTGTTCAAGGAACTTCAGGATTTGTTGCGCGGATTGCTGGTCAAGACCGGGTAACCGCGGCTTCGGACAAAGAAAAGACGCTTATGGACTCACAACGGCTGGTTCTCTTCTTTGTGTTCACGATGTCGGTGTTTCTGTTGTACGAGTCCTGGCAGCGTGACCAGCAATCTACGGCGCGTGCCATCGCGCCGGCCGCCGTGGCGCCGGCTCCGACGCCTTCCCCTTCCTTGACCCCGGTTTCACCGTCCGATTCCGCCATTCCGGCACCTGCAGCGGTCCTGACTCCGGCGCCCGTTGCACCCGCCCCGGTCAGCGCCGCCGACCGCGGCCAGGTCATCAAGGTCGAAACCGACCTCTACCGGGCGCAGATCAACACCGCCGGCGGCGATCTTGTCCGGCTGGAGTTGTTGAAACACGGCGGAACACTGGACCGGTCCAAGGAGTTCGTGCTGTTCGAGCGCTCCAGTGATCATGTCTACATCGTGCAGTCGGGCTTGATCGGCGGCAACCTGCCGAACCACCAGAGCGCGTATACGGCGAATGCCGCCGAATATCGTCTCGGCGATTCAGCGGACGAACTGGAGATCCGGCTGGAGGCGGCTGGAGGCCTGAAAGCGTCCAAGACCTATCGTTTCCGCCGCAACAGCTACGTCATTGACATCGCGCACGAAGTCACCAACACGGCGGCCGAGCCGGTGACCACGCATGCCTACTTCCAGTTGGTGCGGGATTCGAAGCCGCCGGAAGGCGATTCGGCGATGGTGCCGACCTACACCGGTGTCGCGGTTTACACCGACCGCGAAAAATTCCAGAAGGTCGCTTTCGGCGACATCGAAAAAGGCAAGGTTGCCTATCCGAAAACGGCCAATGACGGCTGGATCGGCATGCTCCAGCACTATTTCCTCGGTGCCTGGCTGCCGAAAGACGGCACACCGCGGGAATATTACACACGGCAGGTACCGCAGGGGTTGTACGCCGCAGGCGTGATCATTCCCGGCGGAGTGCTGGCGCCCGGCGCCACTGCGACACTGGCAATGCCGCTGTATGCGGGACCGCAGGAGCAGGAGAAGCTGGCGGTGCTGTCGAAGGGCCTTGATCTCGCGGTGGATTATGGCTGGCTGACGGTGATTGCCGCGCCGCTGTTCTGGGTGCTGCAGTGGGTCCACGGCTGGACCGGCAACTGGGGTGTGGCGATCATCATCCTGACCATCCTGATCAAGCTGATTTTTTATCCGCTGTCCGAGGCGAGTTACCGCTCGATGGCGAAGATGCGCGTCGTCGCGCCGAAGATGCAGCGCCTGAAGGATCAGTACGGCAACGATCGCCAGCGCATGCAGCAGGCGATGATGGAGTTGTACAAGACCGAGAAAATCAATCCGCTGGGCGGCTGTCTGCCGATTCTGGTCCAGATCCCCGTGTTCATCGCCCTCTACTGGGTGCTGCTCGGCAGCGTCGAGATGCGCCAGGCCCCGTTTGCACTGTGGATCAAGGATCTCTCGGTGCCGGATCCCTGGTTCATCCTGCCGATCCTGATGGGCGCGACGATGATCATCCAGACCCGCCTCAACCCGGTGCCGCCGGACCCGGTGCAGGCCAAGGTCATGAAGATCATGCCGGTGGCGTTCAGCATTTTCTTCTTCTTCTTCCCGGCGGGCCTGGTGCTGTACTGGCTGGTCAACAACATTCTGTCGATTGCCCAGCAATGGCACATCAACCGGGTGCTGGAGCGCGCGGCGAAACAGGCCAAGCCGAAGTCCTGAGTCCCGGGATTCCGCTGCGGCGCTATACTCGCCGCGCATGATGCGACGTGACACCATCGCTGCGATTGCCACCGCGCCGGGGCGGGGCGGCGTCGGCATCATCCGCGTCTCCGGTGCTGCTTTGCTGCATTTTGCTTCGGGGCTGACCTCGCGCCGGCCTGTCGAGCGACGCGCCGTGTTCACCTCCTTTCTCGATGCCGCCGGCGCGCCGATCGACGACGGGCTGCTGCTTTATTTCGCGGCGCCCCATTCATACACCGGAGAGGATGTCCTCGAGTTGCAGGGGCATGGCGGACCCGTGGTCATGGACCGGCTGCTGCAGCGTTGCCTCGAGTTGGGTGCCCGTCTGGCGCGTCCGGGCGAATTCACCGAACGCGCGTATCTCAACGGCCGCATGGATCTGGCCCAGGCCGAAAGCGTCGCCGACCTGATCGAAGCATCGACGACAACGGCCGCACGTGCGGCACTGCGCTCGCTTCATGGTGATTTTTCCAAATTAATTCAAATACTTACAGATAAAATCATCGCTCTGCGCATGCTTCTGGAGGCCACGCTGGATTTTCCGGAAGAAGAAGTCGAATTCCTGACCGCGGGTCGGGCTGCGGAAAAGCTGGCGGAAATCCGCGAAGAACTTGCAGCGACGCTGGCGGCGACGCGGCAGGGCAGCCTGTTGCGTGATGGTGTGCAGGCGGTGCTGATCGGCGCACCCAATGTCGGAAAATCGAGCCTGCTGAACCGCTTTGCCGGAGACGAGGTGGCGATCGTTACCGACACCCCGGGCACGACCCGCGATGCGCTGCGCGAGCAGATCGATATCGACGGCATGCCGGTGCACATCATCGATACGGCAGGTTTGCGCGAAACCGCCGATGCCGTGGAACGGATCGGCATCGACCGTACTTGGGCAATGGTGGAAAAAGCCGATCTGGCGTTGCTGGTCTGCGATGCCCGCGGTGGCGATGATGCCGCCGAACACGCCGTTGTCGGGCGACTGCCGTCGGATCTGCCGCGGATACGTGTCCTGAACAAGATCGACCTGATCGGCCACCCGCCGGGGCGGGAAACCGGCCCCGGGGAAGAGCAGATCTGGTTGTCGGCCAAGACCGGTGCCGGGCTGGATTTGCTGAAAAAGGCGATCTGGGAGCATGCCGGCTGGCAGCCGTCGGGGGAGGGCCTGTTCACGGCCCGGGCGCGCCATATCGAGGCCTTGCAGAATGCGCAACGGCATCTGGCTGCGGCATCGGACCTGACCCGGCAGCTCGAACTTTGCGCCGAAGAGCTGCGGCTGGCGCACGAAGCACTGGGGGTCATTACCGGCGAATTTACGTCCGACGATCTGCTAGGCGAAATCTTTTCCCGCTTCTGTATCGGCAAATAGGCCGTGCCGGGAGGTTCCACGTGAAACCTCCCAGTTCCGGTTCCGGGCCGTACGGTTGTTGTTCCACGTGAAACGCAGAGGATTGCAGCTTCCGCCGGATCGGCAACTGAGCTATCATGCGCGCCCGGCTTCGCACCCTTCCGGCACAGCAGCTCCGGCAGCGAAAAAATGACGCAATTCCCTGAAAAATTTGACGTAATCGTCATCGGTGGCGGCCATGCCGGCACCGAAGCCGCGCTGGCCAGTGCGCGCATGGGTTGCCGTACGCTGCTGCTGACCCACAGTGTCGAGACACTGGGGCAGATGTCCTGCAATCCTTCGATCGGAGGCATCGGCAAGGGGCATCTGGTCAAGGAGGTCGATGCATTGGGCGGGGCCATGGCGGCAGCCACCGACGAGGCCGGCATCCAGTTCCGCATTCTCAATTCGCGCAAGGGTCCGGCAGTTCGGGCGACCCGCGCCCAGGCCGACCGCGTGCTTTATCGCCAGGCGATCCGCAGCCGGCTCGAGAACCAGCCCAATTTACGGATTTTCCAGCAGGCGGTCGACGATCTGGTCGTGCAGGGTGACCGGGTCACCGGGGTGGTGACCCAGATCGGCCTGTGCTTCGAAGCACAGGCTG
>JAHCLD010000123.1 GCA_026125585.1 Burkholderiales bacterium
ACGACCGGAAGGAAATCGAGGCCGGCGGCTACCTGTTCTACGACAGCTCCAAGCCGCTGCCCGACAGCAAGTTCCGCCCGGACATCACGCGCATCGGCATGCCGCTGACGGAAATCTGCAACGCCACCTACAGCGACCCGCGCCAGCGCCAGCTGTTCAAGAACATCATCTACGTCGGCGCGCTGTCGGCCCTGCTGGAAATCGATCCCAAGGTCATCGAGCAGCTGTTCTCCGAGCAGTACAAGGGCAAGGAAGCGCTGCTGCAGTCCAACGTCAAGGCGCTGCACCTCGGCCGCGACTACGCACTGCAGTATCTGCCCTGCCCGCTGGGCATCCGCATCCAACCCGCCGACAACGTCGGCGACCGCATCTTCGCCGACGGCAACAGCGCGGTGGCGCTGGGCGCCGTCTACGGCGGCGCCTCGGTCTGCGCCTGGTACCCGATCACGCCGTCCTCGTCGGTGGCCGAGGCCTTCATGGCCTACTGCAAGAAGCTGCGCGTGGACGGCGAATCCGGCAAGAACAAGTACGCGATCATCCAGGGCGAGGACGAACTGGCCTCGATCGGCATCGCGATCGGCGCCGGCTGGAACGGCGCGCGCTCCTTCACCGCGACCTCCGGTCCCGGCATCTCGCTGATGACCGAGTTCATCGGCCTGGCCTACTTCGCCGAGATCCCGGTGGTGCTGGTCGACGTGCAGCGCGGCGGCCCCTCGACCGGCATGCCGACCCGCACCCAGCAGTCCGACGTGCTGGCCTGCGCCTATGCCTCGCACGGCGACACCAAGCACCCGCTGCTGTTCCCGGAAGACCCGACCGAGTGCTACGAGATGACGGCGCAGTCCTTCGACATCGCCGAGCGCCTGCAGACGCCGGTGTTCGTGATGACCGACCTCGACATCGGCATGAACACGCGGCTGTGCCGCCCCTTCGCCTGGGACGACACGAAGGAATACGACCGCGGCAAGGTCATGACCTACGAGCGGCTGGAGGCCGGCGCCGATTTCGGGCGCTACCTCGACGTCGACGGCGACGGCATCCCCTTCCGCACCTATCCCGGCACGCACCCGACCCGCGGCGGCTACTTCACCCGCGGCACCACCAAGAACCGCTACGCCCAGTATTCGGAAGCCGGCCCCGACTACGTCGACAACATGCAGCGCCTGATGCGCAAGTTCGAGACCGCGAAATCGCTGGTGCCAAAGCCGCTGCTGTACCCGGCCGACAAGCCGGCGCGTTTCGGCGCGATCTTCTACGGCTCGACCAGCCCGGCGATGCAGGAGGCGCTCGATCTGCTCGCCGAAAAGGGCATCCACGTCAACGCGCTGCGCGTGCGCGGCTTCCCCTTCGCCGACGAGGTCGCCGATTTCGTCGCCTCGCATCCCTGGGTGTTCGTCATCGAGCAGAACCGCGACGCGCAGTTGAAGACCCTGCTGGTCAACGACGGCAAGATCAACCCGGCGCGGCTGATTTCGGTGCTGCACTACGACGGCACACCGATCACCGCGCGCTTCATCGTCGACCAGATTTCACAGCACGCCGGCGCGCGCAGCGTCGTGCCGCTCAAGAAAGCCGTGGCCTAGGATTAAAAATGACCTATCTCGCCAAGCCCAAGCTGCACCACCCCTCGCTCGCCCCCAACGCCGCCGGCTACACGCGCCGCGACTACGAAGGCAAGATCTCGACGCTGTGCGCCGGCTGCGGCCACGACTCGATCTCGGCGGCCATCATCCAGTCCTGCTGGGAACTCGACATCCAGCCGCACCGCGTCGCCAAGCTGTCGGGCATCGGCTGCTCGTCGAAAACCCCGGACTATTTCCTCGGCAACTCGCACGGCTTCAACAGCGTGCACGGCCGCATGCCGTCGGTGCTGACCGGCGCCAACCTCGCCAACCGCGACCTGCTCTATCTCGGCGTCTCCGGCGACGGCGACTCGGCCTCGATCGGGCTGGGCCAGTTCGCACACTGCATCCGCCGCGGCGTCAACATGGTCTACATCGTCGAGAATAACGGCGTCTACGGCCTGACCAAGGGCCAGTTCTCCGCCACCGCGACCAAGGGTTCGAAGTCCAAGCGCGGCGTGCTGAATCCCGACGAGCCGGTGGACCTGATCGGCATGGCGCTGCTGCTGCGCGCAACCTTCGTCGCCCGCGCCTTCTCCGGCGACAAGAAGCAGCTGGTGCCGCTGATCAAGGCCGCAATCAAGCATCCCGGCCCGTCCTTCATCGACGTGATCTCGCCCTGCGTCGCCTTCAACAACCACGAAGGCTCGACCAAGTCCTATGAATACGTGCGCCAGCACAATGCGGCGGTCAACCGCCTCGACTTCATCGAAGGCCGCGAGGAAATCACCGCCGATTACGAACCGGGCGAACTGGTCAACATCACCCAGCACGACGGCTCCATCCTGAGGCTGCGCAAGCTCGCCGCCGACTACGACCCCACCGACCGCATCAAGGCGATGAACTACGTGCAGGAACGCGCCGCGGCCGGCGAAATCGTCACCGGCCTGCTCTACCTGTCGCCCGAGGCCGGCGACCTGCACCAGTACATCAACACGGTGCCCACACCCCTGAACCAGCTCGGCACGAAAGACCTGTGCCCGGGCTCGGCGGCGCTGGAGAAGATTAACGCCGGGTTGCGGTGATCGATCGCCGGCAACACCGCCGGCGAAACATATGATTTCTGCAAAATTTGCGGGAGCACTGTGAAGGTGTTCCCGTTTCGCAATCCGCCGCACTCCTTACGGACTACGATCCCTCAAACATCAGGCGTGCCAAAGAAGGAGGTTTATATGGAGTTACATAAAGCACTATTGGTTGGCTCGTTTTTATCCAGCCTGTTTATCTCAAGCTCTGCGTTGGCCTTGAATTGTCAAGACCCCAAAACACAAATTGACATGAATCGATGCGCATCCTCCGATCTGGATCGCGAAACAAAGAAAATAAATAAAACCTACAACGAGTTCAGAACAAAGTTGAATCCAGCGCAAAATCAAAGATTCAAAGAGGTACAGTTGGCCTGGATAAAATTCAAGGATTTGGCATGCCAATTTAAAGCTTCTGGCGTGAAAGGGGGATCAGCTCACCCAATGGTTCTGGCTAGTTGCCTTGCTGAAAAAACACGTCAACGTAACAAAGAGCTTGAAGCTTTGAATAGCTGCCAAGAGGGCGATTTAAGTTGCCCTGCATGGTAATGCTCGCCATCCATCAAATAGAACTGTCCAGACCAAGAAGCGCCCCATGAAACCCCACGACCTCGTCACCCTCTGCACCCACGCCCGCGACAGCGCCGACCCGCTGGCCGCGATGCGCGAGGTGCTGGAAACCCTGCGCGAACGCGTCGCCGAAATCGAGCAGGCGCTGGACTACATCCCCGGCACCGGCGGCAATGCGAACCAGGTGTTCTACCGCGCGCCGGACCTGACGCTGCTGAAGGTGCGTTTCCCCGCCGGCCGGCGCACGCCGCCGCACGACCACGGCACCTGGGCCTCGATCCTGCTGCTGTCGGGCGAGGAGAAGAACACGCTGTACCGCACCGACGGCGGCGCGCTGCGGCGGGCGAGCGAAGTCACGCTGACGCGGGGATCCATCCTCAACATGCGCGAGGAGACGGCGCATGTCGCGGAGTGCATGGGCACGACCCCCGCCGTCGGCCTGCACGTCTACGGCGGCGACATCTTCCGGTTGCCACGGCGGATGTGGCATCCGCAAACGCTCGTCGCCCACCCGCTTGACTGGGGGCTTTACGAAGATTTCGCCCGCATGGCCTCCGCAGCGGCCGGGGCACCGGCAACCTGATCCTGCCGACCTAAAGCCGGAACCGGATTTCCATCAAATGCCGAACCCCGGCCCGATGCAGTTGCTGGTCAACATCGATGTGGATGACCTCGAACGCGCCATCGGGTTCTACCGGGACGCGTTCGGCCTGCATCTGACACGTCGCCTGTTCGGCGGCACTGTCGCCGAAATGGCAGGCGCCGGCACGGCGATCTGCCTGATCAGCAAACCCGCCGGCAGCACGGCAGCGCCCGGGGCAGAGGCAATCCGCGATTACCGCCGTCACTGGACGCCGGTGCATCTGGATTTCGTGGTCACGGATGTCACCGCCGCAGCCGCACAGGCGCTAACAGCCGGCGCAGCTCCCGAAAGCCCGGTCGAGTCCTTTGCCTGGGGCCGGCAGGCCCGGTTCAGCGATCCTTTCGGCCACGGATTCTGTCTTCTGCAGTTCAGCACCGCAGGGTACGACGCAGCGTAACCCCGATATCGGGCACTGGCTCCACCAGCGGCCACAACCCCGGCCGTGGCATTCGCACCACCACCAAAAATTATAACTAATTGATTATATTAATATTTTTATGTCGCCGTTTCTCCCGTAAAGTCAGCATGCACTAGCTCACTTGTATTTTGTGCGACGCAGCATGACAATCCTCGACCTCCTCCACAACAGGAAAGGAGGCCGGTATGGAATCCGACCCGCGTTTCAAGGAATCCCGCGCCGCACTGACTCTCGCCGCCCTCGGCATCGTCTACGGCGACATTGGCACCAGCCCGCTCTATGCTGTGAAGGAAACCTTCTCCCCCAGCCACGCCATCCCCCTGCAGACCGGCACCATCCTCGGCGGCATCTCGGCGATCCTGTGGGCGCTGATGCTGGTGGTCTCCCTCAAGTACGTCGTCCTGATCATGCGCGCCCACAACAAGGGCGAGGGCGGCATCATGGCGCTGCTGGCGCTGGCCTCCTCAGCCTGCAAAAACCACCCCCGGCAACACGCGGCGATCCTGTTCGCCGGGCTCGCCGGCGCGGCGCTGTTCTACGGCGATGCGGTGCTGACCCCCGCGATCTCGGTGCTGTCCGCGGTCGAGGGACTGGAAATCGGCACCGCCGCCTTCAAGCCCTGGGTGCTGCCGATCGCCTGCGGCGTGCTGATCGGCCTGTTTTCCTTTCAGCGTTTCGGCACCGCGCGTGTGGGCGCGCTGTTCGGTCCGATCGTGATCCTCTGGTTCCTCGCGCTCGGCGCGGCAGGCCTGCAGGGCATCGCGCGCGCGCCGGAAATCCTGCAGGCGCTGGATCCGGCGCATGCCCTCCGCTTCATCACCGGCCACGGCTTCGCCTCCTTCGTCGTGCTCGGCGCGGTGCTGCTCGCCTTCACCGGCGCCGAAGCGCTCTACGCCGACATGGGCCATTTCGGCAAGCAGGCGATCCGCAGCGCCTGGTTCGGCCTGGTGTTCCCGGCGCTGGCGCTGAACTACCTCGGCCAGGGTGCGCTGCTGCTGACCGAGCCGTCGGCGGTCAGCAACCCCTTCTACCTGCTTTATCCGGACTGGGCGCTGTACCCGATGGTGGCGCTCGCCACGGCCGCCACCGTGATCGCCGCGCAGGCGACGATCTCCGGCGCCTACTCGCTGACACGGCAGGCGATCCAGCTCGGCTACCTGCCGCGGATGAGCGTACTGCAGACCTCGGCGAAGGAAGCCGGCCAGATCTACATGCCGGCGGTGAACTGGATCCTGCTCGCGGCGGTGATCGCCGCGGTGCTCGGCTTCGGCTCCTCGTCCAGCCTCGCCTCGGCCTACGGCGTCGCCGTCACCGGCACGATGATGGCGACCACCTTCCTGACCTTCTTCGTGATCCGTTACCACTGGGGCTACAACCTCGCGCTGTGCATCGCCGCGACCGGCTTTTTCATCGTCGTCGACCTCGCCTTCTTTTCGTCGAGCCTGCTCAAGGTCGACGACGGCGGCTGGTTTCCGCTGGTGCTGGGCGGCATGATGCTCGCGCTGATGCTGACCTGGCGGCGCGGACGCCGCATTCTCGCCGGACGCCTGGGCGCCTCGGCCATTCCGGTCGAATCGTTCTTCAAATCCCTGCTGCAGTTCCCGCCGCACCGCGTGCCCGGCACCGCGGTGTTCATGGTCGCCGACGGCAACGCGGTGCCGCATGCGCTGCTGCACAACCTGTCGCACAACAAGGTGCTGCATGAGCGCGTGGTGCTGCTGACGGTGAGCGTGGCCGACGTGCCCTGGATTCCCTTCGGCGAGCGCGTCGCGGTCGAGTCGCTGGGCCACGGCTGCTGGCGCGTGCGCCTGCATTACGGCTTCAAGAACCGCACCGACGTGCCGCAGGCGCTGGAGCTGTGCCGGCAGCACGGACTGGCGTTCGACATGATGGAAACCTCGTTCTTCCTCAGCCGCGAAACGCTGGTGCCGGTCACCGGCGGCGAGGACGGCATGGCGCTGTGGCGCGAGAGATTGTTCGCGGCGCTGGCGCGCAACGCCGGCAGCGCAGTCGAGTATTTCCACCTGCCGGCGAACCGGGTGATCGAACTGGGCACGCGTATCGAACTCTGAGTGCACGCCGGACGGCGCGACTCAGAGCCGGCGGATCTCCAGCCGGCGCCAGCGGATCGGGCCGCCGGGCCGGCCGTCGAAGCCGTTGCCGAACTGCAGCGCGACCGGCCCCGCGGAAAAACGGCCGTCGCGCAGCTGCACGGTCTGCACGCCGTTGAGCCGCACCGTGATTCGCGGACCCTCGGCGCGGATCTCCAGCACGTTCCAGCGCCCGCCGGCCTTGTGCGGATTGGGCACCGGCGCACGCGCGAAACCGACGATGGCACCGGTGCCGTACTCGGGACCGGGACGGTCGTCGTAGATGTTCACTTCGTAGCCGTGCATCGGCGTGATGTTCGCGGGATCGGACAGGCGCAGGAAGATGCCGCTGTTGGTCGCGGCTTCGGCGAAAAACTCGGCGCGCAATTCGAAATCGGCGTAGGACTCCCGCGTCACCAGATAACCGCCCATGCCGCTGCCGCGGTCGGCGACGATCGCGCCCGCTTCGGCGCGCCAGTTGGCATCGCCGCTGCGCGCGAAATTTCCGAGCCCGCGTTCGCCGTCGATCAGGACGATCCGCTCCCCGCGCAGCCCCTGGCATCCGGAAACGGCGGCCGCGACGAGCAACAGCACGACGGCAAAACGCAGGCGTGAAACGGTCAGCATGTCGATCTCTCCCGGTCGGACAGTGGCCCGTAGAGTGCCGGCGAATCCGCGGAACCGGTTGCCCCGCCGGATCGCGGCCATTCACGGCGCCAACCATCCGATGCCGGTGCTCCGGACCGCCGGATGTTGCACCCGGACGACATCGGAATGTGCCCTGTTTTCAAAGGATTAGCCAACAGTGTCAAAGCGCCTGTTACCCGTGCCCAACAGGGCTGGCGA
>JAHCLD010000124.1 GCA_026125585.1 Burkholderiales bacterium
AGTGCTCAAACCCGAAGCCGAGCCGATCCAGCCGCAGTTCGTCGCCCACGTCATCCGCAAGGCGCTGCCCGAGAACGGCATCCTCGTCGTCGACGCCGGCAACGGCGGCAAGCACGTGCGCAGCTACTTCAAGAGCTACGAGCCCGACACCTTCATGTGCATGGACGACTGGGCCGCCGTCGGCGGCGCGCTGCCGATCGCGATGGGCGCCAAGCTCGCGCGCCCCGACCGTCCGGTGCTGTGCACCGGCGGCGACATGGGCGCGATGTGCAACATCGGCGAACTCGAGACCGCGGTCCGCGAGAACATCCCGGTGGTCTACGTCGTGTTCAACGACGAGGGCCTCGGCAACGAGCGCGCCTTCCAGAACGAACACTTCGGCGGCCGTTACTTCGCGGTCGACTACAAGAATCCGGACTTCGGCGCGCTGGCGAAAGTCTTCGGCGCCCACGGCGAGCGGGTCACCAAACCGCAGGAACTCGAAGACGCCATCAAGCGCGCCTTCGCCAGCGGCAAGCCGGCGGTGATCGACGTGATGATCGACCAGAACAGCCTTGCGCCGGTGATCCACCGCTGACGCGGCTCAACAGGCGGCGGCCGCCGCCCGTTCCGGCAAGCCGGCGATCTTTATTGTCTGCCCACCGGCATCATCGTCCGGTCCCGGCAAGAAGCCGCATCCGCAACCCTCTTCCGGGACTATCACATAGCGGACTTATTGCCGCGGGTTGCTTGCATTCCTGAAAAAATATGTCAGTGTCAGCAATAATCAAAACACAAAGCGGACCGGGCGACGCCTGCAACCCGCGTCCACCACGCAGCGCCACGATAACCGGACGACCGATCGACGACATTTCATGGCCAACGAGGACCCCAGCGGCGCACAACCGCGAGCCGGAAACAAGACCGTCCGGGCCAACATGCCCGCCCGCTCCAAATCGTGGCTGCTGGCTGCGGCCACCCTCGGCCTGCTGGCCTGGCTCGTGCACTGGTCATATTTCCGCTGGACCCATGTCTACATCGACGATGCCAGAATCGACGGCGAAATCATCACGCTGTCGAGCCGCGTATCGGGCTGGGTCACCGAGCTGCCCGTCATCGAAGGCGAAATCGTCAAAAAGGGCGATCTTCTGTTTCGCATCGACGACCGCGATTCGCGGCTGCAGCGCGACGCGCTGGTCGCGCGCCTCCAGTCCGTCGAAGGCCAGATGGCGGGCGTGCGCGCCCGCAGCGGCCAGGTCGATCTCGAAACGCAGGGCAAATACCAGAGCGAAAACCATCGCCTGAAGGCCGCCGAAGCCGAGGCCGCCGCACTCGATGCGCAGGTCAGGCAGGCCCGATACGACTACGAGCGCGCCCGCGAACTCGCCGCCGCGAAATGGCTCTCGCCGCAGGCCATGGAACGGGCACGCACGGCATATCAGGCGGCGCAGGAAAACCATCGCAGGGCACTTGCCGATATCGATTCGGTGCGCGGCACCGTGACCGCCGCGCACGGCAGCCGGCGCGAGTTGCAGGTCATGCAGCACCAGTACACGACGCTCGCGCGCCAGGCCGATGAAATCCGCGCCGAAATCGGCCGCCGCGACATCGACATCGCCGATCGCGTCATCACCAGCCCGGACGACGGCCGCGTGGTGAGAACCTTCGTGCGCAAGGGTGAACACGTCTCGACCGGGCAGCGCATCCTGATGTTCCACAATCCGGAGGCGATCTGGGTCGAAGCCAACGTCAAGGAAACCGACGTCGCCCGGCTGAAGCCCGGCATGGAGGCGGACATCAGGGTCGATGCCTATCCCGGCCGCACTTTCAAGGGCGAGATCTTCCGCATCGGGCGCGCGGCGACCAGCAAATTCGCGCTGCTGCCCGACCCCAACCCCAGCGGCAACTTCACCAAGATCACGCAACGCCTGCCCGTGCGCGTCCGGCTCGTGCAGAAGGACCCGGTGCTGCGCCCGGGCATGATGGTCGAGGTGGTCATTGCGGCCCGCCGCAACGACTGAGGAACTGTTCGCGCGTTACGGGCCGGGATACCGCTGGCTCGCGACAGCCACGGTGATGCTGGGCACGATCTCGGCCGTGCTCACCACCACCAGCGTCAACGTCGCCATCCCCGACATCATGGGCGCATTCGGCATCGGCCAGGACCGCGCGCAGTGGCTGTCCACCGGCACCCTCGCGGCGATGACGGTCGGCATGCTGCTCAACGCCTGGCTGATGGACAACTTCGGCCAGCGCAACGTGTTCATCGGCGCGCTCGCCGTGTTCATCGCCGCGCTGCTGCTCGCCGGACTCGCCCCCAACGAGAACGTGCTGATCTTCTCGCGCATCGTGCAGGGCGCCATCGCCGGCGTACTGCAGCCGCTGGCAATGTATACGCTGTTCAGGGTGTTTCCCCCGAACCGGCGGGGGGCCGCGATGGGACTTTTCGGCATGAGCGTCATTCTCGGCCCCGCCATCGGCCCGACGCTCGGCGGCGTGCTGATCGACCTGTTCAACTGGCGATTCATCTTTTTCGCGCCGATGGCCGTCAGCATGCTCGCCATCATCATCGGCAGCCTGTTCCTGCCCGGGCGCGAGGAAAGCAGCGCGCGGGTGCGTTTCGACTGGCCGGGCTTCGTGCTGCTGTCCGTCGCCATCGCGACCGTGCTGACCGCGCTGTCCAACGGGCAACGCGAAGGCTGGCATTCGGACTATGTGCTGTCCCTGCTCGCGATCGCCGCCAGCGCCGGCGGCGCATTCATCGCGTGGTCCCTGCGGATCGATGCGCCGCTGGTCGACCTGCGCGTGTTCGCCAACCCCCGCTTCGCGGCCGCCTCGGCCGTGGGCGCCATCTACGGCGCGGGAATATTCGGCTCCACCTATCTTGTCCCGCTGTTCGTGCAGACCATACAGCATGCAACGCCGCTCGCTGCCGGGCTGCTGCTGATGCCGGCCGGGCTGGTCATGGGCGCGTTGATGCCCGTCGGGGGCTATATGAGCGACCGCATTTCGCCGACGGTGCTGGTCGTCACCGGCCTGCTGTTTTTCGCGGTGTCGGCCTTCTGGCTCGCCGGCGTCGACACCAACATGCCCTTCTGGACCGTCGCCTTCGCCGTGGTGCTCTCGCGCATCGGCATCTCGCTCATCAAGCCCGCCCTGAACCTCACCGCCATGCGGGCATTGACGCCGGTGCAGCTCAGCCAGGGCGCGGGGATGATCAACTTCGTGCGCCAGCTCGGCGGCGCATTCGGGGTCAACCTGCTGTCGGTACTGCTCGACCGCCGGACGTTTTTCCACAGCGACGCGCTGACCGCGATGCAGACCGCCGCGAACTCCACCACCATGGAACTGCTGCGCACCATGGAAGCGCTGCTCGCGCGCGCCGGCGTGCCCGAAGACCTGCAGGGGCCGGGCGCGCTGCACTTTCTCGGCAAAGTGATCCACGCCCAGGCCTACACGATGGGTTTCCGCGACAGTTTCCTCGCGGTGGCCATCGTCTACGTGCTCGCCATCATTCCCGCGTGGATCATGGCCCGGACCGGGACGCGCACGGAAACGGCATCCGCGCGCGGGTAGGACGCTGCCCGACGGGTTCTTTCCGTCCCGGACCTTTATTCGGGCCGGATGCCGCTGCCGCGGATCATCTCCTCGAAGCGCAGATATTCTTCCCGCATGTGGCGCATGAAGCCGTCGGGCGTGCTCTCCGGCGTCGATTCTGCGCCCTGGTGCAGGAAGCGCTTGCGCAGCGGCGCATGGCGCAGCACGCCGACGATGTCGCCATGCAGTTGCTCGACGATGCGGCGCGGCGGGCCGGCCGGCGCGACGACGCCCGACCAGCTGTCGAATTGCGCATCCGGCAGGCCGAGTTCGCGGATCGCCGGCACCGCCGGCAGCACGCCGCTGCGCTGCGGCGTCATCACCGCCAGCGGGCGCAGCCGGCCCTTCTGCACCGCGGGCAGCACGGTCGGCAGCGTCAGCACCGCGTAGTGCACGCGGCCCAGCCCCATCTCGGCGAAGGTGTTGATCACCGCGCGGTACGGCACGTGCACCGCGTCGATGCCCAGCGCCCGCGAAAACACCTCGCCGGCCAGATGCGAGGCCGATCCGATGCCGAGCGAGGCGTAGTTGAGGTCGCCGGGGCTGGCGCGCGCATGCCGCACGAAATCCCGCGCGGTGCGCGCGTGCAGATCCGGCGCGACGACCAGTACATTGGTGATCGAGGCGACGTGCGCCACGCCGGTCACATCGGCCAGCGCGCGATAGGGCGGCGGCTCGCGCAGCAGCGCAGTGATCAGGCGCGTGACGCTGACCATGCCCAGCGTGTAGCCGTCGGCGCCGGCGCGCGACACCAGGGTGTTGCCGATCAGCCCGCCGGCGCCGGGCCGGGTGTCGATCATCACCCGCTGGCGGTACAGATCCTCCAGCCCCGTGCCGACGGAACGCGCGAAAAAATCGTCGGCCGAACCCGGCGAATCGGCGACGATCAGGCGGATCGGGCGCTGCGGATACCCCGCCGGCTCGGGCAGCGGCCGCGCGAAGCCGGCGCCGCCCGCGGCCAGCAGCAGGCCGGCGCAGAAAAGCCGCAGGCGGATCCGCGTCATCGCCGGCCCCGCAACATGCCGCCTCCCGGCTAGCCGCGCAATTCCCGGTTGAAAAACTCCAGCGTGCGCTGCCACGACAGCTTCGCCGCCGCCTCGTCGTAGCGCGGCGTGGTGTCGTTGTGGAAACCGTGCAGCGTGTTCGGGTAGACATGCGCGGTATGGCGCACCTTGTTCGCCTTCAGCGCCTCCTCGTAGGCCGGCCAGCCCTTGTTGACGTTTTCGTCGTCGCTGGCGAACTGCAGCAGCAGCGGCGCCCTGATCTTCGGCACCTCCGCAGCCGGCACCTGGCGGCCGTAGTACGGCACCGCCGCCGCGAGATCCGGCATCCGCGTCGCCAGCAGATTGCTGATGTAGCCGCCGAAACAGAAACCGACCACGCCGATCTTCCCCGCCTCCGGCCGCTGCTTCAGGAATTGCGCGCCCTGGTAGAGATCCTCCTCGCGCTTCTTCGGATCCTGGGCCGCGAACAGCGCGCGCCCCTTGTCCTCGTCGCCGGGATAACCGCCGACCGGGCTCAGCGCATCCGGCCCGAAAGCCACGAAATTCGCCGCCGCCAGCCGCCGCACCACATCCTCGACATAGGGATTGAGGCCGCGGTTCTCGTGGATCACCAGCACCGCCGGCAATTTGCCCTTCGCGTTCGCGGGCGCGGCGTAATAACCGCGGATGCGGCCGTGCCCCTGCGGCGAATCGTATTCGAGATATTGCGTGCGGATGCGCGGGTCGTCCTTCGCCACCTGCTGCGCCCAGGCGAAGTTCGGCTTCAGGCTCTCCAGCATCGCCGTCGCGGTGAAGGCGCCCACCGCGTACTTGCCGGCGCGCTCGAGGAATTCGCGGCGGTCGATGCGCCCGTGCACATAACCGTCGAACAGCTTCATCACTTCCGGCGGAAAATCACTCGCTTTCCTGCGTTCCATCATCGCGCCTCCCATGCAAAGTCGTTGGACTGCGGGGCCGGGCGGCCGGCCTGAACCGGGCCGCCCGGCCCCGCAGAATATCAGCGCTTCCGCGTCCACACCATGACCCCGTGACGGTTTGCCGGCCGTGCTGACATACAATCGGCCCGGAGGAGGAAAACATCATCATGGACCGCGGTATCTGGGCGATCTGGTACGACATCGCGCCCGAAAACAGGGACGCCTACCTGGACTGGTTCCATCGCGTCCACATCCCGGAGAAACTGTCGCGCCCCGGTTACCGCTGGGCCGCGCACTACGCGCTCGGCCACGGCGGCCGCGGCACCGGCTACGTCGCGCTGTTCGGCGGCGAGGGCACGCAAACCTTCCTCAACCCGAGCCCGGGACAGCTCGCGAAAAAGCAGGGCGCCGAGACGAAGCATTTCATCGGCATGCGCCTCCATGCCGCGGCGGCGATCCTCGCCGAGGAAGCGCGCGTCGAAGGTCCCGAAGTCCGCAGCCGCGACGCGCGGGGCACGACCGCTCCGGTGATCCAGATCGGTCATTATGATGCGCCGTCACCGGCGGTCGAGGACGACCTCGGCGGCTGGTACGCGCAGGAACGGTTTCCGCTGCTGAAAACGCTGCCCGGCTGCGTCGGCGCGCGCAAGCTGCTCGCCACGGTCGGCGCGCACAAACACGCGATCCTCCACGAGTTCACGTCGCTCGAAGAACGCGAACACCATTTCGGCCCGCATGAGGCGCAGCGCGACGATCCGCGGACCTGGATGGGCCGCGTCGTGCCGCAGCTACGGCACGCGCCCTACTCGCCGGGGATCGGGATACGACTCCACCCCGCTGTGTAATTACCCACTACTTATAAAATTATAAGTACTTGATTATATTGATATTTTCATAATTTCATGGAATACACCACCCTCGGCCGCACCGGCCTCAAGGTCAGCGTCGCCGGCATCGGCTGCGGCGGCAGCAGCAAACTCGGACTGGCCGCGGGCCACGGCGAGGCGCACGCCGCCGGCATCGTGCGCCGCGCGCTCGACCTCGGCGTCAACCTGATCGACACCGCCTCCTACTACGGCACCGAGGCCGCCGTTGGCGCGGCGATCCGCGGCCGTCCGCGCGACTCGCTGGTGATTTCCACCAAGCACAAGGTGTCGTCGCGCGACGGCGCGATCATCCCCGTCGCCGACATCCTCGCCGGGCTTGACCGCTCGCTGCGCACGCTCGGCACCGACCACGTCGACGTCTTCTGCATGCACACCGTGCAGCCGCACGAATACGACCGCGTGATGTCGGAAATCGTCCCGCCGCTGCTGCGCGAAAAAGAGAAGGGCAAGTTCCGCTTCCTCGGCATCACCGAGTTCGCCGGGCGCGACCCGCGCCACGAATCGCTCGCCCGCGCGCTCGGCGACGACTGCTGGGACGTGATGATGGTCGCCTTCCACATGCTCAACCAGAACGCGCGGCAGCGCGTGTTCCCGGGCACGCTGGAACGCAATATCGGCACGCTGATCATGTTCGCCGTGCGCGCGATCTTCAGCACGCCGGGCCGGCTGCGGCAGGACATCGCCGCGCTGGTCGCCGCAGGCCGCCTGCCCGCGGCGCTGGCGCAAAAGGACAATCCGCTGGATTTCCTGCTCGGCGAAGGCGGCGCGG
>JAHCLD010000125.1 GCA_026125585.1 Burkholderiales bacterium
TTGCGCATCACGACGCACCTCCCCGGGTCGGACCGGCGACGGAAGCGTTTATAATCGCGGCTTTCCGCCAGCCGGCGTTTCCCGCAACGCTTCCCGCCGTTTTTCCCCGCCAAATCAGTATCATGCAACAAAAATACAATCCGCAGGTCATCGAACGCGACGCCCAGAAATTCTGGGCCGACGCGCAGTCCTTCCGCGCCGTCGAAAGCGGCGGCAAGCCCAAATATTACTGCCTGTCGATGTTCCCGTATCCGTCCGGCAAGCTGCACATGGGCCACGTGCGCAACTACACCATCGGCGACGTGCTGACGCGCTACCACCGGATGAAGGGTTACAACGTGCTGCAGCCCATGGGCTGGGACGCCTTCGGCCTGCCGGCGGAAAACGCGGCGATGGCCAACGGCGTGCCGCCGGCGAAATGGACCTGGGACAACATCGCCTACATGCGCAAGCAATTGCAGTCGCTCGGCTTCGCCATCGACTGGAGCCGCGAACTGGCGACCTGCAGCCCGGACTATTACCGCTGGAACCAGTGGCTGTTCCTGCGCCTGCTCGAAAAAGGCATCGCCTACAAGAAGACCCAGGTCGTGAACTGGGATCCGGTGGACCAGACCGTGCTCGCCAACGAGCAGGTCATCGACGGCAAGGGCTGGCGCACCGGCGCCACCGTCGAGAAACGCGAAATCCCCGGCTACTACCTCGCGATCACGAAATACGCCGACGAATTGCTGGCGGCGCTGGACACCCTCCCCGGCTGGCCGGAGCGGGTCAAGGCCATGCAGGCCAACTGGATCGGCAAGAGTTACGGCGTGCGCTTTGCTTTCCCGTACACGCAAGACGGCAAGGCCGAAAAGCTGTGGGTATTCACCACCCGTGCCGACACCATCATGGGCGTCACCTTCGTCGCCGTCGCTGCCGAGCATCCACTGGCAACGCAGGCGGCGAAAGGCAATCCGAAGCTCGCGGCGTTCATCGACGAATGCAAGCGCGGCTCGGTGATGGAAGCCGACCTTGCGACGATGGAAAAGAAAGGCATGCCGACGGGCATTTTCGTCGAGCATCCGCTGACCGGCGACAAGGTCGAGGTCTGGGTCGGCAACTACGTGCTGATGGGTTACGGCGAAGGCGCGGTGATGGCCGTGCCGGCGCATGACGAGCGCGATTTCCATTTCGCGAAGCAGTACGGCTTGCCGATCAAGCCGGTGATCGACGTCGGCGGGCAGACCTTTTCCACCGCCGCCTGGCAGGACTGGTACGCCGACAAGGAACACGGCATCTGCGTGCACTCCGGCCAGTACGACGGCCTCGCCTATGCCGCCGCCGTCGACGCCATCGCCGCCGACCTCGCCGCAAAGGGCCTCGGCGAGAAGCAGGTGCTGTACCGCCTGCGCGACTGGGGCGTCTCACGCCAGCGCTACTGGGGCTGCCCGATCCCGATCATCCATTGCCCCGACTGCGGCGACGTGCCGGTGCCGGACAAGGATCTGCCGGTGGTGCTGCCGGAGGACTGCGTGCCCGACGGCAGCGGCAACCCGCTGCTCAAGCGCCCCGATTTCGTGAACTGCGATTGTCCGGAATGCGGCAAACCGGCGAGGCGCGAAACCGACACCATGGACACCTTCGTCGATTCGTCCTGGTATTACCTGCGCTACGCCTGCGCCGACAACGGCAGCGCGATGGTCGACGAACGCGTCAATTACTGGCTGCCGGCCGACCAGTACATCGGCGGCATCGAACACGCGATCCTGCACCTGCTCTACTCGCGCTTCTGGAGCAAGGCGATGCGCGATCTCGGCCTGATCAAGCTCGACGAGCCGTTCAGGAACCTGCTGACCCAGGGCATGGTGCTGAACGAAATCTTCTTCCGCAAGCCGGACACCGGCCGCATCAGCTATTACAACCCGGCCGACGTCGACATCGCCGTCGACGACAAGGGCAACCGCACTGGCGCGGTGCTGCGCGCCGACGGCCTGCCGGTGGAATCCGGCGGCATTGGCACGATGTCGAAATCGAAGAACAACGGCGTCGATCCGCAGGCGCTGATCGAGACCTACGGCGCGGACATCGCCCGCTTCTACATGATGTTCACCGCGCCGCCCGAGCAGACGCTGGAATGGTCCGACGCCAGCGTCGAGGGCGCCTCGCGCTTCCTGCGCCGGGTGTGGACGCTGGGGTACGAGACCGCGCAGCGTGGCGGCGCCGCGGCACTGCCGGCGGACCTGCCGGCGCCGCTGGCCGCCGCCCGGCACGAAATCCACGCCGTGCTGAAACAGGCCAACTACGACCTCGGCCGCCACCAGTTCAACACCGTGGCCTCGGCCACGATGAAAATGCTCAACGCGCTCGAAGGCGTGCTCAAGGGCGGCGGCACCGATGCCGTGAATGCGGTGCTGCGCGAAGGGCTTTCGGTCCTGCTGCGTGTGCTGTCGCCGATCACCCCGCACATCGCCCACCAGCTCTGGCGCGACCTCGGTTACGGCGACGACATCCTCGCCGCGCCGTGGCCCGAGCCCGATCCGGCCGCGCTGGTCGAGAACGAAATCGAGCTGGTGGTGCAGGTCAACGGCAAAAAACGCGGCGACGTGCGCGTGCCGCGCGATGCGGACAAGTCCGCCATCGAAACCGCGGTTCTCGCCCACGCCGAGGTCCGGAAATTCATGGCCGGCCAGCCCGCGAAAAAAATCATCATCGTGCCGGGACGGCTGGTGAACGTGGTGATATGAACGTGATAAGCTGGATCGCATGAAAACGCTGACCGCCCTGCTCTGCGCGCTGCTGCTCGCCGGCTGCGGCTTCCAGCTGCGCGGCGCGGCCAACCTGCCCTTCGACACGCTGTACGTGCAGGCGCCGATCAGCTCGCAATTCGCCAACCAGTTCAAGCGCGTGGTCGCCGCCGGCAGCGCGACGCAGGTGGTCGACGATCCGAAAGCCGCCGAGGCCACCCTGGTCCTGGTCCAGGAACTGCGCGAAAAAAACATCCTGTCGCTGTCGGGCGCCGGCCGGGTGCGCGAGTTCCAGCTGCGTTACCGGATGTCGTACCGGCTGATGGACAAAAACGCCGTGGAAACCCTGCCGGTCTCGGAAATCGTGCTGACGCGGGATTTTTCCTTCAACGACCAGGACACCCTGTCCAAGGAATCGGAGGAGGCGCTGCTGTTCCGCGACATGCAGAACGACGCCGTGCAGCAGCTGGTGCGCCGGCTGCAGGCGGCGAAACTCCCGAAGCCGTCCTGAGCGGCAGGCGCGCAAACACCGCAGATTTTGCGTGACCACGATCGGCGCGATATCGTAGACTGGCGCCGCGATGAAAATCTCCTCAGAGCAGTTGCCGCAGCACCTCGCCCGCGAGGTGAAACCCCTCTACACGGTGTTCGGCAGCGAAACCCTGCTCGCACTGGAAGCCAGCGACCGCATCCGCGCGAAGGCGCGCGGCGAAGGCTACACCGAACGCGAAGTCCTCACCGCCGATTCCGGATTCAAATGGAACCAGCTCGCGCTCGCCGGCAGCTCGCAATCGCTGTTCGCCTCGCGCAAGCTGCTCGAACTGCGCATCCCCACCGGCAAGCCCGGCAAGGAAGGCGGCGAGGCCCTGCAGGCCTACTGCCGCGCGCTGCCGCCGGACACGGTGACCCTGATCTACGTGCCCGACCTCGACTGGCGCGGCCAGAAGGCGACCTGGTTCGAGGCACTGGAACAGGCCGGCGTCGCCGTCGAAGCGAAACCCGTGGCGCGGCGCGCGCTGCCGCAGTGGGTCGCCGGCCGGCTGAAGGAACAGGGCCAGGACGCCGATGCCGCGACGCTGGATTTCATCGCCGACCGCGTCGAGGGCAACCTGATGGCGGCGCACCAGGAAGTGCAGAAACTCGGCCTGCTGTTCCCGCAAGGCCCCATCAGCCTCGAACAGGCCGGCGCGTCGGTGCTCGACGTCGCCCGTTACGACGTGTTCAACCTCGGCGAAATCATGCTCGAGGGCGACCCGCTGCGGCTCGCCCGCGTGCTCGACGGCCTGCAGGGCGAAGGCACCGCGGCGCCGCTGGTGCTGTGGGCCTTCACCGAGGAAATCCGCGCCATCGGCAAGATCCTGACCGGCGTCAACGGCGGCAAGCCGGCGTCGATGATGCTGCGCGAGGCGCGCATCTGGGGCCCCTCGCACCAGAGCGCGATGCAGAACAACCTCAAACGCTTCACGCTGGGCCAGGTCACCGAGGCCCTGCGCCACGCCGCGGTGATCGACCGCATGGTCAAGGGCCTGGTGCGCGGCGACGCCTGGAACGAACTGCTGCAACTCGCGCTGCGCTTCGCCCGCAACAACCCCGGCGCCGTGAAGGCGCAGCCGGGGCGGCGCGCGATGCCGGCGGCTTTTGCGGCGCATCCGGCGCTGTTCTGATTAATCCGGCCAGCATCCTTCCCACTGTTCTTGAATTCCCCTTGTGAGCCGCCGGGCTGCCCCCGGCGACTTTGTTTCACCGTCCTCCATCACGGGCGAAAGACGCATCCCGCTGCTAGAATCCCGATATGGATGTCCAGACCTACATGCTCGGCATCGGCAAGGCCGCCCGCGCCGCATCGCGCGCGATGGCCGTCGCCGACACCCGGGCGAAAAACACCGCGCTGACGGCGATGGCGGCAGCGATCGAACATGCCGCCAAGGTGCTGCTGCGCGAAAACGCGCGCGACGTCGAAGCCGCGAAAGCGAAAAAACTCGATGCCGCGGCGGTCGACCGGCTGACGCTGACCACGGCGCGCATCGAGGGCATGGCCGACGGCCTGCGCCAGATCGCCGCGCTGCCGGATCCGGTCGGCGAGATCGGCAACCTCAAATACCAGCCGACCGGCATCCAGGTCGGCCAGATGCGCGTGCCGCTGGGTGTGATCGGCATCATCTACGAATCGCGCCCCAACGTGACGGCCGACGCCGCCGGGCTGTGCCTGAAATCCGGCAACGCCGCGATCCTGCGCGGCGGCTCGGAAGCGCTGCACTCGAACCAGGCCATCGCTGCCTGCGTGCACGAGGGGCTGAAAGCGGCGGGATTGCCGGAAACCGCGGTGCAGGTCATCGAGATTTCCGACCGCGCCGCGGTCGGCGAGCTGATCACGATGCAGGATTACGTCGACGTGATCGTGCCGCGCGGCGGCAAGGGCCTGATCGAGCGGCTGATGCAGGAGTCGCGGATCCCGATGATCAAGCACCTGCACGGCGTCTGCCATGTCTACATCGACGACAAGGCGGACATCGACAAGGCGCTGCGCATCGCCGACAACGCGAAAACCCAGCGCCTCGGCACCTGCAACACGATGGAAACGCTGCTGGTGGCACGCGGCATCGCCGAGAAAATCCTGCCGCCGCTGTGCAAAATCTACGCCGACAAGAAGATCGAGCTGCGCGGCGACGACGCGGCGCGCGCGATCGTGCCCGGCATGAAGGCCGCGACCGGGGACGACTGGCACACCGAATATCTCGACGCGATCCTGTCGGTCCGCGTCGTCGACGGCCTCGACGCGGCCATCGATCACATCGCGCGCTACGGCTCGCAGCACACCGATGCCATCGTCACCGAGGACATCACCCGCGCGCGGCGCTTCCTGCGCGAGGTCGATTCCAGTTCCGTGATGGTCAACGCTTCGACACGTTTCGCCGACGGCTACGAATACGGCCTCGGCGCGGAGATCGGTATTTCCACCGACAAGCTGCACGCGCGCGGTCCGGTGGGGCTCGAAGGTTTGACTTCGCTGAAATACGTGGTGTTCGGCGACGGCCAGGTGCGCGGCTGAATGCCACGCCGCACGACACTGGGTCTCATATTGTAAGTTATTGTTTTTAAACAACAATTTAAGAATCCCATGAGCAAACTGATCGAGGTCAAGGTTCCGGATATCGGGGACTTCAAAAACATTCCGGTCATCGAGGTGCTGGTCAAACCCGGCGACACCGTGAATCCGGAAGATCCGCTGGTCACGCTCGAATCCGACAAGGCAACGATGGACATCCCGGCGCCGTCGGCGGGCACGGTCAAGGCATTGAGCCTCAAGCCCGGCGACAAAGTGTCCCAGGGCACGCTGATCCTGACGCTGGAAGAATCTTCCGGCGCCGCAGCGGCGCCGGCGGCAAAACCTGCTGCGGCCACTCCCGCGGCCGCGCCGGCCGCCGCTGCCGTGAAACCGGCGCCGGCGCCCGCGCCTGCGGCAACCGCCACCGCACCGAAAACCGACCTCTCGAACATCAAGGCCGACATCCACACCGAAGTCGTGGTGCTCGGCGCCGGTCCCGGCGGCTATACCGCGGCCTTCCGCGCCGCCGACCTCGGCAAGAAAGTGATGCTGGTCGAGCGTTATCCGACGCTGGGCGGCGTCTGCCTGAACGTCGGCTGCATCCCGTCGAAGGCGCTGCTGCACATGGCGAAGGTCATCACCGAAGCCGAGGAAGCCGGCCACGCCGGCATCAGCTTCGGCAAACCGAAGATCGACATCGACAAACTGCGCACCTGGAAGGACGGCGTGCTCGGCAAGCTGACCAAGGGCCTGTCGGGACTCGCCAAGCAGCGCAAAGTGCAGGTCGTCACCGGCCGCGGCGAATTCGCGTCGGCCAACACGCTGCGCGTCGAAACCGCCGACGGCGCGAAGACCGTCGCCTTCGAACACTGCATCATCGCCGCCGGCTCGTCGGTGGCGCGCATCCCCGGCTTCCCGTACGACGATCCGCGCATCATCGACTCCACCGGCGCGCTGAAGCTCGCCGAAATCCCGAAACGCCTGCTGGTCATCGGCGGCGGCATCATCGGCCTCGAAATGGCCACGGTCTACGACGCGCTGGGCAGCAAGATCACCGTCGTCGAGCTGATGGACGGCCTGATCCCCGGCGCCGACAAGGACGTGGTGCGCCCGCTGACCAAACGCATCGAAAAACGCTACGAAAAAATCCTGCTGAAGACCAAGGTCGCGAAGATCGAAGCGCAGAAAGCCGGTTTGAAAGTAACTTTTGAAGGCCCCGATGGCGCTTCAACAGACACCTTCGACGCCGTGCTGATGGCCGTCGGCCGCCGCCCCAACGGCCGCGAGATCAAGGCCGAGGCGGCAGGCGTCGCCGTCAACGAACGCGGTTACATCCCGGTCGACAAGCAGCAGCGCACCAACGTGCCGCACA
>JAHCLD010000126.1 GCA_026125585.1 Burkholderiales bacterium
TGTCGTGCTCGCGGGCGATCGCGATCAGGCGCTCGAAGAACGCGAGGTCCACGCACTGCGTCGTCGGATTGCCCGGGAAATTGACGATCAGCATCTTCGGCTTCGGATAGGTGTCCCGGATCGACTGCTCCAGCGCCTCGAAGAAATCGACGCCGGCGTGCATCGGCACGTGGCGGATGTCCGCGCCCGCGATCACCGGGCCGTAGATATGGATCGGATAGCTCGGATTGGGCACCAGCACGATGTCGCCCCGCTCCAGCGTCGCCAGCGCGAGGTGGGCGATGCCCTCCTTCGAGCCGATGGTGACGATGGCCTCGGAGTCGGGATCGAGCTCCACGTCATAACGCGTCCGATACCAGTTGCAGATCGCCTTGCGCAGGCGGGCGATGCCCTTGGACACGGAATAGCCGTGCGTGTCCGGGCGCTGCACCGTTTCCACCAGCTTGTCGACAATGTGCCGCGGCGTCGGCTGGTCCGGGTTGCCCATGCTGAAATCGATGATGTCTTCACCGCGCCGGCGGGCGGCGAGTTTCAGCTCGCCGGTGACATTAAACACGTACGGCGGCAGGCGTTTGATGCGCGGAAAATCTTCCATTTTGATTTCAAGAATCCCAGGAGGACGCGTGCAGGGCCCCGACATTGACCAGCCGCGGCATTGCGGCACCGGGGCGCCCTGCAAATCGGTGCCCGGCGGGCGGAAAACGTATAATTGTAGCCAAGCGGATTATGCACGGCAAATCATGGAGTTATGAAGCTGCACCTGGCAAACGGCCGAAACGGCCATTCGTTCACCGCCTACGGCCCCGGTTACCTGGCGGTCAACAGCGTCCGCTACGGACATTCCCTGCTGGTTTTCCCGGATCAACCGCCCCGGCAGTGGTCCGCGACGGATTTCGCTGCACTATCGGCGGCCGATGCCGCTATGCTGCTGGAAAACGGGCCGGAAATCATCGTGTTCGGAACGGGGCCGGAACAGCGGCTACCGGGGCCGGATCTGCTGCGCGCCCTTGCCGGATCGGGCACCGGCTTCGAGGTCATGGCCACCGCGGCGGGTTGCCGCACCTTCAACATCCTTGCCGCCGAGGGCCGCCGCGTGCTGGGGGCTATGCTCCTGCCCTGACCGGTTCCTGCGGCTCCTGCGGCGCCCCGGTTCCCGCATCCCGGGAAAACTGCGCGTGCAGCGTGAAATGGAATGTCGCGCCCTCTCCGGGCTCCGCCTCCGCCCAGACGTTGCCGCCGTGGCGGCGGATGACCCGCTGCACCAGGGCAAGCCCGATCCCGGTACCCTGGAACTCGGCTTCGTTGTGCAGGCGCTGGAACGTGCCAAACAGCTTGTGCGCGTACGCCATGTCGAAACCCACGCCATTGTCGCGCACAAAATAGGTGATCCCGGCGCCGTCGTCCCTACAGCCGACCTCGATGCGCGCGTCGGGGCGCAGACCGGTGAATTTCCAGGCGTTGCGCATCAGGTTGTCGAGGGCGATGCGCAGCAATCCGCTGTCGGCCGCGACAGTCATGCCCTTGGCAACCTCGATGCCCACCTTCCGCGCGGGATCGGCCTGCGCCAGCTCCTCCGCAATGTCCAGCGCAAGCGCGCTGAGGTCGCAGTCCCGGATCTGCAGGTCGCGGCGCGTCACCCGCGCCAGTTCCAGCAGGTCGTCGATCAGGCTCGCCATGCGCCGGCTGCCGGCGCGGACCCGCTCGAGATAATCGCGCCCGGTCTCGTCGAGCCTCTCCGCATATTCGTCGAGCAGTATCTGGCTGAAGCCGTCTATCGTGCGCAGCGGCGCGCGCAGATCGTGCGACACCGAATAGGAAAAAGACTCCAGCTCGCGATTGGCCGCGGCAAGCGCGCGCGTGCGCTGCTCCACGCGCTGCTCCAGTTCGGCATTGAGCTGGCGCACCTCCGCCTCGGCATGCCGGAAGTCGGTCAGGTCGTAACCCATCAGATGGACGCCGGTGACGGCGCCGTCCTCGCCCCTGTGCGGGATCAGGGTCATGCGCGCCACCCGCCTGCCCGCCAGCGTGTCCAGCACGAGTTCGTCGGCGACATTCTCGCCGCGCAGCGCCCTCTTCAGCAGCGGGCCCAGCGGTCCGCCCCCGTGCTCCGCGCCGAACCACCTGTCGAACGCGGGATTCGAATACTGCAGCCGCCGGACACCGTCAAAAAAGGCGATCACGGCCGGCACGTTGTCGGCAACGGCCCGCAGGCGCGCCTCGTTGTCCCGCAGCAGCCGCTCCATGCGCATCTGGTCCGTCATGTCGCGAACCAGCACCAGCCGGACCTTCCGGCCGGCAAGCGCGGTCGGATAGGAATAGATTTCGACGTCGAAGGCTTCGCCGCTTTTCCGGACGTGCTTTTTCTGGAGATGTTCGACGATGCCGGCCGGACGGTTCAGGGTGCCGAGATAACGCTCGCGGTTTTCCGGAGTCTGGATCCCGATCAGGCTCATCGCCAGCATCTCCTCGCGCGAATAGCCGTACAAAGACAGGCAGGCGTCGTTGACCTCCAGGAATTCCAGGGTGTCCTCGTCACGGAGGTACATCGGCAGCGGGGTCAGCGCGAAAAGCTGCCGGTAGCGCGCCTCGCTCTCGAGCACCCGCGCTTCGCTCTCCACCTGCTCGGAAATGTCCTCGATGACCGAAATCAGGTAATCGGCCTTCGCGCGCCCGCCGCCCTCGGCGAGCTTGGAAACCGAAAGATTCACCCAGATGTGCCTGCCGTCCTTGCGCCGGTAGCGCTTGCGGCGGGAATAACCGGTCACGCCGCCGCTCATCAACTGCCGGTTCATCCGCGCGGTGCTGTCCATGTCTTCGTCGACGGTGAGCTCCGTGGTGGTTTTCTGCAGCAGTTCGCTCTCGGAATAGCCGAGGATTTCGCACAGCTTCCGGTTCACGCGCAGGAACCGCGGCCGTTCGGTCAGCTCCCGGATCGCGATGCCGACCGAGGCCTGCTCGAACACCGCGCGGAACCGCGCTTCGCTTTCCTGCAGCGCCGCCTGCGCCATGCGGCGGTCGGTGACGTCCAGCGCGATCACCAGACGCGCCGGCTTCCCGGAAAATTCAAACGGCTGCGCGGTGATCTCCACCAGCAGCACCCGGCCGTCCCGGGTCATGTGGCGCCGCTCGAAGTGGGCCGTGGCCGCCGGATCCCGTTCCAGCAACTGGCGGCCCACCTGCTCGCGATCCTCCTCGACCTGCAGGTCGATCGCGCTCATGCGCAGCAACTGCTCGCGGGAATAGCCGTATTTGGCCACCATCGCTTCGTTGACCGCCAGAAATCTGGGATTGCCGGTTTCCGCGACCCACATCGGCAGGGGGGCCGATTCGAAAATCAGGCGGTAGCGCCGCTCGCTTTCCTCGAGGGCGGCCACCATGTTCATGCGCTCGGTCACATCCTGCGCCGTCATCAGGACTCCGGCGAATCCGCCGGATTCATCGCTCAGCGGCGTGTTGCTCCAGTCGCAGATGATCCGCGTGCCGTCCTTGCGGATGTTTTCGCCGGTTCCCGACACCGCGGTGTCACCGGCTTTCAACCGGGCGCGCCTCTCCCAGACACGGGGTCGCAGCTGTTCCGGCACGATCAATTCCGCGACATCGCGGCCCTGCAGCTCCTGCAGCGAATAGCCGAACATTTTTTCGGCGGCCGGATTGCAGTAAAGAAGCCTGAAATTCCCGTCCTGCAGCAGGCAGGCCACGGGCATGTGCTGCAACTGCAGTTCGAGCCGCCCCAGCAGGTGCTGTCGCTCGCGCTGCAGGTGGCTGCTGGCGATCTGCGCCTCGTTCCGGTCCAGGAACTGCCCCACTTCACTGCTGATCGAGTCGAGCGTGTCCAGCGTCACCTGGTCCGGTGCCTCGACGCGATCGCTGAAAAACTCCAGCGCATCCTCGATGCCCCGGCCGCGGCGTACCGGCACCGAAACCGCGCCCCGCAATCCGGCCTCCCGCGCAAGCCTGCTGCGCCGCAGGTTGAGCGGGGCATGATCCGTGAGCCAGGCGATTTTTCCCTGCAGGATGGCCTGCGACACCGTGCCCGGCCTCGGATCGCTGGCTTTGGGCTGCATGGAAAGCGCAATGAACTCGTCGGCGGCGCATCCCGGCGCCAGCCAGTACTCGTGGCAGCTCAGCAACTGTGTGCGATGGTCGAGATGGCGGCGCGCACCCCACTTCCAGTCCATGTTCCTGCAGATCGTCTCCAGCACCTCGCGCATCGTGCCGTCCGCATCCCGTCCCAGGCTGAGTATGCGCGTCACGTCGTGCTGCATGCGCAGGCGCCGGCGCAGGGTGATCTCCGCCGTGATGTCGTTGCCGATGCCGCGGTAACCCTCGAATCTTCCGCTTTCACCGAACACCGGTTCTCCGCTGACGCTGCCATAGGTCACAACCGCCTGCCGGTTGATGAAACGCAGCGCGAGATCCCGGAACGGCGCGCGGCGGGCAATGACGGCCCGGTGTTCCGACCAATCCGCCCCCACCGGCGTGATGCCTTCGATCTCCCACAACGCCTTGCCGGAGAGCATCTCCGGGGCCAGGCCGCACATCCTGTGGAAATCTCCAGACACCTGTTTCAGCCGGTATTCCCCGTCCGTCTCCCAGTGCCAGTCCGAGCCCAGGGCGTTAAGCGCCCTGAAATGCGACTCGCTGCGGCGCAGCGCGTGCTGAGCGCCCCGCTGGCGGACCATCCGCACGGACATGATCATTGCGCCTCCGGCAAGAAGGCACGCGAGGAGAACCGCGATGATCAGATAAGACATGGCACCGGCATGAATGTCTGCCATGACGACGTCCTTCATCCCGCCGCCGTTGCCGGCCGACCGGGATGCATCATCGGCACGCGAAAGGCATCGGCGGCTTCCTTGCGGATGATGTCTTCCGCGGCAACGATCACGGCCAGGCAGGGCACGGCGGCACCGGACATCGGCAACAGCCACGGCATTCGCATGCTTCGGGAAAAGCCGCGAAAAACAGGCCGTGCGTGACTTTTTTCCTGGGCTGGCTCGGGATTCACGATCTGTGTTGCGCGATGCGGCCGCGGCGGACTCGATGGCGGAGGTTCATCTTATAATCGCGACTGAACGTTGTCTAATCACGCGTCGTCCAGGCGCATGGCCCAACCAGTTCGCCCCTGCCGGCGAGGAAGGCTCCTTCCCCGATGTCGTCACAGCTCAATGCGGTCGCAGAACAGATCAACAGCATCATCCTCGGCAAGACACGGCAGATCAGGCTGGCCATCGCCTGCCTTCTGGCGCGCGGCCATCTCCTGATCGAGGACGTGCCCGGCGTCGGCAAAACCACGCTGGCCCACGCCATCGCCACCTCGCTGGGCCTGCGTTTCCAGCGCATCCAGTTCACCAGCGACCTGCTGCCCGCCGACATTCTCGGCGTCTCGGTCTACAACCGCGACACCGGAGGTTTCGAATTCCATCCCGGACCGGTATTCACCAATGTCGTGCTGGCCGATGAAGTCAACCGGGCGACACCGAGGGCGCAAAGCGCGCTGCTCGAGGCGATGGAGGAAAACCAGGTCACCATCGAAGGCGAAACCCGGCACCTCCCCGCGCCCTTCTTCGTCATCGCCACGCAGAATCCGTCCTACCAGATCGGCACCTTTCCGCTGCCGGAATCCCAGCTCGACCGCTTCCTGATGCGCATCGAACTCGGTTACCCGGATGCGCAGGCCGAGCGCGCGCTGCTCAACGGCGACAACCGCCGCGACATGCTGCTGCGCCTGCAGCCCCAGCTGGACCCCGAAGGGCTCGCCCGGCTGCAGCTCGAAGTCCAGCAGGTGCGCGCCGCCCCCGCCCTGCTCGACTATCTGCAGGCCCTGGTCAACGCCACGCGCCGCTCGCCGGCCTTCTCGCACGGCCTGTCGCCCAGGGCCTCCCTCGCCCTGCTGCAGGGCGCCAGGGCCTGGGCCTACATGGACAGCCGGAAACATGTACTGCCCGAGGACATCCAGGCCGTGCTGCCGGCCGTGATCACGCACCGCCTGAGCCCGGCCGGCGAACCCGGCGGCGGCAATCACGCTTCGCTGATCACCCAGTTGCTGCAAGAAGTCGCCATTCCCTGAGGCAGGCAATGCATGCCGCCATGGCCTCTGCGGCCGCCTTGAAGAACCGCGTCCTCGACTGGATATTCCAGTGGCGCGGCCCCGAACGCGGCACCATCGTGCTGGTGCAGCGCCGCGTGTTCATCCTGCCGACGCGGCAGGGGCTGCTGTTCGCCGGCGTCATCCTGCTGATGCTGCTGGGATCGGTGAACTACGACCTTTCCCTCGGCTTCGTGCTGTCCTTCCTGCTCGGCGCGGCCGGCATCCAGTCGATGCTGCATACCTTCCGCAACCTGGCGAACCTGCGCATCTCGGCCGGCCGCACGTCGCCGGTGTTCGCCGGCGAACGTGCCGAATTCGGCATCCGCATCGCCAACAGCGCGGGAATGCCGCGCTACGGCGTCGGCGTGACCCGGGACCGGATCAGCGCGGATTACGTCGACGTGCCCGCGAACGGAGAGACCACCGCGACCGTGGCGATTCCCGCGCTGCGCCGCGGCTGGCTGCGTCCCGGCCGGATGACGCTGTTCACGTTTTTTCCGGTCGGCCTGTTTCGCGCCTGGTCCTATGCCGACCTCGACATGAGTTGCCTGGTCTATCCGGCGCCGGCCTCTCCGGGCCTGCCGCTGCCGCAACCGCAGGCCAGAGACGGCAAGGGCGGCACGCAAGGGCACGGCCAGGACGAGTTTTCCGGATTGCGTCCCTATCGTCCCGGGGATTCGCCGCGGCATCTGGCATGGAAAGCTATCGCCCGCAGCGACGTGCTGATGACCAAGCAGTTTGCGGGCCGCGTCGCGGCCGAGCTGTGGCTGGCCTGGGACGCGCTTCCCCCGGACATGGATCCGGAAAAAAAGCTGGGGCATCTGGCGCGCTGGGTCATCGACGCGGATGCCAGGGCATTCGCCTACGGCCTGCGACTGCCGGGCCTGCTGATCCCCATCGCCTCGGGAGCCGCGCACCGCGCGGACTGCCTGCGCGCACTCGCATTGCATGACGCCGCTGCCGACCGTTCTTAGTTCGCGCCCCCTGGGCACGCGCGACATCCACTGGCTGACCGTGGTGTTCCTGCTGGCCGCCGGGCC
>JAHCLD010000127.1 GCA_026125585.1 Burkholderiales bacterium
CCCGCCGCAAACACTCCGCGGCAGGCAACCGCAGGATCTCCGGCCCGGTGCGGAACAGCAGGCAGCGTCCGGTGATGCCCTTGTACGGCGCCAGCGCCTTTTCGCACAAGGCATGGCCAAAGGGCAGGAACACCATGCCGTCGACGACCCGCGCGCGCTGCATCCAGAACAGTTCTTTCCAGTGGAATCCGCGGATCATCTCCAGCAATCCCTCATCCGCCGACAGCACGATCATGCCACTCTCGTCGAACAGCGTCAGCGCATCGCGCACTGGGCCGCGCCCCCGCGCCATCACCGGCGCCGCGCGATGCCGGGCGTTGAGCGCGGCCTTGGCCCGTGGAAACGCCAGCCACACCAGCACGTTGAACAGGTCGTGCCAGTTGCGTTCGCGGAACTCGAGTTCGCCGCGTTCGTAGAGCCGGCCTTCGTAGGAAAACCCGTCCGCCGCGGGCGCAACCAGGCGCAGGGGCAAGCCCGAGGCCGTGAATACGCCGGCCGTGTCCAGCGTCTGCTGCAGGACCGCGCGCGACGGCCAGTCGCCGCCGTAAAGCGGCGCCGCCACGCCGCGCAGCGGCAGCAGCAACGGAAAAACACCGGCAAAACGGTCGCGCCATGTATCCATGACCGCGAGTGTACGATGCACGGCGCATTTTGCAGTACACTCCGGGCCGTTTCACAGACGCCCGCAGACGCCCTTCCGTAAACGCAACTTGCAGTCGCGTGCACCGGCCCTCCCCGCGGCAGCGCAGGCTGCGCTTTTTCAGGACTCCGGGAACATCGCAGCCGCGGACGGGTCAATCCCTGCGGACCGGAACCCGCGATCCGACGGCCCGGCCGCCCCAACCCGCAGACCTCATGACCGATCACACCGCCACCTACCGCACCACCGCCAAAGGCCAGGCCGAAATCGCGGCCAGGCCCGGCGTGCTCAAGGCCGGCACCAAGGGCCTGCTTGCCGCAATCGGACAGCGCGCGACGGTCGCCGAACTGCGGGCGCGTTTCCCCCATGCCGGCGACATCGGCGGCGCGCTCGCGCTGCTGGTCAAGGACGGTTACCTCGAACGGCTGCCGGAGGCCCCCGCCGGGCCGGCCGCGGCCAGCGCGCTCGAAACCTTCCTCAGCGAACGCCCGAAGGAACCGACGCTGCAGCAGTTGCAGCAGGCGGAAAGCACCCTCTCCGGCGCCCGCCGGCTCAAGGCCGGCTACAGGATCAGCATCATCAACCACCCCGAGAAACCGCTGCCGTCGCACAGCGGCGACAAACACGTCGTGCTGGTTATCGACAGCCACGAGGCGGAGGCGCTGGCCGCCGCCCGCGCGCTGATGCAGGACGGCTTCGACGTGCGCGGCGCGGCGACGCGCGCCGAGATCGCCGCGGCGCTCGCCAAAACGCCGCTGCCCGACCTGATCATCATGGACGTCGATCTGCGGGACATGGTCGGCCTCGACGTCCTCGGCAAGCTCCGCGAGCACCCGGAATTCAAGGACACGCCGATCATCGTCGTCACCGCCCGCGCCGAACGCGAGGACATCGTCGCCGCGCTGGCCTACGGCGCCTCGGGCTACCTGAACAAGCCGGTCGCGCCCAAGGCCCTGGTCCGTTACACGCGGGACGCGCTCGGCCTCGACTGAAGCCCGGGCGCGCCGCCGCGCTCAGCCCCGCAGCAGGCGTTCGATCTGCGGCAGCATCGCCTCGGCCGCGGCGCGCCCCTCGGCGATCGACTCCCGCGCGCGGTGATACTCCATCGTGCCGATGTCGTCGAGCAGCGGCGGGACCAGCACATCCGCCGGCTCGCCCGCCAGGCGGCTGCGGGTAATGCGTACCTGCATGATGTTGAGGCTTTCGGCAACCACCTCGATCATGTTCAGCGATGCGCTGCGGCGCGGAGTGCCGGCGCGCTGCGCCATGCGGCCACCGCCGAGATCGACGCCGATCACGAAATCCGCGCCCATCGCGCGGCACAGCGACACCGGCACCGGATTCACCAGCGCGCCGTCCACCAGCAGACGGCCGTCGATCTCGCAGGGCGTGAACAGCCCGGGCAGCGCGATCGAGGCGCGCACCGCATCGACCGCGTTGCCCTCGCGCAGCCAGACCTCGCGCCCGCTGCGCAGATCGGTGGCCACCGCGCCGAAGGCCAGCGGCATGTCGCCGATCTGGCGCTCCAGCAGATTGCCGCGCAGGAAGGCGATCAGTTTTGCCCCCTTGAGAAAACCGCCGCTGAAACTGATATCGAAAAATCCCAATACCCTGCGCCAGGTCAGGCCGAGCACCCACTCTTCCAGCGCATCCAGCTGACCCTCCGCATAAACCGCGCCGACCAGCGCGCCGATCGAGGAACCGCAGACGATCTGCGGCCGGATGCCGGCGGCATCGAGGACGCGCAGCACGCCGATATGCGCCCAGCCGCGCGCCGAACCGGCCCCCAGCGCGACACCGATCTTAATTTCACTTTTCATAAATTTATCAATAAAATCAATTATTTATATATAATCTTCGCTGCAGACCCTAGAAAATCCTTCACCGCCGCCGCCCGCTCCGGTGCCCCGAACAGGAAAGCATCATTGTGCCCGCCGCGCATCTCCAGCAAGCGGCCACGCACTCCCGCTGCAGCCTGCAGGCGCTGCCCGTGCGCGAAAGGCACGATCTCGTCATCCCGGCTGTGTGCCACCAGCACCGGCCCGCGGTAATCCTTCACGCCCTGCAATGTGTCGTAACGGAAACGGCTGATGAATCTTACCGGCAGCCAGGGATACAGTTCGCCGCCGAGATCGTTGACCGACGTGAAAGTCGACAACAGCAGCAGCGCCCGCGGCTGCACGCGCGCGGCAAGTTCCGCCGCCACCGCGCCGCCCAGCGATTCACCGACGAGCACGATGTCACCGGCGGCAAAGCCGCGTTCGACCGTGAGCCAGCGCCAGGCCGCCCGCGCATCCGCATGCGTGCCCGCCTCGTCCGGCGAACCGCTGCTCCTGCCGTAACCACGGTAATCGACCAGCAGCACGCCGTAACCCGTCGCGTTGAAATGCGGCAGATACAGGATGCGGTCGGCAATGCTGCCGGCGTTGCCGTGGAACAGCAGCATCGCGCCCTTCGCGGGCGATGTCTTCGCCGGCACCCACCATGCCGCCAGCGTCTCGCCGTCTTCCGTCCCGATCCGCAGATCCTCGAAAGGCAAGCCGGCCGCGGCCGGCGTCGCCGGGTTGTCGCGGCCGATCTGCGGGAAATACACCAGCCGCGCCTGCGTCAGCCAGACCCAGGCAACCACCAGCGCCCAGGCCGCCACACAGACGAACAGGATCCGCAGCAACGATTTCAGCACAGCCATTGCAGCGGCGGTTCGTCCAGCGCCGCGGCCTGCTCGCGCAGTGCGAGGATGTGGTCCTGCCAGTAGCGCTGGGTATTGAAAAAAGGAAAATTCGCCGGGAAGGCCGGATCGTCCCAGCGCCGCGCCAGCCAGCCGGCGTAGTTCACGATGCGCAGCGTGCGCAGCGCCTCGATCAGCATCAGCTCGGCCGGATCGAATTCGCGGAACTCGCAGTAGCCTTCCAGCAGCGACAGCAGTTGCGCCTGCTGCGCCCTGCGGTCACCCGACAGGCACATCCACAGATCCTGCACCGCCGGCCCCATGCGCGCGTCGTCAAGATCGACGATATTCGGTCCGGCATCGGTCCACAGCCCATTGCCGGCATGGCAGTCGCCGTGCAGCCGGATTTTGCGCACCGCGCCGGCCGCAGCCCAGCGCCGCTCGATCCGCCCAACCACGTCCTCGGCCACGCTGGCATAGGTGTCGTAGAGATCGTCGGGCACGAAATCGGTGTCGAGCACGAACTGCACCGGCTCGTAGGCGAAGGATTCGATGTCCAGCACCGGACGGTGCGCGAAGGGCTTCACCTGCCCCACCGCATGGATGCGTGCGATGAATCGCCCCATCCATTGCAGCGTGTCGGGATCGTCCAGCTCCGGCGTGCGCCCGCCGCGGCGCGGCGTCAGCGCGAAGCGGAAACTACCGTGCTCGTGCAGCGTGCGGCCGTCGAAGGCCAGCGGCGCCACCACCGGCAGCTCGCGCGCAGCAAGTTCCGTGGCGAAATCCTGTTCCTCCTGGATCGCCTCGGCGCTCCAGCGCTGCGGCCGGTAAAACTTGGCGACGACGGACTGCCCGTCGTCCAGCCACACCTGATAGACACGGTTTTCGTAACTGTTCAGCGCCTGCAGCCGGCCATCGCAGCGCAGGCCGCAGCAGGATTCGATGGCGTCGAGGATGGTTTCAGGCGTCAGCGCGGCATAGGGTTTCATGGCGCGCACTGTAGCAGCTTCGGCGACACAGACCGCGAAAGAACGGTTTTTCGTAAGGCGGATGCGCCCGAAGGAAGTCCCCTTGGGGGAAGGGGCGAAGCGACGTTATCCGCCGGATGACCACACAGTGACAGAATCACATGCGGCGGATGGCGCCGCTGTGCGGCTTATCCGCCCTACCGCGCTACCGCGCTCATTTCTCCTCTCCCTGTACATCGCGCTTAAACATAATAAATTTTCTGTAATTACTTTCTCCATTACTGCAATGCTCATTCTGCAACCAAAAGCGTAATGGCGGCTCACCGCCAATGTTTCCGTTACCAGTAGAAAAATCGACATAGCGTGCCAAGACATCATTGTTTTTACTGTCTACAACTGTGTGCTCCCATTGCCACCGATTAAAAGGAAGGGGGCCATTCCTCTTGATCGCCCAGTTAAAACGCTGATTCAGTATGTAGCCTCCCCCTCCGAATCTTCCGTCATTGAACGCCACCAAGGTCTCCATCACTCCCGGATTCTCTGCCTTCCACTGATCGACTGTTTTGTAAACCCAGAATCCCGCCTCTGTCCTGCAGGCATACTGGTGCGAAGCCAGCGTGGGCAGGTGATCCCAAAACAAGGGAAGATAGACAATGAGAAATCCTCCAATCGCAACCAGAAATCGCTTGCCCTTTGGAAGGCCACGCTTTCCTGCCCAGCGGTACGCCTCGCACGTAGCCAGAAACAAAATGATCAGATAAAGACCAAGCGCTGGCAGCAATACCATCCCCATGCGCTGCTCTCCTAGTAGATGATCAGATTAAAGAGGTTGCGCAAACCCAAGGTGCCGAAGTCGCTTCAAACCGGCGCCAATTCCAAAACCGCCTTCAACCGGCAGCCAATCGTCCGTTCTGCCAGTTTGAGATCGTAAGTCACCTGCAGGTTGAGCCAGTACTGCGGCGACTGTCCAAAGGCACGGCCGAACAGCAAGGCCAGTTCGGCGGTCACCGGCCGGCTGCCATTGACGATGCGCGAGATGCGACCCGGGATGATGCCGAGCAGGCGCGCGAATGCGGCCTGCGAGAGTTTGCACTCGTCGAGAATCTTCCGAAGAAATTGGCCGGAATGGATGGCAGGCATACGGTTCTTATCCATTGGAAAATCCAGAGCATTAAAAAGATAAATAAAAACAATTGGTTATATGACCAACCTTCATCACCACTCGCCCTGACTCTCCCCCCGTAAAAACGAGGGAGAAGGGATTGGCATCTTATTCCGAATTGCCGAAACTGGCGTAAGCCGGTATCCGCCACGCAGCGTAAAATCTCCATCATGAGCACCGACCTCAAACGCTGGCGCATGCAATGGGACAAGGCGACCCTGTCGCTGGAGGCCGTGCACCGCCGCGAATTGCAGGCGATGACGGATGACGATGTCCGCCGGGCAGTTGCCGACCTGTTTTCCGTGCCGCTGCCTGCCGGATTGCCGCCGCGCCTTACGTCCGGACTGGTGGAACAACAACGCCTGTTTGCCAAGCTGCGGCGCCCGGCATGAGCGGCCTGCTCGCCGCGGCAGCCGATCTTCAGACCTTTCTGCAGAAAGCCCGCCAGCGCTTCTGTTTCATCGGCGGCCTTGCGCTGCAACGTTGGGGAGAGCCCCGTTTCACGCGCGACGTCGATCTGTCGTTGCTCTGCCCGTACGGGAATGAAGACACCATGGCCGGTCTCCTGCTCGACGGGTTCCGGCCGCGCATTCCGGATGCCCGTGCGTTCGCAATCGAACACCGCGTATTGCTGCTGGAAAGCAGGAATGGCGTACCGCTCGACATCGCGCTAGCGGCGATTCCTTTCGAGGAACGCTGCATCGGCCGGGCCAGCGGCTTTGACTTTGGCGGCATGCTTCTGCTCACCTGCGGCGCCGAGGACCTGATAGTGATGAAAGCTTTCGCCGGACGCGACCGCGACTGGGCGGACATTGAATCGGTGGTCATCCGCCAGTCCCCGCAACTCGACTGGAACCTGATTCTTGCGGAAATCACGCCCCTGTCGGAACTGCGGGATGCGGACAGCATCCTGCCCAGGCTAAAACGCCTGCGCGGTTAATGCTTCGCCGGCTCCCGCCCCAACCCTTCCAGCATCCGCCCCGCGATAAACACCGACCCGCCCGGCAACCGGTCCGGCAGCACCCGATCCAGCAGCGTCACGTTCGTCACGCGGCAGTCGGCCAGCGCCGCCTGAAACAGCGCCGTCACTTCCGCCGCCTCGTCCTGCGGCTGCAGCGGCCACGCGAACCCTTCGAACAGCGAATCGTCGATCGGCGTGCTGAGGCTCAGCCGCAGTTCGCCGGCGCCGCCGTCGAGGCGGTGCGAAGACAGCACGGCTTCGGGATCGCCGACGGCCATGCGGAATTTGCGCAGCGTGTTACCGAGGAACAGGCTCAGCGCGGCTTCGAGCTGGGCGCGGCGGCCGGCGTGGGCCGCCGTCAACAGCGGCTGCGGCGGGCGCGGCATCGGCAGGATTTCGAGGCCGGGCTGCGCGAGCTGGCGCGCGAGTTCCTTCGTCATCGCCATGCCCCAGGTGCCGATGTTGGAGGCAGATTCGAGAAATGAAGGCAGGTGTCGCAGCGTGATGCCGGCGCCGGCGATGAAGCGCAGATGCACCTGTTCGCGGCTGCCGGAAATCTGGATCGGCCCGGGCCGCAGCGCATCGAGCGGGCGCTGCGCGGGATCGGCGGCGGCGCGCCACAGCGCCGCGGGTGACAGCGCGTCCAGCGCTTCGGCGCTGACCAGCGCGTTGCCGAGGCCGAAGTTGCGCGTGAC
>JAHCLD010000128.1 GCA_026125585.1 Burkholderiales bacterium
TTCCGCCGCGACCTTGGCCAGCACGCCGCGCTGGTTGGCGACGACCAGGCGGATGCCGACGTCGAACAGCTTGGTCGGATTGGCATCCCATTGCACGTCGAGCACGCGCTCCGGGTCGCGGTGGTTCTTGGCGATGACCGGGCAGTCGTGGGTATGCACCACCATGCCCTGGCCCTTGCTGATGATGCCGATGATCGGATCGCCGGGAATCGGGCCGCAGCAGCGCGCGAACTGCACCGCGAAACCTTCGGAGCCGCGGACCACCACGGCGCCGGCGGGGCGCGCTTCCGGGGGCAGCGGCTCGCCCAGCGCCAGCAGCTGGTGGGCGACGACCACGGCGAGGCGCTTGCCGAGGCCGATGTCGGACAGGATTTCGTCGCGCGAGCGCCCGCTGGAATCGCGCACCAGCTTGTCCCACTGCGTGTCGCCGACGTCGGCGGGCACGGCCTTGAAGTTGGCGAGCGCCTGCTGCAGCAGGCGGCTGCCCAGCTGCACCGATTCCGAGAAGTGCATCGTCTTCAGGAAGTGGCGGATGTGCGCGCGGGCCTTGGCGGTGGCGACGAAATTCAGCCACAGCGGGTTCGGCTTGGCGTGCGACGCCGTGATGATTTCCACGCGGTCGCCGTTGCGCAGCTCGGTGCGCAGGGGCATCAGTTCCTGGTTGATCTTGACGGCGACGCAGCGGTTGCCGATGTCGGTGTGCACGGCATAGGCGAAATCCACCGCGCAGGCGCCGCGCGGCAGCGACATGATCCTGCCCTTGGGCGTGAACACGTAGACCTCGTCGGGGAAGAGGTCGACCTTGAGGTGTTCGAGGAACTCCACCGAGTCCCCGGATTCGGACTGCATCTCGAGCAGGCTCTGCAGCCACTGGTGGGTTTTCTGCTGCAGTTCCGACAGCGAAGTGTCGGAGCTCTTGTAGAGCCAGTGCGAGGCGACGCCCGCCTCGGCGATCCTGTGCATGTCCGCGGTGCGGATCTGGATCTCGATCGGGCTGCCGAAGGGGCCGAACAGCGTGGTGTGCAGCGACTGGTAGCCGTTGGCCTTGGGAATCGCGATGTAATCCTTGAACTTGCCGGGAATCGGCTTGTAGAGGCCGTGCAGCAGGCCGAGGGTGACGTAGCAGGCGGTGGTGTCCCGGACGACGATGCGGAAGCCGAAGACGTCGTGCACCTGCGCGAACGACAGGTGCTTCTCGCGCATCTTGCGGTACACCGAGTGCAGGTGTTTTTCGCGGCCCTGGACCTGCGCGTCCACGCCCTGCTCCTTCAGGCGCCTCTCGATGCTGTCGAGCACCTTGCTCACCACCTCACGGCGGTTGCCGCGCGCCGTGCGCACGGCCTTGGCCAGAACCCGGTGACGGTCGGGGTAGAGGTGGCTGAACGACAGGTCCTCCATCTCCTGGTAGATGCTGTTCAGCCCCAGGCGGTTGGCGATCGGCGCGTAGATTTCGAGCGTTTCCCGCGCGATGCGCTGGCGCTTCTGCGGATGCACGGCATGCAGCGTGCGCATGTTGTGCAGGCGGTCGGCGAGCTTGATCAGCATCACGCGCACGTCGCGCGCCATGGCCAGCAGCATCTTGCGGAAATTCTCCGCCTGCGCCTTTTCCTGGGTGTCGAACTCGATGCGGTCGAGCTTCGAGACGCCGTCGACCAGCTCGGCCACGGGGCGGCCGAACAGCTCGGCGATCTGGTTCTTGGTGACGTCGGTGTCCTCGACGACGTCGTGCAGCAGCGCGGCGGTCAGCGCCTGCGTGTCCATGTGCCACTGCGCGAGGATGCTGGCCACCGCCAGCGGATGGGCGATGTAGGGCTCGCCGGACTTGCGGAACTGGCCCTGGTGCGCCGACTCGCTGAACTGGTAGGCCGCCCGCAGCTGGGTGATGTCGTCCGGCTTCAGGTAGCCCGACCACTCCTCGAACAGGGCGGGCGCGGCGGGGAGGGGGGCCGCGGCGGCGGTCTGGGCTGAAGCGGTCATGCGTCCGGTGCCGTGTGCCGTCCGCAATCAGATCAGGAATGCGCCCCGGCCCCGGGCACGACCTGTTACGTCGGGCTCTTGTTGAGGATTTCCGCGCCGAACTTGCTGGCTGCGAGTTCGCGCAGCGCGATCACGGTCGGTTTGTCGCGGGTCGCGTCGATCATCGGTTGCGCGCCGTTGGACAGCTGGCGGGCGCGGTAGGTTGCCGCAAGCGACATCTCGAAGCGGTTGGGGATGACTTTCATGCAGTCGTCTACGGTGATGCGGGCCATGGTTTTATTCCTGCCTGAGTCGTTTGAACAATGCGGCATTCCGGTTCAGCTGGCGCGGGGTGCGCAGGCGTTCGGCGCGGATGATGTCCTGCAGTTCGGCCGCCGCCACCCGGAATTCGCCGTTGATAATAACATAGTCGAAGTCCGTAACGTGGGCGATTTCCTCCCGGGCATTGGCCACGCGGCGGGCAATGACGTCGGGCGCGTCCTGGCCGCGGGCGTTGAGCCTTTGCAGCAGGGCGTCGAGGGAGGGCGGCAGGATGAAGATGCTGATCGCCGCCGGCATCAGCCGGCGCACCTGCGCGGCGCCCTGCCAGTCGATTTCGAGAATGATGTCGGTGTCCGCGGCCAGTTGCTCCGTCACCCATTGGCGCGAGGTGCCGTAACGGTTGCCGTGGACCAGAGCGGATTCGAGGAAATCCCCCGCCCGCGCCATGTCCCCGAATTTTTCCGGCGCGACGAAATGGTAATGCCGGCCGTCGCTTTCGCCGGGGCGCGGCGGGCGCGTGGTGTAGGACACCGATTTGCGGATCTGGCCGTCCGCCTCGAGCAATGCCGCGACCAGACTGGTCTTGCCGGCGCCGGAAGGCGCGCTGACGATGTACAGGTTGCCGCTCATCGGCTCATTCGATGTTCTGGATCTGCTCGCGCATCTGCTCGATCAGCAGCTTGAGGTCCATCGCGACCCGGGTCACCTCGACGTCGGCGGACTTGGAGCCCAGGGTGTTGGCCTCGCGGTTCAGTTCCTGCATCAGGAAGTCGAGGCGTTTGCCCGAGGCGCCGCCCTTGCCGACGATGCGCTCCAGCTCGTCGAGGTGGGTGGCGAGGCGCGACAGTTCCTCGTCGACGTCGATCTTGTTGATGAACAGCGTGATTTCCTGGCGCACCCGCTCGTCGTCGGCCGACAGCATCGCCTCCTTCAGCCTGGCGTTCAGCTTTTCCTGGAAGGCGGCGATGATGCCGGGCAGGCGCGGTTTCACCGTGGCGATGCGTTCGCGCATGCCGGCCGCGCGTTCGAGGATGACCGCCGCCAGCTTTGCGCCCTCGCGGGCGCGGGCGGCGGCGAACTCGCGCAGGGCCTCGCCGAGCAGCGCGGCGGCGGTGGCGCGGAACTCGTCGACCGGCATCGTTTCCGCGCCGAGCATGCCGGGCCAGCGCAGGATGTCGGGCACGCCGAGCGGGCGCGCGCCGGGCAGGGCGGCGCGCACCTGCGCGTCGAGCCGCAGCAGCTGCGCGAGCAGCGTGGTGTCGATTTCGTCGCGGCCCTGCGCCCCGGGGCGCAGGGCGTAGGACACCCGGCATTCGATCTTGCCGCGGGTGAGCGCCGCGGAGATCGTTTCGCGCATGGCCTGTTCCGCCGGGCGCAGTTCGTCGGGCATGCGGAACGACAGGTCGAGATAGCGGTGGTTGACCGAGCGCAGCTCGACGCTGACGGCGCCCCAGGCGAGTTCGCGCGAGGCGGTGGCGTAGCCGGTCATGCTGTGGATCATTGCGGCGGGCTTTATAATGAAAACCCGAGAAACATAGCATACGAAGGAAAGCCTTGCGACCCAGCCAGCGCCGTCCGGACGAACTGCGCACCGTCCGCATCACCCGCAATTTCACCTGCCATGCCGAAGGCTCCGTGCTGATCGAGGCCGGCGCCACGAAGGTGTTGTGCACGGCGAGCGTGCTCGAGAAACAGCCGCCGCATCTGCGCGGCGGCGAGCGCGGCTGGGTCACCGCCGAATACGGCATGCTGCCGCGCTCGACCAACACCCGCACCGACCGCGAGGCGGCGCGCGGGAAACAGTCGGGGCGCACCCAGGAAATCCAGCGCCTGATCGGCCGCTCGCTGCGCGCGGTGGTCGACCTCGACCGCCTCGGGCCGCGCACGATCCAGCTCGACTGCGACGTGATCCAGGCCGACGGCGGCACCCGCACCGCGGGCATCACCGGGGCGTACGTCGCGCTGGCCGACGCCGTGTCGTTCCTGCTGCGCGAAAAACGCCTGGCGGTCTCGCCGCTGCGCGAAGCCGTCGCCGCGGTGTCGGTCGGCGTCTGGCGCGGCGTGCCGGTGCTCGACCTCGATTACGCCGAGGACTCGGACTGCGACACCGACATGAACGTGGTGATGACCGAAGGCGGCGGCATCATCGAGGTGCAGGGCACGGCCGAAGGCGCGCCGTTCAGTCGCGCCGAAATGCAGGCGATGCTGGATCTCGCGCAAAACGGCATCGTGCAACTGGTCGCAGCCCAGCGTACAGCGCTGGATCAGAGCTGAAGAACCTTTTTAGCCACAGAGGGCACAGAGTTCACAGAGAGCTCCCCCTCAAGTTCCGACATGACGGAATCATGCGACGGTTTGCTTCTGTTTTTCTCTGTGGTCTCTGTGTCCTCTGAGGCTGAAGGTTTTTGATCATGAAAAAACTCGTCATCGCCTCCAACAACCCCGGCAAGCTGCGCGAGATCGGCGCGATCCTGGCGCCGCTGCGGATCGAGGTCCTGCCGCAGGGCGCCCTCGGCGTGGCCGAGGCGGAGGAGCCGCACTGCACGTTCGTCGAGAACGCGCTGGCCAAGGCGCGCCACGCCAGCCGCGCCACCGGCCTGCCGGCGCTGGCCGACGATTCCGGCGTCTGCGTGCATGCGCTGGGCGGGGAACCCGGCGTGCACTCGGCGCGTTATGCGGCGGCTGCGGGCGCGGCCGACCGCGACGGCCAGGACCGCCGCAACAACGAAAAACTGCTGCAGGCGCTGGCCAGTGCGGGCGACCGCAGCGCCCATTACTGCTGCGTCATCGTGCTGGTGCGCCACGCCGACGATCCGCAGCCGCTGATCGCCGAGGCGGAATGGCACGGTGAAATCCTCGGGGCGCCGCGCGGCGACGGCGGTTTCGGTTACGACCCGCTGTTCCTGCTGCCGCGGCTCGGCAGGACCGCCGCCGAACTCGCGCCCGAGGAAAAAAACGCACTCAGCCACCGCGGCCGGGCCCTCGCCCTGCTGGCGCAGCGCCTGCGCGAACTGCGGCCGGATTGACGTCCCGGACAGTTGCCGTGTCCTCCCGCTCATCGCTCATCACTCCGCGTTCATCGCTGCAGTTTTCCGCCCTGCCGCCGCTGTCGCTGTACATCCACGTGCCGTGGTGCGTGCGCAAATGCCCGTACTGCGATTTCAATTCGCATGAGGCGCGCGGCACGCTGCCCGAAGGCGAATACGTGGCCGCATTGCTTGCCGATCTCGAGTCCGCGCTGCCGCAGGTCTGGGGCCGTCCGGTGCTGACGGTGTTCATCGGCGGCGGCACGCCCAGCCTGCTGTCGGTGCCTGCGCTGGATGCGCTGCTTTCCGGGGTGCGCGCCCGTCTGCCGCTGGCGGCGGATGCCGAGATCACGCTGGAGGCGAATCCGGGCACGGTCGAAGCCGGAAAATTCGCGGGTTTCCGCGCCGCCGGCGTGAACCGCCTGTCGCTGGGCCTCCAGTCCCTGGACGATGCCGCGCTGAAGTTCCTGGGCCGCAATCACGACGCCGCGGAGGGCCGGCGCGCGGCGGAGGCGGCGGCGAGGGCCTTCCCGCGGCTCTCGGTCGACCTGATCTACGCCCTGCCCGACCAGGCGCCGGACGCCTGGGCCGCCGAGTTGAAGGCCGCCGCCGCCCTCGGCGCCGAGCACGTCTCGCCCTACCAGCTCACCATCGAGGCGGGCACCGCCTTCGACCGCGCGGTCCGCCGCGGCCTGTTCGCCCCGCCGGGCGACGAGGCGGGCGCCGACCTCTACGACACCACCCAGGCCGTGCTGGAGGCCGCGGGCTTCCACGCCTACGAGGTCTCCAACCACGCGAAGGGCGAGGCGGCGCGCTCGCGGCACAACCTCGTCTACTGGAAGGGCTGGGACTACGTCGGCGCCGGCCCCGGCGCTCACGGCCGGATCACCCTCGCCGGCGCCCGCGACGCGACCGAGGCCGCCGACCGCCCCGCCGACTACATCCGCCGCGTCGGCGAGACCGGCGTGGGCTTTGCGAGCCGCGAGACGCTGACGCCCGTCGAAGCCGCCGAAGAGCGCCTGCTGAGCGGCCTGCGCATCGCCGACGGCGTGCCGTTCGCCGACCTCGCCGCGCTCCGCCTGGAGCCCGGCCATCCCGCCGTGCAGGGCCTGGCCGGGCTCGGCCTCGTGGCCGTGGACGCCGGGCGCCTGAAGGCGACGCCGGCCGGGAGGCGCGTCCTCGACCGCGTGACGGCGGAACTGATCCTTTCCGGCGCCTGACGGAAAGCACGGGAGAGGCCGCGAAGCGGCGCCGTCCGATTCAGGGAACCGCGGAATACGCGGAATTGCGCGGAAGGAATCCGGGCCAGCTTTCCGCGTCATTCCGCACATTCCGCGGTTCCAGACGACGGAGCCTCCGCTGGCGCGAAGGCTCGAAGGGTGAGCGCGGCGCTCCTCGTGCCCCTCGGGGTTCGCTTGCCTTTCGCGGCCGGAGCGGCGAACCCTCCGCCATGGCCCGCGCCCTTCCGCCCCCGCAGCTCGACGACGCGCCGCTGGCGCCGGGGCTCTACGTCGTGGCGACGCCGATCGGGAACCTGCGCGACATCACGCTGCGCGCGCTGGACGTGCTGAAGCAGGCCGACCTGGTGCTGGCCGAGGACACGCGGGTGACGGCGAAGCTCTTTGCGATCCACAATATCGAGGCAAGGACCGCCCCCTATCACGATCACAATGCCGCCGAGATGCGCCCGCGCATCCTGAAGCGGCTCGAAGCCGGCGAGGCGATCGCCCTCGTCTCCGATGCGGGAACGCCGCTCGTCTCCGATCCCGGCTTCAAGCTTGTGCAGGAAGCGATT
>JAHCLD010000129.1 GCA_026125585.1 Burkholderiales bacterium
GACGTCATCCAGCCGCACCGTGTGGCGCGGCTGCTGGAAAAATACGGCCAGCGTTTCGTGAAGCGGGTGCTGACCCCGGTCGAGCAGGCGCGTTATGCCGGGACCGGGCAACAGGTCCTCTACCTCGCCAACCGGTTCGCCGCGAAGGAAGCGTTCTCCAAGGCGATGGGCACGGGATTCCGCTATCCGGTGACCCTGCAATGCATCAGCGTCGTGCAGAACAGCGCGGGCAAGCCGGGCTTCGCCTTCAACGAGGCCCTGGAGACGCTGGTGCGGCAGCGCGGCATCACCGGCCATCACCTGACCATCAGCGACGAATCGAATCTGGCCTGCGCCTGCGTCGTGCTTGAAACCTGAACGGAATGCCATGAATAAAGCCTTGCCCCTGGGGCCGGTCATGCTGGACGTCGCCGGCACTGCGCTGACCGATGACGACCGGCGGCGACTGCTTCATCCGCTGACCGGCGGCGTGATCCTGTTTTCGCGCAACTTCGAATCCTGCGGCCAGCTCGATGCGCTGACCGCGGAAATCCATGCCTTGCGCGATCCGCGCCTGATCATCGCCGTCGACCATGAAGGCGGACGGGTGCAGCGTTTCCGCGAGGGATTCACGCATCTTCCGCCGATGCGGAAATTCGGCGGGATATGGGACCGCGATCGCGACGCCGCGGCGTCCCTGGCGCAGTCCGCCGGATTCGTGCTTGCCGCGGAGCTGCGCGTTCACGGCGTCGATCTTTCGTTTGCGCCGGTGCTCGATGTCGACTACGGCAACAGCGGCGTCATCGGCGACCGCGCGTTCCATGCCGATCCCGGGGCCATTGCCGAACTGGCGCTGGCGGTCATGCGCGGTCTGCGCGAAGGCGGCATGGCCGCGGTGGGCAAACATTTTCCGGGGCACGGCCATGTCCGCGCCGACTCCCATCATGAAGTGCCGGTCGACAACCGCACACTGGCGGAGATCAGTGCCGAGGACCTGTTGCCGTTCCGCCGGCTCGCGGCGGCGGGCATGGAGGGCGTCATGCCGGCGCACGTGATCTACCCGGCGGTTGATGCGGTGCCGGCCGGATTCTCGAGGACATGGCTGCAGCAGATCCTGCGCGGGGAACTGGGTTTCGACGGCGTGATCTTCAGCGACGACCTCAGCATGGAGGGGGCCAGCGTCGCCGGCGGCGTGGTCGAACGGGCGCAGGCCGCGCTGGGCGCGGGCTGCGACATGGTGCTGGTCTGCAATGCGCCGGCTGCCGCCGACGAACTGCTCGCGGGCCTGCGCCATGACATGTCCGCCGTGTCGCGCGCCCGGCTGCAGCGCATCCGCGCCCATCCGTTCGCAGCGGATGCGCGGAGCCTGCATGCCGACGCGCGTTATGCCGCCGCCTGCAAGGCGCTCGCCGGAATTGACGGGATGGCGGTGTGAGGCCGCGGCGGCTTCCTTTACACCCGCCTGCCAATGGTGTTACATGCGCAGTCATGGGTCCGGCCGATCGGAAAGATTTCAACTTCAGGGAATGGGGTGCACCCGCGCGCAAGTCCGGCGAGGCCTGCGGGCGCCGCCGTCAGCAGCGTTTGCCGGGGCCTGGCGCGCAGCTGCTTCCGCTTTCCAAGCGTTCCTGAATGATGGGTGCTCCGGCGATCCGGCGCGGCGGCAGGCTGCCGTCGCCCGGTGAAGAATTTTCCGCGAATTGCCGGCTTTGCCCGCGGCTCGCCGCGCATCTGGCCGGCGTCCGCCGCGACCATCCCGGCTACCATGCTCGACCGGTGGCGGCTTTCGGTGACCCGCGCCCCGGGCTGCTGATCGTCGGTCTGGCGCCGGGCATGCATGGCGCCAACCGCACCGGCAGGCCGTTCACGGGAGACCATGCCGGCATCCTGCTCTATGACACGTTGCACCGCCACGGCTTCGGCAGCCGGGCGATCGCGGTGTCGCCGGACGACGGCCTGGAACTGAAAGGCTGCCGCATCACCAACGCCGTCAAATGCCTGCCGCCAGAGAACAAGCCGCTGCCGGCCGAGGTCAGGACCTGCAATGCCTATCTGCGCGCCGAATTGCAGGCGCTGGCGCCGCCGGCGGTGCTGGCGCTGGGCACGGTGGCCCACCAGGCCGTGCTGCGCGCGCTGGATTGTCGCATCGCCGATTTTCCGTTCGCGCACGGCGCGACGCACCAGCCGCGGCCGGGCCTGCGCCTGTTCGACAGTTACCACTGCAGCCGCTACAACACCCAGACCCGGCGGCTGACGCCGGAGATGTTCCGCGGGATTTTTGCGGATATCCGGAGCTACCTGGACGGGGCCGGCCGATGACGCCGTCGGAGATCGCGGCGGGACTGCCGCATCTGCCCGGCGTCTACCGCATGCTCGGCAAGGCAGGCGACGTGCTTTATGTCGGCAAGGCCATCGATCTGCGCAAGCGGGTCAGTTCCTATTTTCAGCGCACCGAAACGCTGTCGCCGCGCATCCGGCTGATGGTGGCGCAGGTCTGCGGCATCGAGACCACGGTCACCCGCTCGGAGTCGGAGGCGTTGCTGCTCGAAAACAATCTGATCAAATCGCTGTCGCCGCGCTACAACATCCTGTTCCGCGACGACAAGTCCTATCCCTACCTGATGCTCAGCGGGCACGCCTTTCCGCGCCTCGGCTTTTTCCGCGGCAACCCGGATCGCCGCCACCGCCATTTCGGTCCGTTTCCGAATGCCGGCGCGGTGCGCGAGAGCATGCAGCTGCTGCAGAAGGTGTTCCGGCTGCGGACCTGCGAGGACAGCGTGTTCGCGCACCGCTCGCGGCCCTGCCTGCTGCACCAGATCCACCGCTGCACGGCGCCCTGCGTGGGACTGATCGGCGAAGCCGCCTACGCCGAGGATGTGCGCGGCGCGGAACTGTTTCTCGGCGGCGAGGAGGACGCGGTGTTCGAGCGTCTCGATCGCCGGATGGCGGATGCCGCAGCCGCCCTGCGCTACGAGGAGGCGGCGGTCTACCGCGACCGGATCAGCGCGTTGCGCAAGGTGCGCGAGCGCCAGTACGTCAGCGATGAATCCGGCAGGGATGCCGATGTCATCGCTTTCGGCGCCGCGGGCGGCGTCTGCTGTGTCAACCTGGTGATGATCCGCGGCGGGCATCATCTCGGCGACAAGAATTTTTTTCCCCAGAATGCCGATGGCGCCGAGCCGGCCCAGGTGCTGGAGGCCTTCCTTGCGCAGCACTACCTGATGCACCCGGTGCCGCCACAGGTCATCGTCGGGGAATCCGTCGCAGTGGAGGGGCTGCAGGACATGCTGTCGCAGCGCGCCGGGCGGCGCATCCAGATCAGCACCAATCCGATCGGCGACCGCAGGGTGTGGTTGCAGATGGCCGCGAAAAATGCCGGCCTGGGTGCCGGCCAGCGCCAGGCCCGGAAGACCGGAGATGCCGGCAGGCTGCAGGCGCTGCAGCAGGGGCTGGAACTGCCGGAATCCGTTCAGCGCATCGAATGTTTCGACATCAGCCATACCCAAGGCGAAGCCGCGGTGGCATCCTGCGTGGTCTATGACCGGGGGAGCATGCAGAACGGAGAGTACCGGCGATTCAACATCCGGGACGCGGCACCCGGCGATGACTATGGCGCGATGCGCGAGGCCCTGACGCGGCGTTACCGCAGAGTGGTATCGGGTGAAGGCAAGATGCCGGATCTGGTGATGATCGACGGCGGGGAAGGGCAGCTGGGCGTGGCGGTGGAGGTGCTCGCCGAACTGGGACTGAGCGAAGTGTCCGTCCTCGGCGTGGCCAAGGGCGTGTCGCGCAAGCCCGGCATGGAGCAGTTGCTGATGCCGGGACGCGGACAGCCTTTTCGCCTGGCGGCGGATGATCCCGGCCTGCACCTGATCCAGCAGATCCGGGACGAGGCCCACCGTTTTGCGATCGAAGGGCATCGTGCGCGCCGCGGCCGGGCACGCAATACCTCGCCGCTCGAAGGCATTCCCGGCGTGGGGGCGAGGCGGCGCCAGCGCCTGCTGGCCCGGTTCGGGGGGCTGCGCGGACTGGTCGCAGCGGGGATCGACGAGCTCGCGCAGGTCGAGGGCATCAGCCAGGCGCTGGCGGAGCGCATTTATTCGGAGCTGCACTAGGCGTGCGGATCAGGCAAGCTGACAGGACGGACATGCAACTGAACTGGCCCAACCTTCTGACGTGGCTGAGGATCGTGATGATCCCGCTGTTTGTCGGTGTTTTCTATTTCGAACAGCACTGGATGTCCCATGCCACCCAGAACCTCGTTGCGACGGTCATCTTCACGGTCGCCGCCATCACTGACTGGCTGGACGGCTGGCTGGCACGGCGCCTGAACCAGACCTCGGCTTTCGGCGCCTTTCTCGATCCGGTCGCCGACAAGCTGATGGTCGCCGCCGCGCTGATCATCCTGGTGCAGTTGGGCCGCATCGATGCCGTCATTGCCCTGATCATCATCGGCCGCGAAATCGCGATTTCCGCATTGCGGGAATGGATGGCGTCGATCGGCCGGGGCAAAAGCGTGGCGGTATCGATGGTCGGCAAAGTCAAGACCGCCGCACAGATGATCGCCATTCCGATGCTGCTGTACCACGACCGGATCGGCGGTTTCGACCCCGATTACTGGGGCACTTGGCTGATCTGGGTGGCGGCGCTGCTGACCCTGATTTCGATGGGGTATTACCTGAAAATGGCCTGGCGGGCCGCGAGGACGCAGGGCTAGCGGCTTGCGGCACGGGGGCGGGTTGCATATAATGCGCCGCTTGAAACCAGCAGTGCGGGAATAGCTCAGTTGGTAGAGCGCAACCTTGCCAAGGTTGAGGTCGGGAGTTCGAGCCTCCTTTCCCGCTCCAGATCCCCGGGGAAAACGGTTGAAACAGAAACCAGCCGTTTTCCCCTTTTAGTTCCAGCGGCGGGGTGGCAGAGTGGTCATGCAGCGGCCTGCAAAGCCGTGTACGCCGGTTCGATTCCGACCCCCGCCTCCAATAAAATCAATCACTTGTATCATTCCCTCTGAGCCGTTCACGCGGTTTTGGCGAAAGTACTTTCACATCCGGCATCGTGAAGCAATGCGTCACGCATCAGGATGCCTTCGACGAGCGACTCTTACGGGGCGAGTGGTGAAATTGGTATACACAAGGGACTTAAAATCCCTCGGCGAAAGCCATGCCGGTTCGACCCCGGCCTCGCCCACCATCCTTTCAGCATTCAGCATGTTTTTCCGGCCTGTTCATGATCGTTTTTGACCTGGGTTGCGACAACGGACACCGTTTCGAAGGCTGGTTTGCCTCGACCGCAGAGTTCGAAAGACAGCAGAACGGGCATCTGCTGAGTTGCCCCTTGTGCGGCAGCACGGACATCAACCGCCTGGTGACGGCTGCACGGGTCAACACCGGGCGGGCGGCGCCTCCTGTTCCCGATGCCGCCAGACCAGCGACCGGCAATCCGGCACAGTACGCCAATTTCGACGCTGCGCGCATGCTCAAGCTGATCACCCACATCGTGGAGAATACCGAGGATGTCGGGCAGTCGTTTCCGGAAGAAGCCCGCAAAATCCATTACAAGGAATCCCCGGAGCGTCACATCCGTGGTTCGGCCTCGGCACAGGAAGTCGATGCGTTGCGCGAGGAGGGCATCGAGGTTGTCGCCCTGCCGCTGCCCCCGCATCTTGCAAACAAGCCGCACTGAAGCGGCATTTCTTTCCTGTTCAAGCGGTTGTTTCAGGAACCGTTTTTCTCCCGATGCGCGGTCCCGGAGGATTCGCGGCTTGACCGGGATCAAAATCCACCGCGGCATGCGTGATATTCTGCTTTCACGGGGTTGGTGCATTCCGCAGCAACCGGCGATACAACCGACGGAGGAATGAGCATGTTCAAGCACCTGTTGTTGCCGACGGACGGTTCCGCGCTGGCGGGCAAGGCGGTGGCCAAGGGATTCGGGCTGGCAAAATCGCTGGGCGCCCGCGTGACGCTGCTCAGCGTGGTGCCGGAATTCCAGATGGTTGCCGACGAAAGTTTTGCGGTGCCGATGAGCGCGCAGCTGAAGATCCGTTACGAAAAGGAAGCGGCCGCCCGGGCCACCGGGGCATTGCAGAAGCTGCAGCAGAAGGCGGCGAAAACCGGGATCAAGGCCGATGTCGTGGTGCTGGTCGGTGATCTGCCGTACCGGCAGATCATTGCCACGGCACGCAAACGCAAGTGCGATGCCGTGGTGATGGCCTCGCATGGCCGCCGCGGTCTGACGGGGCTGCTGCTGGGCAGCGAAACGGTCAAGGTGCTGACGCACAGCAAGATTCCGGTGCTCGTCGTGCGCTGACCGCGGCGCGGCGGTCCGGGGAACATTCATCCTGCGCATGGATGAAAGCGGCGGCGACGCGCTGAACGGTACGCGGTGATGCCGCCATGCAGCCGCCGAGCCGGTTCTTGGACCGGGCGGCCTGCCCGCAGCAGGCGACCGCGCCGGCCGGAACGGAAAGCCTGACCGGGAGACCGGGCGCGGACGAGGCTGCCGGTTGTGGTGTAATCCGGAAAAAGAGCATCGGCCGGCCGGCACGGTGCCGGCCGGGATTTCACCAATTGAACTCATGAACGAACTTCAGGCGCTGCTCAGTCCGCAGTCGATCGCCATACTCGGCGCATCCGCGGATCTCAACAAGATCAATGGCCGCACCTTGCGCTTTCTGCTGGAGAAGGGGTACGGCGGAAAGATATATCCGGTCAACCCGAAGTACGAAACTATCGCCGGCCTGCGCTGTTATCCCGCGGTGGCCGCACTGCCCGAGGCGCCGGATCTTGCGGTGATCGCCGTGCCTGCGGCGCAGGTGCCGGCGGCAGTGCGCGACCTGGCGAAACGCGGCGGACGCAGCGCAGTGGTCTTCAGCTCCGGTTTCGCCGAGATGGGTGAGTCCGGGCGCGCGCTCGAACAGCAAATCGCGGCGGCGGCAAGGCAGGCCGGCATGCGGCTGTGCGGGCCGAACTGCCTCGGGTTGATCAATGCGTTCGACCGCGTCATCGCCACCTTCGGCCAGTTCGCCGAGGGCGACACGCCGCCGGGGCCGGTGGCCTTTGTCACGCAGTCCGGC
>JAHCLD010000013.1 GCA_026125585.1 Burkholderiales bacterium
GATCAGCGACAGCAGCGGCGCGCTCCAGTTTTTCAGCCGGTTCATCGCCATGTCCTTTCGCGCCCCGCCGGCATCAGCGCTTGATCGCGAAGCCGGCGAGATAGGCATCCGGCTTCGCAGGATCGAACTCCCTGCCCATGACGCTGAATTTCTTGCTGGTGGCGGCGGGCGGCTTCATGCCGACTTCCTTCATCAGCCTCGCCGCGTCGGTGGCCAGGTATACCTCGCGCGCCACCTTGGCGTAATCCACGTCGCCCTTGAGCTGGCCCCAGCGCTTCATCTGGGTCAGGATCCAGATTGCAAACGAATGCCAGGGGAAAGGATCGAAGTCGATGCGGCTGGGCTCCTTGCGGATGTTGCCGAGGCCGTCGGCGAAAGTGCCGGTCAGCACCTGCTCGACCACCGTCACCGGCTGGTTCAGATAGTTGGCCGGCGCGATGGCCTCGGCGATCTGCTTGCGGTTTTCCTGCTTCGAGGCAAAGGCCGTCGCCTCCATGATCGCCTTCAGCAGCGCGCGGTAGGTGTTCGGCAGCTTGGTGACGAACTCCCTGCTGGCCGCGAACGCGCAGCAGGGATGCCCCGCCCAGATGTCCTTGGTCAGCGTATGGATGTAGCCGACACCGTCATAAGCCGCGCGCTGGTTCACCGGATCCGGCGCGAGGAAGCCGTCGATGTTGTCGGCGCGCAGGTTGGCGACCATCTCGGGCGGCGGCACCGAACGGATCTGCACGTCCCTGTCCGGATCGAGACCGTGTTCGGCAAGGAAATAGCGCAGCAGGTAATTGTGCATCGAGTAGTCGAAGGGCACCGCGAACTTGAAGCCCTTCCACGACTTCGGATCCTTCCTGTCCTTGTGCTTGATGGCCAGCGTGATCGCCTGCCCGTTGATGTTTTCCACGGCCGGCATGGTGTAAGGCAGGGCATTGGCGCCCACGCCCAGCGTGATCGCCAGCGGCATCGGCGACAGCATGTGCGCGGCGTCGTACTCCTTGTTGATGGTTTTGTCGCGGATCACCGCCCAGCCCGCGGTTTTCACGACATCGACGTTCAGCCCTTGGCGCGCATAGAAGCCCATCGGCTGCGACATGATGATCGGCGTCGCGCAGGTGATGGGAATGAAGCCGACCTTGAGCGACGTTTTCTCGGGTTTCCCGCCCTGCGCAAAAGCCTCCTTCGCCATGCCCAGCGGGAACAGCGCGGAAACCGCCGCCATCGCGGTGCCGGCGCCGACCGCATTCAGGAAACGCCGCCGCGTGGCGTCGTGCGGGAACAGCGCGCGCATCACCGCCGCCTCGACGACGCGGTTGCCCAGCACTTCGCTGTCCGCCGTCTGCGCCGCGAGATCGGCCCGGTGCTCGGCTTCGCTGTGGTGATGGCCGCAGGAGCAACCCGTGGTCAGCGACGTGCCGGCGTCAAAAGGATCCTTGAATGCAGACATGGTGTTCTCCTTGAAATATTGCCCGGATGCTTTCCGCGCCTTGCGGCGTTGCAACGTGAATACAGCTTATTCCCGCCGGAAGCCGATGGCTGTCGCGACTCCGGCCAATTGCATGTAGTGCTGCCACTACACCTGGTGCAAACCCTGCCTGACCGCGTAAAGCGCGATCTCGACGTCGTTGCGGGTGCCCGTCTTCTCGCAGATGCGCGCCCGGTAAGTACTCACCGTGTTCGGGCTCAGCGAGAGTTGCGTCGCAATCTGCGCAATGCTCCGCCCGGTCGCGATCAGGCGCAGCACCTGGTACTCCCGGTCCGACAGGAATTCGTGCGGCTGCTGGTCCGACCGCGTGCCCAGCGACGCCGCCAGCGCCTCCGCCTGCGCGGTAGTCACGAACACTCCGCCATTGGCCGCCTTGCGGACGGCCTCGAGCAACTGGTCGGTATCGGCGCTCTTGTTGAGGTAACCCGACGCGCCCAGCTTCAGGCAGCGCACGGCATACTGCCTGTCAGGATAGGTCGACAGCATCAACACCGGCAACCGGGGCAGTTCGCCGCGAAACCGCTTCAGGGTTTCAAGTCCGTCGCGGTCCGGCATCGCGATGTCCAGCAGCGCGACGTCGATGCCGCCCCGGCGCGCGAGCCGCAGGGCCTCGCAGCCGCTCGACGCCTCGGCCGCGACTTCGATGTCCGGCGTGTCCGCCAGGATCTGCTTCAGGCCCTGGCGCACGATCAGGTGGTCGTCGCAGATCAGCAGGCGGATCACGATTCGTCCCCCAGGGGCACGCTCAGGCGCACCGTGGTGCCTCCGCCCGGGCGGCTGTCGATCGTCAGTTCGCCCCCGAAATGACCGGCGCGCTCACGCATGCCCAGCACGCCGTAGGCGCGATGGCTGGAAAACGCCGCGGCAGGCGCTCCGCAGCCGTCGTCAACGACCTCGATCGCCAGCGCCGCCCGGTCTGCCCGGATGCGGATCGTCACCGCGGCGGCCTGCGCGTGACGCGCGACGTTGCTGAGCATTTCCTGGAAGATGCGGAACACGGCGATGGCCAGGGCGCCGGTGGGCGCCGGCGCCTCCGGCCCGATGTCGAGCCGCGAATCGCAGCGGATCTCGCCCGATTCGGCGAACTCCTGCGCCTGCCACTCGAGCGCCGCCCACAATCCCTGGTGGTCGAGGATGCTCGGCCGCAGGTCCGTCATGATGCGCCCGACGTTGTCGACCGCGGTCTCGATCATGCGCCCCATCGACTGCAGCTTGCGGCCGAGGTCGGGGGCATCCGCGACACGCTTGCCCAGCCAGTTCACATCCATCTTCAGCGCCACCAGCAGGCTGCCGAGTTCATCGTGAATCTCGCGCGCGATGCGCGTACGCTCTTCCTCGCGCACGGTGTGCAGGTAGGCCGACAGCTCGCGCAGCCGCGCCAGCGCCCCGGACAGCGCCTCGGTCCGCTCGCCGACCCGGTGTTCGAGTTCGTCATTGGCCCGCCGCAGCATTTCCTCGGCACGCTTGCGCTCGGAAATGTCGACAAAGGTGACCACGGCACCGACCACCGCGCCGTCTTCCATGATCGGATGCGAGGAATATTCGGCGGGAAAACACGACCCGTCGGCGCGCCACAGCACCTCCGAATCGATGCGGCAGGGCAGCCCCTGCCAGAACGCGCGAAAGATGGGGCACTCGTCGACGGGATAATGCCGGCCGTCGCCGTGCGCATGGTGAATCAGGTAGTGCATGTTGCGACCGATCACCCGCGCCACCGGATAGCCAAGCGTTTCGGCGCCGGCGCGGTTGATGAAGGTGCAGCGGCCGTCGAGATCGATGCCGAAAATGCCTTCGCCGGTCGATTCCAGCAGCAGGGTCAGACGGTCGCTCCAGGGACCGGCGCCGGGCACCACCGGCGGGCAGTCCGGCATCCCCCGGGATCGGGACTCGGGGCGCATGATGGCTGTCGAATCGATACGGATGGTCATGGTTCCAGTCCTTGGCTATGAGGCTGGAAACGCATCTACCGTGCCAATGACATCCACACGCCAGCAGAAATCCGTATCACATTGATTTTAAAATTATTTCTCTTGCCCTGATGAGAAACCCCAGGGTTGCCCGGATCGCGATGCCCGCGCAAACTGCATCGCGCGCCCCCAAACGGAGCGTGACGCACCATGCCATGGCATGCTTTTTGTCCTGTACGCGGCCTTGTCCTAAAATCAGCCGCAGGACCATCCGGCGCGGCAGACTCCGGTCCTGCGACCGCGCGCCCGATCAACGCAACGCGGGCGACGGCACGGCCCACCGCCTGAGCAGCCCTGCAAATCCGCGGACAACTGCCGCCGGTGCGATAATCCGCCGCCCAAACGATAACGACGAGCCCCGACCTTGAATGTTGTGCTGCGACCACTGCTGATCGCCATCTTCTGCCTAGCCTGGCTGCTGCCCGGACTGGTTGCGCACGATCCCTGGAAACCGGACGAGGCCTACACCTTCGGCGCGGTGTTCGAGATACTGCAGGGCGGCAGCTGGGTGATTCCGCAGATCGCCGGCGAAACATTCCTCGAAAAACCGCCGCTGTTCCATCTGACGGCCGCGGCCAGTGCCTGGCTGTTTTCCCCGGTCCTGCCGCTGCACGACGGCGCGCGGCTGGTGGTCGGGCTGTGGATCGGCCTCGCGCTGCTGTTCAGCGCGCTCGCCTCCCGCGAACTGAACGGCCCGCGCCACGGCCTCACCGCGGCGCTGCTGCTGCTCGGCTGTCTGGGCCTGGTGGTGCGCGGACACCAGCTGATCACCGATGTCGCCGCCCTGTCCGGCTTTGCGATGGCCTATTACGGCGCGGCGCTGGCGCGGCGCGGCGCGGCGCCGGGCGGTTTCTGGCTGGGCACGGCCTGCGGCCTGGTCTTCATGACACAGGGCATTCCCGAGGCCGTGATGGTCGCGGTCATCGCCCTGCTGCTGCCGGCGGTCTGCCGGCACTGGCGCACGCCGCAGTACGCGGCCGCGCTGGCGGTCGCGGCCGCCGCGGCGCTGCCGTGGCTGGCCATCTGGCCATTGCTGCTGCAGCAGCGCGATCCCGCCCTGTTCGCCGCCTGGCTCCAGGGCGAAAACCTCGCGCGCTTCTTCGGCACGCGCGACATGCTCGCCGGCCTCGCCTATTACCTGCGCACGCTACCCTGGTACGCCTTTCCGGTATGGCCGCTCGCACTGTGGGTCCTGTGGCGCGCGCGGCGCCTGCAACAGGCCGGCGCGCCGGCGCTGGCACTGCCCGCGCTGGGCTTCACGGTCACCCTGCTGATGCTCGGCAGCGCCGCGGAGTCGCGGGAACTCTACGCGCTGCCGATGCTGGTGCCGCTGGCGCTGCTCGCGGTGCCCGGCATCGACCCGCTGCGGCGCGGCGCCGCCAACGGCTGGTACTGGTTCAGCGTGACGGCCTTCAGCTTCTTCATCGCCGTGGGCTGGTTCTACTGGGGCGCACTGGAACTCGAAATTCCGGCAAAACTGCATGCCCACCTGCACACCATACGCCCCGGCTACGAATTCGGCTTCCGCGCGCTGCCGTTCGTGCTCGGCCTGGCCTACACCGCCGCCTGGTTCGCGCTGGTCGCGAGACTGCCGCGCAATCCGGAACGGCCGCTGGTCATCTGGGCCGGCGGCATCACCGCGGTATGGGCGTTGCTCGCCACCCTGTTCATCGGCTGGGTCGACACCACCAAAAGCTACCGCTCCGTGATCGCCGACATGCAGCGCGCGATGCCGGCGCAGTACCGCTGCATGGCCAGCCGCGACCTCGGCGAGGCGCAGCGCGCGATGCTGCATTATTTTGCCGGCATCCGCTCCGGGCGCCTGGAAACGGGGCCGCAGCCGGCCTGCGACCTGCTGCTGGCCCAGGGCCTGCCGCTGGACGAAGCCGTCCCGCCGCCGGAATGGGAAAAAATCTGGGAAGGCCACCGCCCCGGCGACAAGGACGAGCGCCTGCGGCTGTACCGGCGACAGCAGAATCCATGACCCGGGCGTGAGCGACACCCTGCAGCGCTTTCTGTTCGAGCACGCGCCGATCCGCGGCGAATGCGTGCAGCTCGCCGCCACTTGGCAGGCGGTCATCGAGCGCCACGACTATCCGCCGCCGCTGCGGCGCGTGCTCGGCGAACTGATGGCCGCGGGAGCGCTGCTCGCCGCCACACTCAAGTTCGACGGCCGGCTGCTGCTGCAGATGCACGGCGACGGACCGGTCAGACTGGTCGTCGTCGAATGCGGAGCCGGCCACGCCATGCGCGCCACCGCAAAATGGGAAGGCGAAGTGCCCGATGGCAAGCTGCGCGCGTTGCTCGGCAACGGCCGGTTTGCGATCAGTCTCCTTCCGGATTCCGGGCAACAGGGTTACCAGGGCGTGGCCGACCTCGATGCCGACAGCATTGCCGCCGCCTTCGAACATTACATGGCCGTCTCCGAGCAGATCGAAACCCGGCTCTGGCTCGCCTGCGACGACAGCCGTGCCGCCGGCCTGCTGATCCAGAAACTGCCGGAACACAAGGCCGCGGATGCCGACGCCTGGCCGCGCATCGGCCACCTCGCCGGCACCGTGCAGCCCCGGGAACTGCTGACACTGACGCCACAGACCCTGCTGCGCCGCCTGTTCCACGAAGAGGATCTGCGCGTGTTCGAACCGAAGCCGGTGTATTTCCGCTGCTCCTGCTCACCCGAGCGCGTCACCGGCATGCTGCGCATGCTCGGGCGCGACGAAGTGCGCAGCGTGATCGCCGAACGTGGCGAGATCGAGGTGCGCTGCGAATTCTGCAACCGCCGTTATGCCTTCGACGCCGTGGACAGCGAACAGATCTTCGCGGCGGCCGCTCCGGCCGCTGCCGACTCCACGCGCCACTGACCGCGATGCGGCATCGCCTCGACACTGTCATGGGCCGGGCGTAAACTTCTTCTTCCCCCGATTGCCCGCTCCGCGTTTGGCAATTTATTGTTTAAAATCAATAACCTACGGAGAATCTCATGATAAATGGACGCGAAGTGGTCGTATTGAGCGGCGTGCGCACCGCAATTGGCGATTATGGCGGCGCATTGAAGGATGTCGCGCCCACCGAACTCGCCGGACAGGTCATCAAGGAAGCGGTCAGCCGCGCGAAAATCGATCCGAAGCAGGTCGGCCAGATGGTCTTCGGCAACGTCATCCACGGCGAGGCGAAAGACATGTACTTCTCGCGCGTCGCCTGCATCAAGGGCGGCCTGCCGCAGGACACCACCGCGCTGACCGTGAACCGCCTCTGCGGCAGCGGCATGCAGGCCATCGTCTCCGCGGCCCAGGGCATCCTGCTCGGCGACTGCGACGCGGCGGTCGGCGGCGGCGCCGAATCGATGAGCCGCGGCGGCTACCTGATGCCCAGCCTGCGCTGGGGCCAGCGCATGGGCGAAGGCAACGTCGTCGACATGATGGTCGGCGCGCTGACCGATCCTTTCGACACCGTGCACATGGGTATCACGGCCGAGAACATCGCCGCGCAGTGGAAGATTTCCCGCGAGCAGCAGGACGAGTTCGCCGTCGAGAGCCACCGCCGCGCGATCAACGCCATCGAGAAAGGCCATTTCAAGGAACAGATCCTGCCGGTCGAGCTGAAGACCCGCAAGGGCACGACGCTGTTCGATCGCGACGAGCATCCGCGCGCCGACGTGACGCTGGAAAGCCTCGCCAAGCTGCGCGCGGTGTTCAAGAAGGAAGGCGGCTCGGTCACCGCGGGCAACGCTTCCGGCATCAACGACGGCGCCGCCGCGGTGGTGCTGATGGAAAAGGAGGCCGCAAAAAAGGCCGGCCTGAAACCGATGGCGCGGCTGGTGTCGTACGGCCTCGCCGGCGTCGATCCGAAGATCATGGGCATCGGCCCGGTGCCCGCGGTGCAGAACGCGCTGAAGCGCGCCGGACTGAAAATCGAGGACATGGATGTCATCGAATCCAACGAGGCTTTCGCCGTGCAGGCGCTGGCCGTGTCCTGCGACCTGAAACTCGACCCGAAAAAAACCAACCCCAACGGCGGCGCGGTGGGCCTCGGCCATCCGATCGGCGCCACCGGCGCGATCCTGACAGTGAAGGCGCTCTATGAACTGCAGCGCAGCGGCGGCAAGTACGCGCTGGTGACCATGTGCATCGGCGGCGGCCAGGGCATCGCGGCGATATTCGAACGCATGTAAACGCGGCCTTCATCGCAAAAAACGCCGCGCAACGCGGCGTTTTTTTCTGCATGCCCGCCAGACCGGTCCACCCCTGCCTCCGGCCTGCGCATCGTAGTGGATGGCTTCGGCACCGGCCACTCCCCGCTCAGTTGCATCGCCCAGATGCCGGCGAAGTACGCCGAAGATCGACGGCGCCTTCATCATCGAAATGGCGTGCGGCAACCATCATCGCGACATCATCACCACACTCACCACACCATGATCATCCGGCCCGCGCACGCGCCGCGCCGGGAGCGCCGATGCGACGGAACAGATGCGGATACTCGAAGGACCAGGCTGCGACGGCACCGCTGCCTCCGGAAAAAACCGGAGCGTTGCCGCGCGGGGCCGGCACGGATCGGCCACAAAATCCCGTGGGGCGGGTATGGACAAAAGTGCGCCCGTTCCGCATCATAGACTCCCTGCAAAACGCAGCCGTCGCAGCCGTGGTTCCCAAAACAAATCCAAAGGAGGAGCTTCAAGATGCGCAACCTGAAACTGCTGGCCGCGCTCGTCGTGCCGGCGCTATTCGCCGCACCCGTCGCCCACGCCCAGTCCGCCAAATTTCCCGAAAAGCCGGTTCGCCTGATCATCGGCAGCGCCGCCGGCTCGGGCCCCGACATCATCTCCCGCCTGCTCGCCGACCGGCTCTACGAAACTTGGAGACAACGCGTGGTCGTCGATGCGCGCCCCGGCGCCGCCGGCGCGATCAGCGCCGACCTGACGCTGGGCGCGGTGCCCGACGGCTACACCTGGATGATGCTCACTTCGCAGCTTTTCGTCGCCTCCGAAGTGCTGTCCGACATCAAGTTCGACCTCCAGCGCGATTTCCAGTCGGTGGCGCTGATCGGCGTGACGCCTTTCGTGCTGCTCGCCAACAACCAGCTGCCGGCCAAATCGCTGAAGGAACTGATCGATCTCGCTAAAAAATCCCCCGGCAAGCTGCGCTACGGCTCGGCCGGCACCGGCGCTTCCGAACACCTCTCCGGCGTGCTGCTGAACCACCTGACCGGCACCAACATGCTGCACGTGCCGTACAAGGGCGTCGCGCAGGCGATCGCCGATGCGCTCGCCAACGAAGTGCAGATCACCTATGCCGTGCTCCCGGCAGCGAATCCCCACATCCAGGCCGGACGGCTGCGCCCGCTGGGCGTGACCACCGCAAAACGCGCCACGCTGATTCCGGACGTGCCGGCCATCGGCGAAGTGGTTCCCGGCTACGCGATGAACGCCTGGTACAGCATCGTGGCCCCGGTCAAGGCGCCGGCGGCGATCATGAACATGGTGAGCAGGGAAATCGTCACCGCGGTCCGCGAGCCGGCATTCGGCGAAAAACTCAAGGGTCTGGGCCTCGAAGTCGTCGGCGGCGACCGCGCGGCACTCGATGCCTGGCGGCGTGACGAAAAGAAACGCATCGTCGAACTGGTCAATATTTCCGGCGCAAAACAGAAGTGACCGGCTGCTGACGGCCGCTGCGACGCCGCGCCTGGGGCGCGGCGTTTTTTTGCGCCCTGCCCTGAAGCCCGGCACACGATCCGCCTGACGGCCGTCCTGTCATCGGTCCACGCGACCGCCGGCACGTCGGCAATCGCAGCGCTTGGGGAACGTTCCCTCAGGCGGACCCGCGCCGCGCCGCGGCAACCGGGCCGCCCGCCGCAAAGTCCCTCGGCGCGATGCCCAGCGCGCGGCGGAACATCGTCGAGAACGCACCCGGGCTTTCGTAGCCGAGGTCGACCGCCACTGTCGTCACCGGCACGCCGGCGGCGAGGCGACGGATCGATTCGAGCAGCCGCGCCTGCTGTTTCCAGCGCGCAAAGGTGATGCCGGTCTCGCGCAGGAAACGCCGGTAGAGCGTGCGCGCGCTGGTCCGCATCGCATCGGCGTCGCTGGCGCTGGGCCGCCGCGTCGAGAGATCGGCGAGGATGCGCTCGCACAACCGCATGAGGTCCGCGCTCTCTGGCAGCGGCAGATCAAGCGCGCAGGGCGGCAGGCGGCGGATTTCAGCGACCAGCAACTGCATCAGCAGGCCGTCGGCGCCATCCGTGTCGTAATCCTCCGGCAGCGCCGCGGCGCGCACGATCAGTTCGCGGGCGAGCGGCGTCACCTCCAGCACCACGCAGGCCGAGGGCATCGCCGCCGCCGTGCCTTCGTCGAGGTAGAGGCTGCGCATCTCGACGGCGCCGTACATCCGGATTTCGTGCACCGTGCGCGCCGGCAGCCACAGCGCCCGCGACGGCGGCACGATCCAGGCATGGCGCGCGCTGCGCACCCGCATCGTGCCGGCGACGGCAAAGGCAAACTGCGCGCGGGTATGCCAGTGCGGCCGGATGTGGTGACCCGACGGGTAGGCGGTACGGCGCATCACCAGCGGTCGCGTGGGGTCGCTGGTGATCAGATGCTCCAGGGCGGCAGGCGCTCCCGGACGGAACCGGCGGCTGTGGCGGGGTTTGTCCATTTCAGAAAAGTTTCTGGTAAATATTCGAAAGACAGACGCCACCGACTCTAGCAGAATTCGTCCCCATGACAACCGCTACCGAAACCGCCGCCCCGCATGCGGGCTTCCCGATGATCGTGCGCCTGCTGCTGAACACCGGCCACGCCATCGATCACATGTTCCTGCTGATTTTCGCCACCGCGGTGGCCACGATCGCGGTCGAGTTCGGCTACGACAACTGGACCGACCTGATGCCGTACAGTGTCGGCGCCTTCGCGCTGTTCGGATTCGGCTCGCTGCCCGCCGGACGCCTCGGCGACCTCTGGGGCCGGCGCAGCATGATGATCATCTTTTTCATCGGCATGGGCGTGTCGGCGATGCTGGTCGCGACCACGCAAAATGCGTGGCAGCTCGCCGCCGCGCTGGCGCTGATGGGAGCTTTCGCCGCGATCTACCACCCGGTCGGCATCCCGATGCTGGTGCAGAACGTACCGAACCCGGGCGCGGTGATCGGCCTGAACGGCCTCGCCGGCAACCTCGGCATCGCGGTCGCCGCGCTGGTCACCGGCTTCCTCGTCAAATGGATCGGCTGGCGCGCCGCGTTCGTGATTCCGGGGCTGGTGTCGATCGTCTGCGGCATCGTGTTCGCAATGAACTGCCCGAAGGAAACCGAGGCGCCCGCCAAACGCAAGGGCGGCAAGGCCAAGGTCACGCTGACGCCGAACATGCTGATGCGTGCCTTCGTCGTGATGACCTCCGCCGCCGCGGTCAGCACCATCCTGTTCAACTTCACCACCAACGGCAATGCGCAGCTGCTCGCCGAAGGCTTCCGGGGCGTCATCGAGGACCCCGCGGTAATCGGCACCCTGCTGGCGGTGATCTACACGATCGCCTCTTTCGCGCAGATCGTCGTCGGGCGCCTGATCGACAGCGTGCCGTTCAAACCACTGCAACTGTGGATCTCGATCATCCAGATCCCGCTGCTGATCTGGGCCGCGCATACCCAGGACTGGTGGCTGTTCGCCGCCCTGCTCGCAGTGATGGTGTTCGTGTTCGGCGCGATCCCCTTCACCGACGCGATGATCGTGCGCTACGTCGACGATCGCCTGCGCTCGCGCGTGGCCGGCATGCGCCTCACCGTCGCCTTCGGCTTCAGCTCGCTCGCGGTGTGGATCCTCGGTCCGATGGTCAAGAGCATCGGCTTCGCCAATGCGCTGTGGATCATGGCCGGCATCGCCGCGCTGAAAGCCGCCATCGTCTGGCTGTTGCCTGACGAGCCCGCCGAACCCGAAGCCAAGCCTGCACAGGCCTGATCGCCGCCACCTGCTGTGCGGCCCATCGGCTATCTTTTGCCGATAATTTAAAAATTTACCAATATAATCAAATAGTTATATGGATTGGCTCGACATTTCCCTGCTCACCTTTGCAGCTTTTGCAACCTCTGCCCTGACTGCCGTCGCCGGTGCCGGCGGCGGCACTATCCTGATCGCGCTGATGCTGCTGTTCATGCCGCCGGCCGCGGCCATCCCCGCCCATGGCGTGGTGCAGCTCGCCTCCAACACCTGGCGCGTCTGGCTGTTCCGCAAACACATGGCCTGGCCGCTGATCATCCGTTTCAGCCTGCTGCTGCCGCTGGGCGTGTGGCTGGGGCTGGAGATGTTCCAGGGCATGTCCAAGGAAGCGGTGCAGATCCTGATCGGCTGCTTCGTGCTGCTGACGCTGTTCCTGCGCCACCTCAAGCGCTTCGCGCCGAAGGAATTCCCGCTGTGGGCCTTCATCCCGCTGGGTTTTGTCACCGGCGCGCTGAACATGGAAAGGAGGATGTCGTCGGCACGCTGGGCTTCTTCGGCTTCATCGGCAACCTGTTCAAGATCGCCGCCTTCACGATGATCGGCTTCAGCTTCGCCGAATACGGCCTGCTGCTGGCGCTGATGACCGCGGCCGTGGTCGTCGGCACTTCCTTCGGCAAAAAAGTGCTGACCGGTTTCAACGAAAAGACCTTCCTGATCGTGTTCAACACCATGCTCATCGCGCTGGCACTGAAACTGATCGTGATCGATGGGCTTAGGGCCATTTTCGGCGGCAATTAACCGCCGTTGACGACAGAAGCGGATGCTTGATCCGCTCAGAAAAGACCGCTATGTGGAACTTTTTGGCGGGCTGGCAGCCGCTTCCTGTATCATCTGGATCCCGCCTGTGGCGCCGTGGTCCATGCCCGCGCCTCACCCACAGACAGCAATCCGACAAGGAGCTTTCCGATGCAAGCAATCCTGGATTATTTGGCAAACGGCGGCGAGCGCCTCGATTCCGAGATCGCCTCCGCGACGGGTCTTTCGCTGGCGACGGTGCGCGCCCGCGTGGCTGACCTGCATGCCAAGGGTGCCGTGATGACCTGCCGTTCGATCCGCTACAAAGACGGCAAGGAAATCGAAGCCGTGTTGTGCCGCATCTCGGGTTATATCCCGCCCGCCGCGCCCGGCCGCAAATCCAAGGCGCAGATGCCGCCGAAGAGCGCCGCGACGATCGACTGATCATAGCGCCGCGTTTCAGACGCGTGAAAAAGCCCGCTGAAGTCAGCGGGCTTTTTTGTTCCTGCCGCCTCCCGTTCAAACAGAGGGTCAGGGCACCATACAGCCGGAACGGGCCTGTCTTGTCGTTCCGTCACCCTTTCGGGGGTCTTGCCCGCACGGCGGCTTCGTTGACCTCGATACCCCAGCCCGGTTTCGTGGGCAGCACAAACTCGCCGTTCTCGACCACCGGAGGCGCATCCACAAGTTCGTCCCGCCATGGCACCGCATCGATATCGGTTTCCATGATGCGGAAGTTCGGTACTGCCGCGCAGAAATGCGCGGAAATCACGCTCGACAGGTGTCCGTAGAAATTATGCGGCGCGACATTCACTTCATAGACATCCGCCATGGCCGCGATCTTCAGGGACTCCATATAGCCGTTCCAGATCACGTCGACGATCGCGACATCCATCGCGTAGTTCTCGAAATACGGTTTGAAATCCCGGCGCTCGCACAGGGTCTCGCCGGAGGCTATCGGGCAGGGCGCGTCCCGCCGCAGCAGCGCCAGCGAGGGCGCGTCATGCGTGTCGATTTCCAGCCAGGACAGTCCGGCCGGTGCCACCGCGTCGGCGATGCGCCGGAACCCTTCGGTCTTGTAGTTGAAATTGAGGTCCATCATGATGCCCATGGACGGCCCGGCGCCGGCGCGGAAGGCGCTGACCGTGTCGGCCGCCGCCTTCACGATGTCGCGGTCCCAGTTCAGTTCCGGAAACCCCTTGTTGTGCCCGAATCCGGGGCGGTAAGCGGTCAGGGTCTTGCCGTCGCTCAGCATCACGTTGGTCTTGAGTCCGCCGAATCCGCGCTGCCTGGCTTCCTCGCCAAGGCGCGCCAGATCCTCGTAGCTGTGCATCCGCGGCAGGCCCAGCATTTCCGCGTAGCGCACCCGGTAACTGCCGCAATGCGACCAGTACACCGGCAGGCGCTTGCGCACCGCGCCGCCAAAAAGCGCGTAAACCGGCACGCCGAGAGCCTTGCCCTTGATGTCGAACAGGGCATTTTCGATGGCGGCGATGGCCTGGCGGTTGATGCCGCCACGCGACTGCATGGTCTTCGTGCGCAGGTGGCAGTTGATCAGCTCGATGTCCCGCGGATCCCTGCCCACCACGGTCGGCGCAAGCGCCTCGATCACACGGCTCAACCCCGCGCTGCCGAAGCTCTCGTTGTATTCCGACCAGCCGACGAGCCCCTCGTCTGTCATCACCTTCAGAAAGGAAAAAATCCGCCACCCGGCGTCGCACTGCAGCGTTTCGATACGCGTTACCTTCATGCCGCCTCCCCTGTCACGCGCGCGCCGGTTCCGCCGGCGCCGCCGCTAGTTCTTGATGCCCGCACGCTGGATGATATCGCGCCATTTCGCGATTTCGGCGCGGAAGAATTTCGCGAACTCCTGCGAAGACTCATCCACGGGCTCGGCGCCCTCGCGCGCGAAAAATTCCTTCGTCTGCGGCTGCCGCATCGTGTTGCGCATGTCGGCATGCAGCCATCTGACGATCGCATCCGGCGTCTTTGCCGGCGCAAACATGCCATGCCACTGCACCGCCTCGAAGCCCGGCAGGCCAGCCTCCGCCATCGTCGGCACCTGCGGCAGAAGGGAGATGCGGTTTTTCGAAGTGACCGCCAGCACCCGGAGCTTGCCGTTGTCCAAGTACGGCCGGGCCAGGGGCGTCACCAGCATGGCGATGCCGACCTCTCCGCCAACCACCGCGTTCATCACCGGCCCGGCACCCCGGTACGGCACGAAAACCATGTCGGTGCCGGTATGCAGTTTCATCAGCTCGATGCTCAGGCTGCCTTGCGACCCCGCGCCGGTTCCGCCGTAATTCAGCTGCCCCGGCCTCGCCTTGGCCAGCGCGATGAGCTGCTTCACGTTCCCGACAGGCAGCGACGGATGCACCGCAAGCACAAACGGAATCATCACCGGCCTGGAAACCGTGATCAAATCGCGCTCGATGTCGTACGAAAGCTTCGGATACAGCGTATTGTGGTTCATGATCGACGACGCGGAATACAGCAATGTGTAACCGTCGGGTGTCGCGCCGGCGACCATGGCCGTGCCGATCGTGCCCCCGCCTCCGGAACGGTTGTCGATGATGACGTTCCGGCCCGAGGTTTTCGTGATGCCCTGGCCGATCACACGGGCGAACATGTCCGTCCCGCCGCCAGCGGCAAACGGCACGATGACGGTGATGCTTTTCGAGGGATAGTCATCCGCGGCCGCAACCAGCGGCAGGCAGGCCAGCATCACGGCCGGCCAGCCCGGCCATCGGCTCCGGTTCCCGGTCCCGCGGCTCCCGGCTCTCGAACGGTTAAACAGCACTGCATGAACGCCAGCCATCGCTCTCATGTCGTCTCCTCAGGGTTGGGCTGCCTTATTGTGTTTATCCCTTGCTGCCATCAGATGTCAGTCCGCATTCACCGGTATTCCGGCTTTTCCCCGGGCGCCGGTGTCGATCCGAATCCGCCCTTTTTCACCACGGCGTCGCGTCCGCCATGGCGCTCGACCAGGGCACGCTGGTCGGCCTTGGCACGGGCATCGACCGCGTCGGGATCGATGATGCTGCGCAGTTCGCGCTCCATCCGCTTCAGCACCTCGCGGCTGGAAGGGTCGGCGCTGATGTCCCGCAGTTCCCCGGGGTCGTCCGCAAGGTCATAGAGCTGCGGCCGGAATCCCACGTAATGCAGATACTTCATGCGCCCCCGGCGCAGCATGAAGGCGCCGGAAGACGCGCCGGTGGCGTGATACTGCGTCATCAGCGGCCACTCCGGATCGTCGGGTGCCGCGGCCATCCCGAACAGCGACTTGCCTGGCAAGCTCCGGTCCTCCTCTGCGAGAGGAACGCCGCAGCAGTCGAGCACGCTCGGAAAAACGTCCAGCAGGGAGGCCGCCGCGGCCATCCGCTTGCCGCGGGGCACATCGGGACCCGCCACGATCAGCGGGATTCCCGCGGCCTCCTCGGTCATCGTCCCCTTGCCCCACATCGCCCGCGAACCGAGGTCCTCTCCATGGTCGCTGGTATAAATGACCCGGGTATTCCCCTCCAGTCCCGCCTGCTGCAGCGCGGCCAGCACCTTGCCGACGTTGTCGTCCAGAAAACTGGTCAGCGCGTAATACGAACGGATCGCCAGGCGCCGGGATTCGTCCGTGAAATAGGGATCCACCACATGCGATGCGCGACGCGCCTCCAGCCAGGGATGATCCTGCGCCGGATCCGACGGCAGGGGCTTGGGCATCGGCAGATCGATGCCTTCGTAGCGGTCGAAGCAGTCCTGCGGCGCGAACCACGGCGGGTGCGGCGCGACGAAGGATACGAACAGCATCCACGGCTTCGCACTCTTCGCGCCCTCGCCCAGCAGCCATTCGCAGGCATGTTCGGTGATCTGCCGGTCATACCGGGTGTAACCCGATTCCCCGACACCGATCTTGTTGACGAGATCCCGGGCCTTGCGCCGGACCGGCATCGGATCCTTGACCGAACCCATCACGTCGCCGATGCCGTTGACGATGTGCAGCGGCACGATCTGGCGGTCGAAACCGGTGTCGTCCCGCTCGTTGCGGTAATGCAGCTTGCCGATCGATTCGACGCGCAGGCCCTGCGCCTGCAACCGGTGCCCCCAGCTGGCCACCTGCCCCGTGTACGGCGATGCATTGTCCCAGCATCGCGTCTCGTGCACCTGGCGACCGGTCGCCAGCGCGGCGCGCGCCGGCACGCAGATCGGCGACGGCGAGTATGCATTCTCGAACACCGTGCCGCCGGCAGCCAGACGATCCAGCACCGGCGTTTTGACAAAACGGTTGCCGTAACAGCCCGTAACCCCGCGGCTGTGCTGGTCGGACATGATGAAAAGCAGATTCAAAGGCCTCATTCGCAACGCTCTCCTCAATGCGGCTCTGCCACATGCCGTCACGGAACAATGGCCCGGAACACGCCCATGGAATGCAGCGATTCCATCCGCCCGCCTCCCGCGCACCGGGCACACTCTTTTGCGCGGCATCCTGACACGGCATTTGTATAATTACAAATAGCCAAATTCCATTTTTCAATAACCTTTTGGAATGTCATGAAACTGAACCAGCTCTCGTTGTTCGTGACGATTGCCGAAGAAGGGCAGATCGGGCGTGCCGCGGCGCGCGCCGGCATCACCCAGCCGGCGCTGACAAAACATCTCAAAAGCCTCGAACAGTCCGTCGGCAATCTGCTCTTCGAACGCGGCCGCAACGGCGTCCAGCTCACCCAGGCCGGAGAACGCCTGCTCGCCCGCGCCCGGGGCATTCTGTGCAGCGCAAGCGAAGCGCAGCGCGAACTGACGGAACTCGCCACCGGCGCAATCGGCCGCTTGCGGGTGGGTGCCGGCCCGACCATGGCCGAATACCTGCTGCCACAGGTCATCGGCGAGCTGATACCGCACTTCCCGAAAGTGGAATTGCGCGTCACCAGCGCGCTGAACGATGTTCTCTTTGGAAAACTGCGTGCAGGTGAACTCGATCTCGTCGTCAGCGCCATTCCAGAAACGCCCCCCGGGGACTTTGAACAGGAGCTGCTTCTGTATGACGAATTGGTGGTTGTCGCGAACACCCGCCATCCGCTGCTGCGCCGGAAACGCATACAGCTGCAGGACTTGGTCGGAGAATGCTGGGTGCTGCCGCCGCGGCTGGTGCTCGCCCGTCAGTGGTTAAGCCAGCAATTCGGAAAACACCGTTTACCCGCCCCCCGCGCCACGGTGGAAGCCGATTCGGAAATCTCGGTGCTTGCGATCGCCGCCACTACCCGTCTGCTCGGCTTCCAGCCCCGCTCGCACATCCCCGCACTCAATATCCGCACCAAAGTCGCCGAACTCCATGTTCCGGAACTGCGCTGGCGGCGGCCTATCGGCATATCGTGGCGCAAGGGGGCATATCTGCCCCGGATAGGCCTGCACTTCGCGGCCTCGCTGCGGGAAATTGCCGCACAATTCCCTCAGCCGGGACGTCAGCCATCAACCGCGCGCCGGCAAAATCGGAAGCGCGCCACGTAGCATCCCGAACGCTGCTGTCGCCGGCACCGCCATCAAAATACCTGGCAACGCCGGAAGAATGAAGCCGAAGGCGCAGTTATCCGCGGCATGTAACAACCCGCACAGTCACCTGAAATGACAGTCTGACGTTCGATCTTCACGGATCACCTGGCATGTTTCACCGGGTCGAACCGCATCAGCCTGTCCAAAATCAATGATCGATACTGACCGCCGGCATCTTGGCGTTACCCGCACGAATCCTGCAGCCAGCTCCTTGGTCACACCGGACTCGATCGTGCAAACCGGCGTGAAATCCTTCGGATGAGAAAACGGCATGCCCCCTGCCCGAACCAAGCCATGCGTGGAAACGGATCGTATCCGCAGTGAGGATCCTGCGTGAAATCAGGGGCGGAATCGCCAAACGCAGACACAGAACCTAGACAATAACGGCGCAGTTCTCCGGCATCAAGGCTGCAGGTGCGTGGCCCATTTCCAACAGAACCCCTGCCAGCCGCTCATCCGGCCATTTCAAGCAGGGCGCGATGCAGTCGCACACGCACATCGTAACCGCCGCCTCACAGCATTGACCGGAACATTCTGCAAACGCCCGGGAGCACCAGCGCCTTACACGGGAATGCACCAGACTTTAACGGCATGCTCAGGAGTGGCAATATCAAACGGCAGGCCGTTGAGATCCCGGTACTTGCGCTCCGACTTCGGGCCGCCGCCGATGTTCTTGATCTGGCCGTGATAGACCGCGCCGGCTTTCTCCGCCTGTGCCGCGCTGCTTTCCATGTCGTCAATCAGGAATCCAAAATGGTGCAGTCCCTTGCGGCCTTCCGCGTTGACATTCCTGTTGGCGTCGATGATCGCCAGGCTGACCACGCCGTCGGAAAGCATTACCGCGACGTCGGATTCCCTGACCCGTTTCATGTCAAAAGCCTGCTCGTAGAAGGTGGCCGTCTTCTGAATGTCGTCCACCGTCATTGCAATATGACGCAACTTGGCCATCAGTAATTCCTCCGTTGGTTAGATTGACCGCAACCGCTATCTCACGCACTCCGGCACAGCCACCGGCTTTCCGGAAGCCCCGCCAAGCTCCAGAGCAGATTCACAATGCTCGAGATTGCGCAGTGAATCGTAAAGTCCGCGCGCTGGCAACGGCATGCCCGACCACGCGATGCAATCCTCGAATTTCCCCCAGAGACCGTCGTCATCCAGCGGCATGCTGGCATCGCCCCTGGCATGACGGACTTCCGGGCTTTTCAGTCTGCGCCCGTCGGCAAGCTCGACTTCTACCCAGTCGAACGGCGAATAGCCGGAAGTACCCGTCTCTTCCTCGGGATTAATGTCGATGAATACCCGTCCGATCATTGCCTGCACGTCGGGGCGCCGCACGAATTCGTCGGTCAGATCCCTCAGGCCGACGCGGCCGGCAATCAGCGCACAGGCCAGGGAAAACTCGATGCTGAACTTGCCTTCGATGGCCGATACGGGGCGGTGATTTTTCAGAATCACCGCATGGGATCGGCTGAACGTGACCCTGATTTCCCTCACCTTGTCGGGTGAAAACGGCTGCATGCGCGCAAGATCGAAAATCGCGTCGATCGCGCGATGCGCGCGATAACAGACGGGATACTTCTTGATGGACAAACCATGCTCCAGGATCCTCCAGCGCGACGGAGGCACGCCGACCGGGGACGAAACATCCGGTTCGCCGGAGGGGGATACCGCGCTCAGGAATCCCTGGGCATGTTCGACCGCGTCAGCCGCCGCGAAAACCCCTTCCCTGGCCAGTCTGGCGGACAGAATGCCGCAGGCGGCTGCCTTGCCCGGGTGCATGGGCTTGACCATGGAGCCGAGATTGGACATCACGCCGCTGCTGTGGGACACGGCAATGCCCAGAGCGTGCGCCGCGCGTTCAGCATCGAGCCCGTGCAGCCGGGCGCAGGCTGCCGCAGCACCCAGGGCGCCGAATATGCCGGTGGGATGCCATCCCTTCCTCTGATAATTTCCGGGCTCGCGCCCAATCAATTCCGCCCAGACCTCGTACCCGGCCGCATAAGCAGCAATCATCTCTCGCCCCGATGCACCCAGGGATTGGGCTTCGGCCAAAATCGCCGGAACCAGAACGGCGCTCGGATGGCACCCTTTCAGGGCAACGTCGTCATAATCGAGCGCATGAGCAGACGTCCCGTTTATCCAGGCTGCAACCGGCGCGGCGGCCTGCCTGCCGCTGAAATACAGCGTGGATCTCCCGGGACCGGCGTCGGACATCAGCACTTTCTCGATCGCCGCGGTGCTGGGTTCCCGTGCCCCCGCCAGCATGACGCCGATGCAGTCGATGAAACCCTGTTTCACTGTGCCGACCGCCGCGGGCGGAATCGCGTCGAACCGCACGCCGGAGGCGAAAGCGCCCAGAGCCGACGTGACCGGCTGGGTCATCGCCGTACCAGCGCCTGCAAGGGCTTGCCCGACAGCCAGGGCATCTCGGCATCCAGCCGAGATTCGAATTCCTCCATCGCCCCGGAATAGCGCTCGGTGATCCGGATATCGTCCAATCCCTGCAACATGCGCTCCTTGCGCGACGGCTCGATCTCGAACCGGTGGCCACGGCCCTTGGTGTCGATGACCACCTGATCCGGCAGGTCGATCGTCAGTTCCACGCCCGGCAGGGCGTGCAGCTGCGCGCGCAAAGCGGCCACCGTCTCCTCCAGCAGCACCACGGGGAGCAACCCGTTCTGGTAGCAGTTGCTCGCATAGAAGGCGCCGAAGCTCGACGCGACGATTGCGCGTATCCCGAAATCCACCACCGCGTACACTGCACCTTCACGTGTGGATCCGCAGCCGAAATTCGCGCCCGTGACCAGGATTTTCGCGCTCCTGTAGGGTTCGCGGTTCAGAATGAAATCGGGTTTCTCTTTGCCTTCCGCGTCGAAACGGTCGTTGAAGAACATGAAGTTCCGGTAGCCGACCGTCAGCGGCTTCCGCAGGAAACGCTGCGGAATGAGCATGTCGGTGTCGATATCCGGCTGGTCGAGCGGAGCGGCTATCGCGGTCAATCGAACAAAACTTTCCATGTGCCTTCTCCGTCTCAGCGCAACGTGCGGACATCAGTGAGCCTGCCCGTGATCGCCGCCGCGGCGGCCATCGGCGGACTGAGCAGGTGGGTCCGCACACCCCTGCCCTGCCTGTTCTCGAAATTGCGGGGCGAAGTCGATGCGCAACGCTCTCCCGGGGACGCAAAGTCCCCGTTCGATCCGACGCACATCGAGCACGCGGAATCCCGCCACTCGAAGCCGGCATCGATGAACACCTTGTCCAGACCGTCCGCTTCCGCGCGGCGCTTGACGTCGGTCGATCCCGGCGAAATCATCGCGGGCACAGTGGCGCGCCGCCCCTTCACCACCGCCGCGGCCAGGCGAAGATCGTCGTAGCGCGCGTTCGTGCAGGACCCGATGAAGACCCGGTCCACCTTGATTTCCGTCAGCGGCAGCCCGGGACGCAGCCCCATGTAATGCAGCGCCCGCTCGATATGGGCCCGCTGCTCGGCGTTGCCAACCGCGGCGGGATCCGGAACCGAGGAGGTAATCGGGAGCGCGTCCTCCGGAACGGTGCCCCAAGTCACCATCGGCTGGATGTCTTCCGCCATGAGTTCGACTTCCTTGTCGAAATGCGCGCCAGGATCCGACGGCAACGAGCGCCAGAATGCCAGCGCCTTTTCCCAGTCACCTCCCCTGGGCGAAAATTCGCGCCCTTCAAGATAAGAAAACGCGATGTCGTCCGGCGCGATCAACCCCGCGCGCGCGCCCGCCTCAATCGACATGTTGCAGACCGTCATCCGCTGCTCCATGTTCATGGCGCGCACGGCCGAACCGGCGTACTCGATGACATGACCGCTGCCGCCGCTGATGCCGATTTTCGCGATCACTGCCAGGATTACGTCTTTTGCGGTGACCCCGCCCGGCAATGTCCCGTCGATCAGTATCCTGAGGGTTCTGGGTTTCCGGTACCAGAGCGCCTGCGTCGCAAGAACATGCTTGATTTCTGATGCCCCGATTCCGAAGGCGAACACTCCGAACGCCCCATTGGTCGTCGTATGGGAGTCTGCCGCCGTGATGACCATGCCCGGCTGCACCAGCCCGAGGTCGGCTCCGACGACGTGCATGATGCCCTGGCGGGCATCGTCGATGCCGATGAAGGGAATGCCGAAATCCCTGGCGTTTCGGGCAAGCTGCTCGATCATGTGCCTGATCTCCGGATCCTTGATGCCCGCCATTCCGCGATCACGGTTCAGCGTGGGCAGATAGTGATCGGCGATGGCGATCTGTTTCAGCGGACGGCGCGCAGGCCGGTTATCGAGGCGCAGGCCGTCGAACGCATAAAACGGGCCTTCGTGAACAAAATTCCTGTCGACATACAGCAACGATTCGCCGTCCTCCCGCTGGGCCACCACATGGCGGTCCCAAATCTTTCCGAACATGTTCTGCGGATTGCCCATGCTGTCTCCCTGTTCCGGCATCACGCTGGCAACATGGCCAGCGCGTTTTTGCTGCGGATGAGTTCCTTGTCCCCTTCCGATATCCCGGGATGCTCCCGCAGCAACTCGACGTCCTTGTATTTCATCCGCCCGCCTGGATCGTCGTGCGGATAGTCGGTTGCAAACAGGAATTGCGACGCCCCGATCAAGCCGATGGAATCGGCAAGCTCCGGCTCCTCCGTTTCTATCGTGAAAAAAAGGTTCTTCTTGAAATAATGGCTGACGGGCTCCTTGTTCCTGTTCTCGTACTCCTCCAGTGAGGTCAGCCGTTTCCCCGCGGACAGACGCTCGCTTCCCGGAACGACCCGGCGATGGAAGCGCGCGGTGGCATCCTCGTCCTCGTAATTCAGGGGGGCTTTGACGAACGCCGCGTCCATGCGCTCGATCAGGGGCTTGATGAAGGCCGATCCGGCTTCGGTGAACACAACCTTCAGGTTCGGAAAATCGTCGAACAGCCCGCTCGTGCACAGCGAAAGCAGGCTGAGCTGGCCCTCCGCCGGCGAAAGAATGTCGAGCCCGTCGCGCTGGAAGATGCTCAGATTGCTGATGCGGTGTCCATGCTGGATGTTGTGAAGCACGATCGGCATCCCCAATTCCTCCGCCCGCTTGAAGAACGGCCACAGTTCGCGGTGGCTGCCCAGCGTCTCGGAAAACTGGTGGGCGCGGACGGGAAAGACCTTGTCCAGGGAAATCGCCTGGAACCCGCTGCCTTTCGCCCATTCGATCTCGCTGATTGCCGAAGGCACGTCCTGCAGGGCCACCAGAGCGGCGCCCACAAGCTCCGACGGATGACTCTTCATGAGCTTCAGGATGCTCAGATTGTACGAATGCGCCATTTGCACGGCGAGTTCCGGGTCCAGCGCGTAATTGAAGAGGATGGCCGAGAACTGGGGCAGCAGCAATTGCTTGTCGATGCCCAGCTTGCGGTAGTCCTCCAGCCGGGCATCCATGTTGGTCAGCCCCTTGTGCTTGCCTCCGGCTCCTGGTGGAGGCAGCGGCGTGGTTCCCTTGAGGCAGAATTCCCCCGGGAATTTCCATCCGACCAGCATGTTGTTCTGGTCGAACTCGAACACCGGTTTCCTGTCGGCCGACGGCCCTTCGACATAGTCGTAAATGTCTTTGGGCAGTATATGGGTATCCATGTCAATGATCATTTCCGCAGCACCCTTGTCTGGTTCAGCGCAACGTCCGCGGCCCGGCCGCAAACGGTCTTTTCCGGGCTGGAATCTAGCCTGCAGTCACAGACTGTGTCAAATATCAGAATTATGTTCTGATATTCGGAACATCAGGATTCCCTACTCACCCTTGATTCCGGCGTCTCTGATGACCTTCCCCCATTTTTCCGTCTCCCTGGCCAGAAATTTGGAGAACTCCTCGGACGACAAACCCTCCGGCTCCGCGCCAATGACGTTCTGCAGATGATCCGCGAAGGAAGGCACCTTCAGCAGGTCCGTCATGTCCGCACTCAGCTTGCTGATGACGGCCCGAGGCGTTTTTGCAGGCGCCATGTAGCCGTACCAGGAACCGGCTTCATATCCGACAACCCCTGACTCGGAAATGGTCGGCACATCGGGTAAGGCAAAAGACCTTTTCCCCCCCGAAGTCGCCAACGCCCGCAGCTTCCCGGACTTGACGAAAGAGAGAACGGCTCCGATCGGAGGTATCGACACATCCACGCGCCCGGATACCAGGTCGGAAATCGACGGCCCGTTTCCCTTGTAGGGAATGTGGACGATATTCGTGCCAGCCATGCTCTTGAACAACTCCATGGACAGATGAGTGGATCCTCCCGTTCCGCCGGATGCGTAATTCAGCTTCCCGGGGTACGCCTTGGCAAGCGCTATCAGCTGCTTGACCGATTTCGCCGGCACGGCGGGATGCACGACCAGGACGGTCTGCGTGGAAGCAATCAGCGCGATGGGCGAAAAATCCTTGAGCGTGTCGAATTTCAGCTTTGAAAACATCGCTGGAATGTAGGCAAAGGACGAGTTCGCGAGCAGCAGTGTGTACCCGTCGGGAGGCGCTTTTGCCACGAACTCGCTTGCGATGAATCCGCCTGCTCCGGGGCGATTCTCGACCAGTACCTGGTAGCCGTGCTTCTCGCCCAGCCCCTTCGCGACGAGACGGGACACCAGATCGGCGGCACCGCCCGGCTGATAACCAACGGTCAGACGCACCGTCTTGTCCGGGAAACCCTGCGCTTGCGCGGCAACTGCAAATACCAGCCCACAGGCCGCAGCCATGCTGAATAGAATATTTTTCATCTGTTCACTCCTTCATATCGGTTGCCAATCCACCTTTCGGCGGGTTAAATCGCTGCCGTTCCTCCACCGTCCACCTGCAAGGTCACCCCGCTGATAAAAGCGGCTCCCGGTGAAGCGAGAAAAAAGACCGCCTCGGCTATCTCTTCCGGCGTTCCCAGACGCCCCACGGGGGGCAGTTTTCCGGCCGACTGCGTCAGCTTCTTGTTGCTCCGGGCGATCTGGTGGTGCCTTGCGGATTCCACGGGACCGGGGGCGACCGCATTGATGCGGATGTTTCTGTGCGCATAGGCATCCGCCGTGCCCTTCGTCACCAGGTTGAGCGCGATGTTCGCCGCGCAACCCGGCAGGTGCGCCGGCGTGGGCTGCCTTCCACCACGTCCCGTGACATTCACGATGCTTCCGCCCCCCTGCCTCAGCATGAAAGGAATGACTGCGCGCATCGAACGGATATATCCCAGCAGTTTTGTCTGCAGCACGGCATTCCACTGGGCATCCGTCAGTTCCAGGAAATCGCCGAAAATCGCCGCGGCTGCGCAATTGACGAGCACGTCGATGCGGCCGTGACAGCGAACAACGGTTTTCACCGCACGATCGACGGACGCGCGCGATGCAAGATCAACAGGCAGCGCCGACGATGCTCCGGATGCGCCAGGCGATCCCGTCAGCTTGCGCAAAAGCGCTCTTCGCCGCGCCGAGACGACAACCTTGAACCCGGCATCGGAAAACCGCCGGGCCACCGCCATGCCGATCGTCCCCGACGCCCCTATCACCCAGACAACTCCGTCTCCCGACCTGCGGCTCACGGGTCGACCCCCATGCCTGCCGCCTTCGCCACCTTCGCCCACTTCACGAGATCCTGCCGGATCAGGTCGGAGAATTGGCCCGGGCTGTTGAAAGCCGGCTCAACGCCGAGCTCCGTCAACCGCTTTGCGGTTTCCGGATTTTTGATGACCTGCACCAGCGCGCTGTTCAGCCGGGTCACGATATCCGCAGGCGTCGCAGCCGGCGCCAGCAGTCCGTACCAGGTGCTGATCTCGAATCCCGGAAGCCCCGATTCGCTGGCGGTGGGCAGCTTGGGAAACAGGGGATGGCGTTCCGCGGAGCAGACAGCCAGGGCCTTCAGTTTTCCTGAGCGCACCATCGGAAGCGCCGCCGGAATCGTCTGGAACAGAACGTCCGCTTCTCCGGTGACGATCGCCATGAGGGCCTGCGCCCCGCTCTTGTACGGGATATGCACCATGTCGATTTTCGCCATCATCTTGAACAGCTCCGCCGACATGTGATTGAAGCTGCCTTTGCCCGACGTCGAGTAATTCAGCTGGCCGGGTTTCGATCGGGCGAGGTGGATAAGCTCCTTGACGCTCCCGACCGGAACGGAAGGATGGACCACCAGAAGATTGGAACTGGTCGACACCAG
>JAHCLD010000130.1 GCA_026125585.1 Burkholderiales bacterium
GCAGCATCGAAGCGCAGATGGAGTACCTGCTCGATGCCGCGGAAAAAACCTGCCGCGCCGCGGGCACCTCGCTCTCCAATGTGGTGCGCATCCAGCAGTTCCACACCGACATGCACGATTTCCATGCGGCGTGCCGGGCATGGCAGCGCCGCCTGCCGGACCAGCCGCTGCCGATTTCCGTGATCGGCGTGCCGGAATCGTCGCTGCTGGTTCCGGGCTGCACGGTGCAACTGGATCTCTGGGTATACGTTCCGTAGGCCGGCTGGAAACAAGGACACGCGCGGCCCAGCGGCCGCGACATAAAAAAGAAGCCAGGCCACACGGATCCATACTCCGCGCCGGCCTGCAAAAAGGAGGAGAAGAACACTGGAACGGTTTTTGCATTGCGGAGGATGCCCGATGAGCACGCATCCTCCCGTGACGACGCATCCGAATGACCGCCGGCGGCCTGCCGGCCTGACCACATCTGCTACAGGGAGGCATTGCACATGACGCACCCCGATTACGCCCGCGTTGCCCGGCACATCACACCCGAAGCCGTGCGCGACACGCTGGTCGCGATGGTCGACATCGCCAGCCCGACGGGGCGCGAAGGCGCGCTGGCCGAGTACATCGTCGGCCGCCTCTCGAAAGCCGGATTCAACGCGCACCTGCAGGAAGTCAGCGAGGACCGCCCCAATGCGGTCGGCGTGCTGCCGGGCTCGGGGGACGGCCCGAACCTGCTGTTCACCGGCCACATGGACACCTCCTACGACGGCGACGAGCCCTACCTCAAGGGCGAGGGTTTCAAGGCCAAAGCGGTCGTCCGGGACGGCTGGATCTGGGGCCTCGGCGCCAACAACATGAAAAGCGGGCTCGCCTCCGCACTGGTCGCGCTCGAGGCGATCTGCAGGGAAGGCGTCAAGCTCAAGGGCGACCTGCTCTACGGCGGCGTCGTCGGCGAGACCGAGAAAGCGGCCGTCGATGAATTCCGCGGCAGCTCGGTGTCGGGCTACGGCGTGGGCACGCGGCACATGATCCTGCACGGCATCAGCGCCGACTACTCGATCCTCTGCGAACCGACCAACCTGCGCGTGTGCAACGCCAACATGGGCGTGCTGTGGGTCAAGATCACCGTCGGCGGGACCGTCAGCCACGCCGCCAATTCGCGCCATCCGAGCGTGGTCAACGCCATCGCCGAAATGCACGCGCTGCAGACCGCGATCGACCGGTGGATCGCGCAGTACGAAGCCGCCCACGTGCACCTCGGCGAGCATCCCAACGTCACGGTCGCCGCGATCCGCGGCGGCATGCCCTGGCGACTCGCGCGCAATCCCTTCGAATGCAGCCTCTACCTCGACATCCGCACCGTGCCGGGACAGACCGCGGAACAGGTCAAGCGTTCGCTGCGCAGGGTGCTGATCGATTTCGCTGCCGCACGCGGCAAACCCGAACCGGCCCTCGAAGTCATCGTCAACGACCCGGCGACCTCGATCGGCGAGAATGAACTCATCACCCGCGTCGTCTGCGAGGCGCACAAGCGGATCATCGGCAAGGAATCGCCGTTCATCATCCGCCGCACCGGGGCCGACTCCACCCACCTCAACCGCTACGACGTGCCCTGCATCACCTACGGTCCCGGCGGACGCACGCATCCGGATGCCAAGGCCCTGATGCACGCCGTCGGCGAACACGCGCACGTGGACAACCTGCTGGCCGCCGCCCGGGTCTATGCTGACACGGCGCTTTCGCTGTGCAGCCAGACCGTCGCCGCAAAACCCTGAGGAACACGTTCCCTGCAATAACCGACTGATCGACCGGAGATTTCCATGAAAGCACCACTCAAAACCGCCGCTTTTGCAATCACGGCCCTATTCGCGACGGGCCTCGCGCCGCACCTGCACGCGCAGTCCGCGTCTTATCCGAACAAGCCGATCCGGATCGTGATCCCGTTCGCCGCCGGCGGCTTTTCCGACATCGTCGGCCGCCTTGTCGGGCAGAAGCTCTCCGAAAGCCTGGGCCAGCCCGTCGTGGCCGACAACCGCGCGGGCGCAGGTGGTGTCATCGGCACCGACATCGTCGCCAAGTCGGCCCCCGACGGCTACACGCTGCTGCTCAGCAGCTTCAACCACGTGGTCAATCCGAGCCTGCTGAACCCGCCCTACGATTCGATCAAGGACTTTTCGGCCCTCAGCCTGATCGCCGACGGCCCGCCGCTGGTCATGCTGGTGACGCCCTCGCTTCCGGCCAAGACCGTGCGGCAGGTCATCGATCTCGCGAAAGCGCGTCCCGGCACGCTCAACTACGGCAGCGCCGGCATCAGCACCTCGGGACACCTGATCGGGGAGCTGTTCAAGCAGGAGGCCGGCATCGACATCGTGCACGTGCCCTACCGCGGCAGCGCCCTGTCGATCCCCGCGGCGATCAGCGGCGAGGTCGGGATGGTCTGGCCCTACATGCCCGCCGCCATGCCCCATGTCAAAACAGGCAAGCTCCGCCCCATGGCCGTCACCGGCGCGAAACGTTCCACGGTGATGCCCGAATTGCCGACGATGGCGGAATCCGGCGTGTCCGGCGTCGTGGTCAGCGGCTTCGCGGGTTTCCTCGGACCCGCAGGCATGCCGCCCGCGCTGGTCAAGCGGCTCCACGGCGAGGTCGTGAAGATGTCGAAGGACCCGGATTTCATCAAGCGTTACCAGTCCTACGACATGACGCCCCTGGCCAGCACGCCGCAGGAACTCGAAACCTACACCCGCAACGAAATCGCGAAATGGGCGCGCGTCATCAAGGCCGCCGGCATCAAGGTGCAGTGACCTTTCCCGCCTTCGTCATCGAAAAACCCGCAGCAACCGGAACCGGAGGAGTGCTCAGCAACATCGAACGAACCTGACCCAGAAGGAAGGCCCGCATGAAAGCACCGCCCAAAGCCGCTTTTACAATCGCAGCCCTGCTCGCTACCGGACTTGCACAGCACGCGCAGGCCCAGAGCTACCCGAACAAGCCCATCCGGATATTGATCCCCTTCGTCGCCGGCGGGTTCTCCGATATCGTCGGCCGCATCGTCGCGCAGAAGCTCTCCGAAAGCCTCGGCCAGCCGGTGGTCAGCGACAACCGCCCCGGCGCAAGCGGCATCATCGGCACCGACATCGTCGCCAAATCGGCCCCTGACGGCTACACGTTGCTGCTCAGCAGCTTCAATCATGTGGTCAACCCGAGCCTGATGAATCCACCGTACGACCCGATCAGGGATTTTTCGGCCATCAGCCTGATCGCCGACGGCCCGCCGCTGGTGATGATGGTCAGCCCCTCGTCGCCGTTCAAGACCGTCCAGCAACTGATCAGCCTCGCGAAGGCCAGTCCCGGCAAACTCAACTACGGCAGCACCGGCGTCGGCACCTCGGGGCACCTGATCGGGGAATTGTTCAAGCAGGAAGCCGGCATCGACATCGTGCACGTGCCCTATCGCGGCAGCAGCCTGTCGATCCCGGCGGTGATCAGCGGCGAGGTTGCAATGATCTCGACCTACATGCCCACCGCGCTGCCCCATGCCAAAGCCGGCAGGCTGCGCGCCATCGCCGTCACCGGCGCCAAGCGCTCCGCGGTCATGCCCGACATGCCGACGATGGCGGAAGCCGGCGTGAACGGCGTCGTGGTCAGCGGCTTCGCGGGTTTTCTCGGACCCGCGGGCATGTCACCGGCGCTGGTCAGGCGGCTGCACGGCGAGATCGTGAAAATGAGCAAGAACCCGGATTTCGTAAAACGCTACGAGTCCTTCGACATGACGCCCCTGGCGAGCACGCCGCAGGAGCTGGTGACCTACACCCGCGAAGAAATCGCGAAATGGACCAAGGTCATCAAGACGGCGGGAATTACGATGAAGTGAGCCGGCATCGACGGCAGGCCGCGCGTTTCAATAACATAGCCACAGACGGTGCGTGAACTACGACGGGGGACATTGCTGCTGCCCGAAGGCCGAAACGCGAGGCACGCGACTTGACGCCTGCGGATATCAGACATAGGCTGGCCGCCGTGACTGTCGCAATTCCGGCATCATCACTACCACTACAACCCGCAGTCCCCCGAGGAACCACGCCATGCCCGTACACCCGGTCGCCGCACGCCTTTCCACTTCCCGTGAATTCGCCCTGAAGGCCGGAGCCGCCCTGCTGCTCGCCGGCAGCCTGCTGTTCGCCGCCACCGCCGCGCTGGCGCAAAACTGGCCGGCGAAACCGGTGCGCATGATCGTGCCCTTCGCCGCTGGCGGCGGCACCGATATCCAGGCACGGCTGTTCTCGGCCAAGCTGCAGCCGCTGCTCGGCCAGCAGGTGCTCGTCGACAACCGCACGGGGGCCGGCGGCAACATCGGCGCAGAACTGGTGGCCAAGTCGTCGCCCGACGGCTACACGGTGCTGTTCCAGTCGACGTCGCTGGCCGTGAACGCGAGCCTTTACCGCAAGCTCAACTACAACGCGCTGCGCGATTTCTCGCCGGTGATGCTGGTGTCCTCGACGCCGCTGATCCTGGTGGTGCATCCCTCGGTGCCGGCGAAGAACGTGAAGGAACTCATCGCGCTGGCCAAGGCAAGACCCGATGTATTCAACTTCGGATCGAACAGCACCGGAACAACCAGCCACCTCGCTTCGGAGCTGCTGAAGACGATGACCGGCACCAAAATGACGCACGTGCCGTACAAAGGCGCGGGCCAGGCGGTGATCGCACTCGCCAGCGGCGAGATCGACATGCTGATCACGACCATCGCCGCGGCGCTGCCGCACATGGAATCCGGACGCATGCGCGCGCTGGCCGTGACCACGCTCAAACGCACGCCCTCGTTGCCGAACCTGCCCACCGTGGACGAAACGCTGAAGGGTTTCGAGAGCGACAACTGGTACGGCCTGTTCTTCCCGGCGAAAACGCCGGAGGCCATCGTGTCGCGCTTCCACGCGGAGATGAGCAAGGTGCTCACCGACCCCGAGGTGAAGAAGCTGATGGAGAACCAAGGCGCGACGCCGCTGGCGACCTCGCCCGTGGAAATGGCGGCCTATCTCAAACGCGAGATCGAGAAATACGCCAAGGTGATCCAGGCTTCGGGGGCCCGCGCCGACTGAGCGCAGTGCCGCTGCCAGTGGCGGAAGGTTGAGAGGCAGCGAGCCCGCCGCTGCACGTTTCTCAGTAACCGAGTTCGCGATCGACCCCGGTCGCGAAAGGCTCGCCCTCGAGGTCGCAGCGCGCGTTTTCCGCGAAGATTGCGGCCACCGCCGCGGCGCGGCCGGCGTAGCCGCCGCCGATGTGCGGCAACACGAGGATGTTTTCGGTGTTCCAGAAAGGATGCGAAGCCGGCAACGGCTCTTCGCGGAAAACGTCGAGCACCGCGCCGGCGATGGTCTTCGCCTTCACCGCAGTGATCAGGTCGGCGTCGACGATCTGGCTGCCACGGGCGAAGTTGATCAGCCAGGCGGTCGGCTTCATCATCCGCAGGCGCCCGGCGTTGATGAAATCGTCGGTCTCGGCGGTGGCCGGCATCAGCATCACGATGAAATCCGACTGGTGCAGCACGGCATCCGCCTCGTCGCTGCCGTACACTTCTTCCACACCTTCGACCGGCTCCGGCGAACGCTTCGTGCCGATCACGCGCATCTCCAGCGCGACAGCCTTCCGTGCCAGTTCTTGCCCGATCGCGCCGAGGCCGAGGATGCCCAGCGTCTGGCCGGCGAGCAGCGACGACTGGCGCTTGTGCCAGCGCCCCTGTTTCTGGTCGAGCGCGATGGCCATGTACGGCTTGGTCAGGTGGAACAACGCGCCGAGAATGTTTTCCGACATCGAGTGGCGGTGCGAGCCGCGCGCGTTGCACAACGCCACATCCCCGCGCAGGCCGGGCGCCGCCAGCCAGGATTCGACGCCCGCGGTCACGGTCTGCACCCAGCGCAGCTTCGGCAGGCGCCCGAGCAGCCCGCCGTGCTTGCGCCCGACGAGGACTTCAACGCGCGGCAGCAGGTCCGCGGGCGGTGCGTCGCTGCTTTTCACATGATGCAATTCGAGGCGGCCGGCGAGGCCCGCTTCGGCAAGGGCTTTTTCATATTCAGGGAAATCATCAAGCCACAGCAGACAGACGGGTTTGTTCATTGCGGAATATCCGTGGGTTGGAAAGTGTGCCGATTCTCTCCCGCTTTGCTTTCCGTGAACAGCATCCCGGCCTCGGCGCGGATCCCGCCCCTCCGCGGACAGCCGCGATCTGCGAGAATCGCGCACCGCCGCCAGACTCCATCGCGATGCCCGGACCCCTGCTGACCGCCGAGAACCACGACGCGCTGCGCGCCGCCGCGCGCGACGGCGCAGGCACGCTCGATTGTTCGCTCGATCTCGGCCGTTCGCGGGCCACGGTCGCCGTGCACGCCGCCGGCTGGTCCTGGCAGGGCATGAATTATCCCTTCATCGAAGACTGCCGCGAACGCACGATCTACCACTGGACCGGCGCGGCCTGGGAACCGGTGCAGCGTTTTTCGGGATCGCTGATCAAGCTGGTGCCCACCGAATGGGGCGCACCAACCTTCGAGATCGACGGCATCAAGATGCTGCCGACGGCGCGGGTCTCGCCTTATGACGACGCCGAACGCAAGGTGGGCCTGATCGCGCCGCGCGGCAAAACAATCCTCGACTGCTGCGGCGGGCTCGGATATTTCGCGGCCCACTGCCTCGCGCATGGCGCACGGCAGGTACGGTCCTTCGAGAAGAATCCCGACGTGCTCTGGCTGCGCGGCCTCAATCCCTGGTCGCCGCGGGACGATCCACGGATCATGCTGACACAGGGCGATATCGCGAAAGAGATCAAGTCGCTGCCCGCCGCCTCATTTGAAGTCGTGCTGCACGACCCGCCGCGTTTCGGCATCGCCGGCGAGCTGTATTCGCAGGCCTTCTACGACCAGCTGGCGCGTGTGCTGAAGCGCCGCGGCCGGCTATTCCACTACACCGGCACGCCGAACAAACTCACCTCCGGGCGCGATGTGCCGGCGGAGGTAACGAAACGGCTGCAACGCGCGGGCTTTGAGGTGAAGGTAAATGGCGACGGGC
>JAHCLD010000131.1 GCA_026125585.1 Burkholderiales bacterium
CGCCACCCGCACGAGTGGACTGAGCAGCGCCGGCGCCGCGCGCGGCAGCGCGGACAGGGCCGCCTCCAGTTGCGCGCGCGCCGCCGCGATGTGGCGCGCCTCGTCAATGCAGTGCACGGTGCAGATGTCGCGGACCACCGGATTGACGCCGTCGATCGCGCGCAGGTGGCGGTTGAACTTGTCCGGCACGTCCTCGGCGACCACCGTCGCCGCCCAGAACAGCACGCCGCCGGCCGGCGCCCGGCGCGCCAGCCAGTCGGCCGCGTGCGGCGGCTGCCAGGCGTCGGCGGGCACTTCCAGACCCGCCGCCTCGATGGCGCGCAGGAACATCAGGCTGTGCCCCGCCTCCTCGCGCATCTCGTGCAGGAAATACTGGTATTCCGTCCGCGGCAGCCGCGCCGACAGGCGTTGCGACAGGCGCTGCATGAACACGCGCTCCAGCCACAGTCCGGCGCACATGACGTTGATGAATTCGTACTGCGACAGCCGCCGCCGCACATCCGGCGCCAGATCCCCGTAGGCGGCGAGGCCGTGCAGGGAAAGCGCGGATTCGGGCAGCCAGAACGCATCCGCGTCGAGCTGCGCCCAGTCGACGGCCGCCAGCGGGTCGCGATACCGCCGGCTGTTCTCGGACAGCTGTTGCAGCAGCGCGTGGTCGGCGTTTTGCATGGAACGAGATTACAAGACCGATAAGACCGGTGCAACGGCCGCGGCATGCGCCGCCGGCACTGTTTACCCCCGGAGGAGTTTCGGCTAAGTTACGCCGCATGTCAGCGCCCGCATTGCACATCAGCCAGCTGTGCAAATCCTATGGCAAGACCGTCGCGCTGGCCGAAGTGTCGCTCGACATCGCGGACGGCGAGTTTTTCGGCCTGGTCGGCGCCAACGGCGCAGGCAAGACCACGCTGGTCAAATGCGCCCTCGATTTCTGCGACATCCAGTCCGGCCGCATCGAGATCTTCGGCACCCCGCACCGTGAAACCGCGGCGCACGGCCGGCTTGCCTTCCTGCCCGAACGCTTCACGCCGCCCCATTACCTGAGCGGCCGCGATTTCCTGCGTTATCTCGCCGAACTGCACCGGCGGACTTACGACGAAAAACGGGCAAGGTCCATGCTGGAAGCGCTGGAACTCGATGCCGGGGCGCTCGACAAGCCGGCGCGCGCCTACTCCAAGGGAATGACGCAGAAACTCGGGCTGGCCGCCTGCCTGCTCGCCGACAAGGACCTGCTGATTCTCGACGAACCCACCAGCGGGCTGGATCCGAGGGCGCGGGCGCTGCTCAAGCAGGAACTGCGCCGCCAGCATGAATCCGGAAAAACCGTGCTGATGACCACGCACGCCCTGCACGATGTCGGCGAAATGTGCGGCCGCATGGCCGTCGTCGACCACGGCCGGCTGCTGTTCGCGGGCGCGCCCGCCGAATTCATCCGCCGCCACGGCGCGGCCGATCTCGAACAGGCCTATCTCGCCTGCGTCGCGGGACCGTGAACGGGCACGCCACGGCGGGCGTTTCCCCGGGCATCGCCAATCTGGCACAATGGGCCGCAATGCCCAGTAATTTCAGCGGGTTAGTAAGCAAACCAGCCCAAGCGAACCAGTCAATCCTCCGGTGATTTCCCGGAACACCCCATGGCCAACCCGGCAAAACCCGAACTGCTGATCGTCGACGACGACCCCGCGATTACCGACACGCTGGGCTACGTGCTGGGCGGCGACTTCGACGTGCGCACCGCGGAATCGCGCGACCACGCCAAGGCGCTGCTGCGGCAGATGGACGCGCCGCCGCAGCTCGCGCTGATCGACCTCGGCCTGCCGCCGCGGCCGCACCGTCCCGACGAGGGATTCCAGCTGATCGCCGAACTGATCGCCGCCGCGCCGGCGATGAAAATCATCGTGCTCTCCGGCCAGAACGACGAGGCCAACGCGCGCCACGCGCGCACGCTGGGCGCCATTGATTTCGTCGCCAAGCCGGCCGATCCGGCGCGGCTGAAGGCGCTGCTGCTGCAGGCGCTCAGCGTCACCGCGGCGGAAACCGGCGTCTCCGTCTCCGGCCTGCTCGGCAACAGCCCGCCGATGCAGAAGCTGCGCGAGCAGATCGCGCAGTTCTCCGACGCGCCGTTCCCGGTGCTGATCGAGGGCGAATCCGGCAGCGGCAAGGAACTGGTGGCCCAGGCCCTGCACAAGCAGAGCCGCCGCGCCGGCAAGCCCTTCCTTGCGCTGAACTGCGCGGCGATCTCGCCGACGCTGGTCGAGCCCACGCTGTTCGGCTACGCCAAGGGCGCCTTCACCGGCGCGGTCACCGCGCGCGCCGGCTATTTCGAGGACGCCGTCGATTCGACGCTGTTCCTCGACGAGATCGGCGAACTGCCGCTGGAACTGCAGGCGAAACTGCTGCGGGTGCTCGAGAACGGCGAATTCCAGCGCGTCGGCGAAACCCAGAGCCGCGTCTCCAACGCCCGCGTGGTCGCCGCGACCAACCGCGACATGCGCAGCGAAATCCGCCACGGCCGCTTCCGCGCCGATCTCTACCACCGGCTGTCGGTGTTCACCATCGGCATGCCCTCCCTGCGCGACCTCGGCGGCGACAAGATCCTGCTGCTCGACCACTACCGGCAGTTCTACGCGACGCAGATCGGCGCCCGCCCCTTCGAACTGGACGCGGACGCGCGGCGGCTGTGGAGCGACTACGCCTTCCCCGGCAACGTGCGCGAACTGCGCAACATCGTGATCCGGCTGTGCACGAAGTACTCGGACACGCGCATCACCCCGGCGCTGCTGCAGACCGAGCTCGACCGCGAAAGCCTGGCGCCGGACGTCAGCGGCATGCCAACGCCGGCGGACGACGGCGTGCTGCTCGATTCGGCGCGCCGCCAGCTCGAGGCCGATCCCGATTTCCGCCTGGACGACGTGCTCAAGCGCTGGGAGCGTGGCTTCATCGAGGCCGCGCTGGCGCTGACCAACGGCAACCTGTCCCAGGCCGCGAAGCGGCTGGGCGTGCACCGCACCACGCTCTACAGCCGGATGCAGACCCGCGACGATGCGGGCGGCAACAAGGGCGAGGACAAATAGCCGTGTACTACGAGCACTTCGGCCTCACCCAGCCGCCGTTCAAGATCACCCCGAACACCGATTTCTTCTTCGGCGGCGGCAACCGCGGCCCGATCCTCGAAGCCCTGATCTACGCCATCACCCAGGGCGAGGGCATCGTCAAGGTCACCGGCGAAGTCGGTAGCGGAAAGACGATGCTCTGCAGCATGCTGCAGACGCGGCTGCCGGCCCACGTCGAAACGGTCTACCTCGCCAATCCCAGCGTCTCCCCCGAGGAAATCCTGCACGCCATCGCCTTCGAGCTGCAGCTCGACATCCCGCGCGACGCCAGCCGGCTCGCCGTGATGCACGCGATCCAGGAACACCTGCTGAAGCGCCATGCCGAGGGCAAGCGCGTGGTGCTGTTCGTCGAAGAATCCCAGGGCATGCCGATCGCCACCCTCGAGGAAATCCGCCTGCTGTCGAACCTCGAAACCAAGTCCGACAAGCTGCTGCAGATCGTGCTCTTCGGCCAGCCCGAGCTCGACGACAACCTGCGCGAGAACAGCATCCGCCAGCTGAAGGAACGCATCACCCACAGTTTCCGGCTGGAGCCGCTGACCGCGGCGGAAACCCGCGAATACCTGATGTTCCGCCTGCGTGCTGCCGGCTACCGCGGCCCCGACCTGTTCACCGACGGCATCGTCCGTGAAATCGCCCGCGTCTCCGGCGGCCTGACCCGCCGCATCAACCTGGTCACCGACAAGGCGCTGCTGGCCGCGTTCTCGGAGAACACCCACAGCGTCCGCCAGAAACATCTCGATGCCGCCGTCCGCGACAGCGAATTCGCCCGCAACCCGCGTCCGGCCGGCGCGTCGCCGCGCTGGGGCCGGGGCGCCCTGCTGGTGATCGCCGGCATGGTCGCCGGCGCCGCCATTTTTGCGCTGACCGGCCGGCGCGACGCGCCGGCGCCGGTCACCGTCGATGCGGAGCACACCGCTCCGGCATCGACGCAAAGCCCGGTCACGACACCTGCGGACAATGGTGAAAATCAGAAAAACTCTTTAAAATCAAATACTTACAATAATACGGTCACGGTAACACCGGTCACGGCGGCGGCAACGCCCCCCGCCGAACCGGCGGCCGCGACCGAAGCGTCATCAGCGGCAGGCTCCTTGCTCGATATCCGGCTGGCGGCCACCAGCGTCTGGCTCGACAGCGCCAAACCCCGGACCCACACCATCCAGCTGATGAGTTCGGGCGACGGACAACAGCTTAACAATCACCTCAAATTCCTCTCTAACATCATTGAAATTAATAGTCTTTTTGTGTATCGTACGGCCGCAAAAGGTGCGCCGGTACTGAACGTGGTCTGGGGCAGTTTCGACAGCCAGAGCGAAGCCCGTGAGGCGATGGCAAAATTGCCGCCGTCCCTGAAGGCTTACCGGCCGTTGCTGCGTACCGTGCAGGGGATCAAGGCTGAAGTCCGGAGCCGGAATGCACCGTGAGCACTGGCGAGCTCCGGGGTCCGCGGGACAGAAGACCCAACCAAAAACACCCGGAAGCAAGGGGAGAATGATCAACATGTCCGAGCGGTGGTCCGACTGCAGGTCCGCAACCCTGGCGCTTGCCGTCGCGAGCCTGCTGGCAGGCGGCTGCGCAAACATCCGCCCCCATGTGCCCCAGTCGGAAGGGCACATCGCCGCGCCCGCGGCAAAACCCCAGACTGCGCCGGCCATTCCGCCTCCGGCCCGGATCTCGACGCTGGTCCCGCCCCCGGTCGCGCAGGCCAAACCGCAGACCTACAGCGTGGTGGTCCATGAGGTGCCGGTCAAGGAACTGCTGATCGCGCTGGCCCGCGACACCAAACAGAACATCGACATCCATCCCGGCCTCAGCGGGCTGGTCAGCCTGAACGCGATCAACGAAACGCTGCCGGCGATTCTCGAACGCATTTCGCGGCAGGTCGACCTGCGCTACGAAACGAAGGGCAACACCATCGTCGTTTCGCCGGACACACCGTTCATCAAGACCTACGTCGTCAACTACGTCAACATCCAGCGCACGACCAATTCGACCACCGGTGCATCGGGGCAACTGGCGAGCACCGGCCAGCAGGGCGGCCAGGTCGGCAGTTCCCAGACCGCCGGCAACACCTCGAGCACGACCGTGACCACGACGTCGAATTCGGATTTCTGGAAACTGCTCGAGCAGTCGGTACGCTCGATCCTGAATTCGTCGATGAAGCAGAGCCAGTCGGCCCAGGCGAGGCAGGATCGCCTGGAGCTGATCAAGCAGGAACAGGAACTGCGCACCAAACAGCTCGAAGCCGCGAGCAAGGCCGGACAGTCTGCGCCCGCCCTGGCGAACTCCATGGGCTCTCTCGGCAGCCCCCAGGCCATGACCGCCTCGCTGCTGCCGGACGACGTCATCGTCAACCCGGTCGCCGGCACCATCACCGTCAACGGCAACGAAAAACAGCACCAGCTGGTCACCGACTACCTCACCAAGGTCGAGCGCGGCGCCCAGCGCCAGGTGCTGATCGAAGCCACCATCGTCGAGGTCAACCTGTCCGACAACTACCAGGGCGGCATCGACTGGAGCCGCCTGCCGGTCAGCGGCGGACTGTCCTTCAGCCAGCAGCTGCTGCGCGGATTCGGCACCGGCCTGCAGCAGCTTGGCGCCAATTTCTTCCAGCTCGGCTACACCAACCCGACCTCCGACGTCGGCAATTTCAACGCCACCGTCAAGCTGCTGCAGGAATTCGGCAACACCCGCGTGTTGTCCAGCCCGAAGATGATGGTGCTGAACAACCAGACGGCGCTGCTCAAGGCCGTGGACAATCTGGTGTATTTCGAAATCCAGGCGCAATCCAACACCACCCAGGGCGTGGCCTCGACCACCTTCAACTCCACCGCCAAGACCGTGGCGCTGGGCGTGGTGATGGGCGTCACCCCGCAGGTCAACGATGACGGGCGCGTGCTGCTCACCGTGCGGCCGACGATCTCCCGCTTCCTGCGTTTCCGCAATGACCCGAATCCGAGCCTGTGCGACGCCAACCGGGCGAACTGCGTCGCCAACCCGGTCCCGGAAATCCAGGTGCGCGAAATGGAATCCGTGCTGCAGATCGGCAACGGCCAGACCGTCATTCTCGGCGGACTGATGCAGGACAACGTGCAGCGCAACCGCGAGCAGCTGCCCGGCGCGGACAAGGTCGGCGACCTCGGCGAACTGTTCCGCTTCCGCGACGAACGCGTCAGCAAAAGCGAACTGGTCATTTTCCTGCGCCCCACCGTCGTGCCGAATCCTTCGCTGGACAGCGACGAACTGAAATTCTTCCAGCGCTTCCTCCCTCAAATCGAGTCCGCGCCCGCCGCCCAGCCCGCCCCATGAGCCTGCTGATGAAGGCCTTGGAAAAGGCCGCCAAGGACCGTGGCGAAGCGCAGCCGCAGCAGCCGGCCACCGAAAGCCCGGCGGCCGGGACAGCCGCCGCCGCGGCCGCCGCGAAATCGCCGAAGCTGGAACTGACGCTGGAACCGCTGCAGGCCGATGCCCCGGCGGCGTCCGAGGAGCCGCCGGCCGCGCCGCCGCCGCGAAGCGCCGCGCAGACCCGCACCGAACGCAACCAGGCCCGCGCCGCCACCGTCATGCAAGCCACCGCCCGCCCGGCGGCGGCAGCCGCGCCCGCAAGCCGTTTCCGCGTCAGTCCGGTCATGGCCCTTGGACTCGTTGGCGGACTCGCCGCCCTCGGTTTTGCGATCTACGTCTACCTCCAGATCACCAATCCCGGTCTGTTCATCCGCAGGCCGCCGGCATCCGCACAACCACCCGCCCCCTTGGCGCAACCGGCAGCGCCGGCACAGGCGCCGATCGCCACCGGCACGATCATCGCGCCTGCTTCGCCGGCCGAGCAGCGCGCGGCCGCCGCCACGCCCCGCGTGCAACCCGAAGCGCCGCCACGCCAGCCCGCGCCGGTTGCCGCCGCGCCGAAGCCGGAAACGCCGGCG
>JAHCLD010000132.1 GCA_026125585.1 Burkholderiales bacterium
AACCGCCGTGTCGCTGCTCGGCTGGGGTTCCTTCGCCGCCGACCTCGCGCTGCGCTCGCTGGTCGCGACGCCGGATCCGGACAAGGGTTACGGCGCTTGGAACTGGGGCCGCTACGCCAATCCGAAAGTCGACGCGCTGATGGAACGGGCCCTGGGCAGCGTCGACCGCGCAAAACGCGAGATGCTGGCGCGCGAAGCCAACACGCTGGCGATGCAGGACCTGGCCTTCATCCCGCTGCACCACCAGGTCGTCAGCTGGGCGATGCGCGCCGGCCTCGCCTATACGCCGCGCACCGACGAATTCACCTTTGCCCACCATTTCACGCCGCGCTGAACGGCGATGCTGAGTTTCGCGCTCCGCCGCCTCGCCCAGAGCGCCGCCACGCTGTTCGTGATGTCGCTGCTGGTGTTTGCCGGGGTCTACGCGATCGGCAATCCGGCGGACATCCTAGTCAACCCGCAGGCCGACCAGGCGGAAATCGCGCGCCTCACCGCGCAGCTCGGACTCGATCTGCCGCTGTGGCGGCAGTACCTGGTTTTCCTGCGGGGCGCCTTCGGCGGCGACCTCGGCAGCTCCTTCGTCGCCGGCGTGCCGGCGATCACGCTGATCCTCGAACGCCTGCCCGCGACGCTGGAACTGGCACTGCTGGCGATGCTGATCGCGGTCGCGCTCGGCGTGCCGCTGGGCCTGCTTGCCGGACTGAAACCGAAATCCTGGACCGGCCGCGCGATCATGGCCGGATCCATTCTCGGTTTCTCGCTGCCCACCTTCTGGGTCGGCCTGATGCTGATCCTGCTGTTCTCGGTGCAGCTCGGCTGGCTGCCGACCACCGGCCGCGGCCCGACGACCGAACTCTTCGGCGTGCCGGTGAGCTTCCTCAGCTGGGAAGGCCTGCGCCACCTGATCCTGCCGGCGGTCAACCTTGCGCTGTTCAAGCTGGCGCTGCTGATCCGCCTGGTGCGCGCCGGCACGCGCGAGGCGATGCTGCAGGACTACGTGCGTTACGCCCGCGCCAAGGGCATCGCCGAGCGCGACGTGCTGCGCGTGCACGTGCTGCCCAACATCTTGATTCCGGTGGTAACCGTCGCCGGCCTCGAGTTCGGCTCGCTGGTCGCCTTTGCCGTGGTCACCGAAACCGTGTTCGCCTGGCCCGGCATGGGCAAGCTGCTGATCGACTCCATCGGCCTGCTCGACCGGCCGGTGATCGTCGCCTACCTGCTGGTGACGGTGTGCCTGTTCATTCTCATCAACCTCGCGGTCGACCTGCTCTACGCGGCGCTCGACCCGCGGGTGCGCCCGGGCATCGCGCGATGAGCGCCGGCATCGCCGCGGCCGCCCCTGCGCGCGAATTCGCCGCCGGTTTCGCGCGCGACCGCATCGCGCTGGCGGCGCTCGCGGTGCTAGCCCTGCTGTTCGCCGCCGCGCTCGCCGCGCCCTGGCTGGCGCCGCAGGATCCCTACGACCTTGCCGGGCTCGACATTCTCGACGCGAGGCTCCCGCCCGGCTCGGCCGCCGCGGCGGGCCACAGCTACTGGCTGGGCAGCGACGACCAGGGCCGCGACATGTGGTCGGCCATCCTCCACGGCCTGCGCATCAGCCTCGGCGTCGGCCTGCTGTCGACGGCCCTCGCGCTGGGCATCGGCCTCGCCGTCGGCCTCGTTTCGGCGCGCGCCGGCGGCTGGATCGATGCGCTGGTCATGCGCCTGGTCGACCTCCAGCTGTCCTTTCCGTCGATCCTCGTCGCGCTGATCCTGCTCGCGCTGACCGGACAGGGCATCGACCGCATCATCGCCGCGCTGGTGGTCGTGCAATGGGCCTATTACGCGCGCACCGTGCGCGGCGCGGCGCTGGTCGAACTGCGGAGGGAATACGTCGATGCCGCCGTCTGCGCCGGCTACGGCGAGGCGCGCATCCTGTTCCGCCACGTGCTGCCCAACGTGCTGCCGCCGCTGATCGTCGTCGCCACCGTGCAGGTCGCCCACGCCATCGCGCTGGAAGCGACGCTCTCCTTCCTCGGCCTCGGCCTGCCGATCACCGAACCTTCACTGGGTCTGCTGATCGCCAACGGCTACAACTACCTGCTGGCGGGGCACTACTGGATCAGCCTGTTCCCCGGACTCGCGCTGCTGCTGACGATCATGGCCATCAACCTGGTCGGCGACCGCCTGCGCGACGTGCTGAATCCGCGGCTGCAGTGAAGGCCCGGTCAGGCCGTGAGCTGCGCCGCCGAGACGCGCAGGCACTGCATGAATGAACGCATCGCCGCCGACGGCGGCCTGTGCCGGCTCCAGGTGACACCGATCGGTCGCTGGGGATCGGGCAGGCCCAGCGGCAACTGCGCCAGCAGGCCGGCCTCGATGTAATGCCGCGCGACCACCTGCGACAGCAGGCCGATGGCCTCCGTCAGCTGCAGGTATCCGGTGATCACGTCGATGGACATGGTTTCCACACAGCCGGCGGGCACGCCGAGGCCGTTCTTGTGGAACACGTTTTCCAGCGGCTCCCGCGCCAGCGAACCCACCGGGGGCAACACCCAGGGGAAACCGGCCAGTTCCTGCCAGTCCAGGCGCCGGCGCCGTGCCAGCGGATGCCGGGGACCCACGACCACCACATTGTGCCCCTCGTACAGCGTTTCTTCGGAAAAATCGCCCGAAGCATCGCGGCCCGTCAGCCGTCCGACGATCAGGTCCACGGTGCCGCGGCGCAGCTCGGGCAGCATGGATTCCATCGAGCCCTCGTGCACGATGACAATGGTCTGCGGCGTTTTTTCCCTGAGCATGGCCAGCGCACGGGGCAACAGGCCCGGCCGCATCGCCGGCAGCGCGCCGACGGTGACCTTGCCGGAAGCCCCCGACTGCAGCGCATGCAACTCGTCCCGCGCCTGCACCAGGCTCGCCAGCACCGCGCGCGCGTGCCGGATCAGGCATTCGCCGTAGGCATTGGGCAGGACGCCCTTGGGCGTCCTCTCGAAAAGCTTGAAGCCCAGCCCTTTTTCCAGCTCGCCCAGCGCCAGCGACACCGCCGGCTGCGTGACGTGCAGACTCTGCGCAACCCGGCCCAGGTGCCGCAGGTCATCCAGTGCCACCAGCATCCGGAAATGCCGCGGCTTCAGGTTGGCGCGTATGAACCAGTCCGGCTGTGCCATGCCGCCTGCCTCCATTCGGAATCCATTCAATCGGACCATCGGAAATATCATAAAAATATCATAAGTATATTCTTATGAAATTCCGGATTTTTCTGACTGTTCAGCTTATGTAATTTGCGACATCATTCCAGCAGTCCCGGGCAGCCACGCGGTCAGGAGCACCCGGGGCACCGCGGGCATCCGCTCCGGCAAAAAACGGAACGAGGAGAACCTTGATCATGACACTCAGGCAAATCGCCGCGCTGGCGATTACCGGAACGCTGGCACTGTCGGCAAACGCGCAGGCGCAGGATTACCCGAACCGTCCGATCCGCATGATCGTCGCCGTGCCGCCCGGCGGGCCGGCGGACACGCTGGCGCGGCTGGTCGGTCCGCACCTCAACACCGGGCTGGGCCAGACCGTCGTCATCGACAACCGCCCCGGCGCCAACGGCGGCATCGCCTACGACATGGCCGCGCGCTCGGCTCCCGACGGCTATACCTTCGTGCTCGTTGCGGCCGGCGTGGCGATCAACCCCAGCCTCTATCCCAACGTGCCCTACCATCCGGTCAAGGATTTCGCGCCGGTCACGCTGGGCATCACCGTGCCCAATATCCTCGTCGTGCATCCCTCGGTGCCGGCCAGATCGGTCAAGGAACTGATCGCCGAGATCAAGGCCAGAAAAGGCGGCTTCGTGTTCGCCTCCGCCGGCAACGGCACCTCCGGCCACCTCGCGCTGGAACAGTTCCGCCTGTCCACGGGCACCGCCTTCGTGCACGTGCCGTACAAGGGCGGCGCGCCGGCGCTGCAGGAAACGCTGGCCGGACAGACCCAGGCCCTGTTCAGCATCGCGCTCGCCGCGACGCCGCAGGTCAAGGCCGGCAAGGTGCGCGCGCTGGCGATCACCAGCGCCAAACGTTCGCCGGTGGCGCCCGAACTGCCGACCGTCGCGGAGTCTGGACTGCCGGACTTCGAGGTCATCGGCTGGTTCGGCTGGCTCGCTCCAGCCCAAACCAACAAGGCGATCATCGCCCGCCTGAACCAGGAACTGGTCAGGGCGCTGGGCAACGCCGAAGTCAGGGAGCGGCTGCTGAGCATGGCGACCGAACCGGTGGGCGACAAGCCGGAGGAATTCGGCCGCTTCATCCGCAGCGAGCACGAGAAATGGGGCAAGGTCATCAAGGCCGCCAACATCAAACTGCAGTAATATCCCACTGCGGCAATCATTCGGAAAAACAGAACATGAGCAAATCCAAGGGCATCCGCGAAGTCGCCTACGTCGACGTCCGCGCCGGCGGCGGCGAGGGTCACCAGCACAACTGCAGCGCCGGCCTCGAACCGCTGTCCTTCACCGACTGCGCGGGCGGCGGCCAGGTGGTGGTCGAACGCAACATCGCCTACGTCGGCAACATGCGCAACCCGCACGGCACGCTGATTTTCGACGTCAAGGATCCCAAGCATCCGAAGTTCCTGTCCGAAATCAACATGCCGGAGGGCACCCACTCGCACAAGGTGCGGGTCTCGGGCGACATCATGCTGACCAACCGGGAGGTTCTGTCCCCGAAAAACGCGAAAGGCGAGGTGCCGCCCGACGATTTCCGCGGCGGACTGGGCATCTACGACGTGTCGAATCCGGCGAAACCGAAGCTGATCACGCTGTGGGAAACCGACGACAGGCCCGGCGTCGACTACGCGCGCGGCGTGCACCGCTTCGACTTCGACGGCCGCTACGCCTACATTTCACCGACCGTGGACGGCTATCTCGGCAACATCGTGATGATCCTCGACCTCAAGGATCCGGCGAAACCCGAGGAAGTCGGCCGCTGGTGGATGCCCGGTCAGCACATCGCCGGTGGCGAAAAGCCGGCCTGGCACGGCGCGGCGCACAAATGCCACCACCCGCTGCGCCACGGCAACCGGCTCTACACCAGCTACTGGCACGGCGGCTTCGTGATCCTCGACATCGACGACATGACGAAACCGAAGTTCGTCTCCGGCCTCGACTGGAGCCCGCCCTTCCCCTGGCCGACCCACACCGCGCTGCGCATTCCCTTCAAGATCAGGAACCGCGATTTCCTGGTGGTCTCGGACGAGGACGTGGTGCGTCTGCCGGACTGCCCGCCGCACAACTCGGCCTTCCTGTGGATGGTGGACATCACCGACGAGAAGCACCCGACCGTGGTTTCCAGCTTCCAGCTCGAAGACATACCGCCGGAGCAGCAGCCCTACGCCACCGGCTGCCACCAGCCCTGCGAGAAGGTCACCGGCACCGAAATCCCGGTGGCCTGGTTCGCCCACGGCCTGCGCATCGTCGACATCTCGAACCCGCATGCAATGAAGGAAGTCGCCTACTACGTGCCCGACGTGCCGCAGGGTTCCGACCGCGTGCAGAGCAACGACGTCACCGTCGACGACCGCGGCCTGCTTTACCTGCTCGACCGGGTGCGCGGGCTGCACATCCTCGAGAGGACCTGAGGACCGGATGTAAAATTCAGGACATGCGCGCTTCGGCCGAAGCGCGTCAGGGAGATCCGGGGAATTCCGCAAGGACTCCCCGGATTTTTTTCAAAGATCGCCGGCTGACGGGAACCCGGTCGCAAAATTTCCGGAACCCGGGATTGCAGAATTGAATGTCGTCGCCCGACATCTCATCCGCACCCCGCTTTTCTTGTTCGGCCGCCTGAAAAGGTTTCTCTTCTGATCCCGTTGTTGAGAATCCCGCATTCTCCCGCGACAGCTCACCGCCCCTTGTCACGATGCCGCAGGCCACTGCAGGACTTACCGCCTGCCGTTTGATTCAGATCAAAACCTCCCGCCCGGGCATATCGCATCATGCGGGACATGAACACACTGACCGGGAAACAGCTTGCCTCCCTGAAAGACTGGATGGCCAGGCGCAAAAGCCATCTCCTGGACGAAATCCGCGACGTGCTTGCGCGTTCCGGCAAGGCGCATCATGCGGAACTCGTGGGCGGCGTCGGCGACATGGGCGACGAGGCCGCCGCCAGCCTGCTGCGTGACATATCGGAGGCGGAGGTCCTGCGGGATATCGGCGAGGTGCGCGACATCGCCGCGGCAGAGCAGCGCATCGCGGACGGCCGGTACGGCCTGTGCATCGACTGCGGCGAGCGCGTGCCCTACGAACGCCTGCAGGCCTATCCCAGCGCCAAGCGCTGCATGCCCTGCCAGCAGCACCGGGAAAAAACCCGCGCGCCCTCGAAATATACGGGACGCTGATCCCGCCTGATCCCGCATTGGCCGCCGGGAGCGCCTCCGCAATCATCAGGGATCCCCGCGCCGCGACTCACTGCCTGACGCGCAGGTCGCCGGCGGCGGCCGGGCAGCCGCCGGGCCATCCGTGCAATCCGTGCAAACTCCCGGCTACGGCTTGATCCCCGAAGCCCTGATCACCTTGCCCCAGCGCTCGATCTCCTCCGCCAGCATTTTCCGGAAATACTCCGGTGACTCGGCGATCGGATCGGAACCCATCTGCAGCATGCGGTTGCGGAAGTCCTCACGCTGGGCCGCCTTCACGATGATCGAATTCAGCGTGTCGACGATGGGCTGCGGCGTGCCGCGCGCCACCAGCACGCCGTACCAGGTCTGCGTGACGAAGCCCGGCAGGCCGCCTTCGATCATCGTTGGCACTTCCGGCATCAGGGACGAACGCTTCTCGCTGGTGATGCCGAGCACCCGGAAACGGTCGATCAGCGGCTGCGCGGCCGGAATGTTGCTGAAGGAAAACTCGACCTCGCCGCTCGCCAGCGCGGTCAGGGACGGGCCGGTGCCCTTGTAGGGGACGTGCGTGAAGTCGCCCTTGATGAAC
>JAHCLD010000133.1 GCA_026125585.1 Burkholderiales bacterium
CAGCAAGAGTTTCCTGTCCGGCAGCGCGGTGCTGATCGTCGCCACGGCGCTCGGGCTGATACCTTCGCCGCTGGCGCTGGCGGTGGTGCCGCTGATCTTCCTGACCGGCCTCGCCTTCGCCGCGCTGGGCCTGATCATGACGGCGCTGTCGCCGAGCTACGACTTCTTCATGTACTACTTCACGCTGTGCGTGACGCCGATGATGCTGCTGTGCGGCGTGTTTTTCCCGCTGGACCAGTTGCCGCCCGCCGCGCAGGCCGTCGCCCACATGCTGCCGCTGACGCACGCGGTCGCCCTCGCCCGCCCGCTGGTCAACGGCGAGGTGCCCGCGGCCTGGGCGCTGCACATCGCCGTGCTCGCCGCTTACGCCGTCGGCGGCTTCCATGTCGCGCTGGCGATGACCCGCCGCCGGCTGCTGACGTAAGATGGGCGCCATGCTCTGGATCAAATCCTTCCACCTGCTGTTCGTGATCGCCTGGTTCGCCGGGCTGTTCTACCTGCCGCGCATCTTCGTCAACCTCGCGCAGGAAGAGAACGGGGCCGCCCGCGCGCGGCTGCTGCTGATGGCGCGCAAACTCTACCGCTTCATGACCCTGCTCGCGGTGCCAGCGCTGGCGTTCGGGCTCTGGCTCTGGGGCCTCTATGCGAAACACGGCATGATCACCGGCGGCTGGATGCACGCCAAGCTCGCGCTGGTGGTCCTGCTCGTCGGCTACCACCACGGCTGCGGCCGCCTGCTGCGCCAGTTCGAGCAGGGCCGCAACACCCGCTCCCACGTCTGGTACCGCTGGTTCAACGAGGTGCCGGTGCTGATCCTGCTCGCCACGGTCATCCTCGTCGTCGTCAAGCCGTTCTGACCGGCATGGCCTTTCACATCCCCGTTCTCGCGCTGCTCGCGATGCTGGCGGCGCCTGCCGCCGCGGCCGATGCCCGCATCATCGTCCAGGAATCGCCGCTGGCGGGTTTCCAGTACTACGAAGGCAAGGCGCTGTGGGACATGATGCGCGTCGGCGATCCGCTGCACCTGGTGCGCGAGCCGCGCAACCCGCACGACGCCAACGCGGTGCGCCTCGAATGGCGCGGCGAAATGCTCGGCTACATCCCGCGCCGGGAAAACGCCGATGTCGCGCGCCAGATGGATCTCGGCGCGCCGGTGAAGGCGCGCATTGTGCGCCTCGCGGAGGCGCGTAACCCCTGGCAGCGCGTGCGTTTCGAAGTCTACGTCGAGCTGATCCCTGCACCCGGCAAATGACGGTTCCATCCCTCCCTCACCCCCGCCCCTCCGGAGGGGAAACATTTGCGGCAACCGGCCTGAACGGCCAATCGCCGGCTTCTAGAATGGAACCGTTTTAATGGAACCATTTTAATGGAACAATTCTTCGCGACCTGCCCGCGCGGCCTGGAAGGCGTGCTCGGCGACGAACTCGCCGCGCTGGGTGCACAGCAGATCGCCCCGGTCGATGGCGGCGCCGGTTTCCGCGGCGCGTTCCCACTGTGTTACCGCGTCAACCTCGAAAGCCGCATCGCCAGCCGCGTGCTGTGGCGCGTCGGCCAGTGCCGCTACCGCGACGAAAAGGACATCTACACAGCGGCACGCAAGCTGCGCTGGTCGCAGTGGTTCGGCCCGCGACAGACCCTCCGCGTCGACACCGCGGCGATCAAGAGCCCGCTGAAAAGCCTCGACTTCGCCACGCTGCGCGTGAAGGACGCCGTCTGCGACGTGCTGCGCGACGCCGAGGGCGACCGGCCCGACGTCGACACCCGCAACCCCGACGTGCGCATCCAGCTCTTCCTGACCCGCGACGAGGCGGTGTTCTACCTCGACACCTCCGGTGAGCCGCTGTTCAAGCGCGGCTGGCGCACGGCCACCGGCGACGCGCCGCTGCGCGAGAACCTCGCCGCCGGCATCCTCAAGCTTGCCGGCTGGACGCCGGAGCAGCCGCTGCTCGACCCGATGTGCGGCAGCGGCACCTTCCTGATCGAGGCCGCGCTGATGGCCATGGGCCGCGCGCCGGGACTGAACCGGTCCTTCGGTTTCGAGAAGCTGCGCAACTTCGATGCGGCGGCCTGGACGGCGCTCAAGGCTGTTGCCGAGAAAAATATAAAAATATCAATAAAATCAAATACTTATGGATATGACCGCAGCGGCGATGCGATCGCGCTGGCACGCAAAAACGTCGCCGCGCTGGGACTGGAATCGCAGATCGAACTGAAGCAGTGCAGCTTCGAGGATTCGAAACCGCCATTGCCCTCGGGCATCCTGATCACCAACCCGCCCTACGGCGTGCGCCTCGAAGAACTCGACGATCTCGCCGCCTGGTATCCGAAGCTCGGCGACATCCTGAAACAGCGTTACGCCGGCTGGACCGCGTACATCCTCACCGCCGACCTGCGCATCGCCAAGCTGATGCGGCTGCAGCCGTCGCGGCGCACGCCGTTGTTCAACGGGGCGCTGGAGTGCCGGCTGTTCAAGTACGAGATCGTGGCGGGGAGCATGAGGAAAACCAAGGACGTCCATTGATTCCCGAGGTTGGCGGCGCACGCTGACGAAGCGCGCAACGGTCCCCGATGAGGGGTGAAATCCAACGACAGCTTCTTCCGTTCAGTTCGCCTCCGGATTCAGCAATGGCCATACCTTCAGCATGAGGCTGCCTTCCTTCGCGGGAGACCAGGTCACCGCATGATGGCAGGGCCCCGTGCGGGTCTGCTGCGCCCTGGGACAGACACACCCTCTGTCCTCCGGACGACTCCCGGCCGATCCGCTGGGCCCGCACTCGAGACCCAGCGCCATCAGCTGCTTGCCAGACCCGTCGAACGGCAAAAACTTCGTCACGAACTCCACATCGCCGGCGGACACATCGGCCGGCGTGGTCCAGTGCGCCCGGGGATCGTTCGCGATGATGTCCATGCTGTCGGCGCAATCCTGCTGGCGGAAGGTGAAGCTGACGAGCAGCTTGTCCTGGTTGCCATAGCTGATCGACAGGTCATCGCCATGCGAAAACCGGCCCTCCCTGCCACGGCCCCATGCGTCTTCCAGCAGTGTTCTGGTGATGCAGATTTTCTGCTCGTCGAACGACACCCCGAGCATTGATTTCAGCCCTTTCTCCCGGTGCCAGCTCAGCACGGAGGGACGGTTGCTTTCCGCCTCCCACGCCATGTCAAAACGGACAGTGGTGAATTCCGGCGGGTACGCACGGCCTTTCTTGAGGTGATACTCCCCGCCACGGGAGGTAATCCTGTCCCCGTTCACGATCACCGCGAAGCGGAAAGTATCGAGCGGCACCCCGAGGAACGCCCTGGCCGCCGCATAGTCCAGCGCTCCGGCATCCCTGATCTGCTTGACCTTGTGCAACAGGGCGGCGGACGGAGTTTGGGGTTCGCCTGCCGGCTGGCAGGCTGTGGCAGCAACGATGACCGCAATAGTCAGCAGAAAATGCCGCAGCATGATTCAGGCTTTTTGCAATCGTTCTTGTGATTCATGGTTGCGATAAATTACGTAAAAAATACTTAATGTGAATCAAAAATCAACCTGACCCCTTTGATTTTCATGCCGTTGTTCAACGGCGCGCCGGAGTGCCGGCTGTTCAAATACGAGATCGTGGCGGGGAACATGCGGAAAACCAAAGAGGGAGCTTAACGCGGCACCCACCGGACTGGCGTGATGCCGCGCCAGGCCGTGTTAAGCGGGATATAGAACTCATCCCTGGCCTTGGGATCTCCCGGATTTCCCTGCTGCTGCCGCTTGCGCCGTGGGGTTGGGCGTAGGCTCTCCGATCTTCCGGAGCGTGTTGTGATCCGTATGGTGAAACGGCTCCGCCTGACCCGGGATGATCAACACCGTGTCCTGTTCGTAGGACCACGTTCCATCGGCATGGATCGAAACCGTGATGGTGTAGCGCTCCGTCCTGAACGCGTACTCCAAAAACGGATTGGACACGATCCCGTTCGTCTCGGACCCGCGGACGGCCTCGAGGCGGAACGTTCTGGCGTCGGCCCCGGCATGGCCGACGGCCATCGCCGCCTGTCCGCGCGGAATCGAAAGCGTCTGGATCACGGTACCCGTCGCCGGTTCCCATAGCCAATAGCCGACCTGATCATGAAATGTCTCGACATCATCAGGTTTGACGACCCGCGTGTGGTACCGCAACCCGTAGAACAGTTGTGGTCCATTGGTTTGCGCGTCGATCGGCTGCAATTCCATGCGCTCGATAAAAGCCTGTTTTTCTGGGCCATCGGGCTTCGGATTGACGTCAAGTCCGCGCGTGCCCACCCATATGCCTGCCATGCCGGTGAGCGGTCCCAGGTTGGCGAGCGTATCGACTTCCGGCTCGGGTTCCGTGTAGATGTCTTTGGGGAAATTTTCCATGGTCAATTCATCAGATCCAACGTTCGCAATGAAATGCATGCACGAGCAACGCTTGCGAAGCATCATTCAAGACTGCGCGGTTGGCCTTCATGCCCCTGAAAAGTAAAACCGAATAGAGTTAGGTGCCGAGGCGCCAGCCAAAACAACCCTCAGCGTTATCGTAACCATCCGCGGCCCCTCAGTCACCAAATCCCTTTTAAGTCCGGGAGAGAAACGCAGGTTAAATTAACCGACATTGCGGCTGAGCCCTTAATTTGTTAGCGCCTGTTCTGGTGTTACTGTTACCGTAGCACCCGGAGGATCAACGAACCACCGATCAGCAGCAACAGCACACCGATCACCTTCAGCAGCGTCTCGCGCGAAGCCTTCAACTGGATGCGATGCCCCGCCCAGATGCCGCCGAGCGCAAAGGGCAGCAGCAGTAGCGCACCGAGGATGCGGTCCCACAGCATCAGCCCGCCCACGAGGAAGACCAGCGCACGGATGGAGGTGGACAGCAGCACCATGTTCGACAATGTCGCGCGCAGCACGGCCTTGTCGGGCAGGCGCCGCGACAGGTAGATCGCATAGGGCGGCGCGCCAACGCCGAACAACGTGCCGGCGGCACCGCCGCAGAAGCCGGAGATCACTGCCCAGGGATGGCGCGCGATGCCCACCTGCGGCGCACCGGCGAACAGCGAATAGAGGCCGTAGCAGAACAGGAAAATGCCGAAGGCGGCAATCGTCGCCTGCTGCGGAACCGTCACCAGCGCGGTGACGCCGGCGACCGCGCCGGCCAGCGAACACGGCGCCATCCATTTGAGTTCGCCACGGTCGGCGTCTTTCGAAAAGCGCGAGCCCAGCGCGAAGGCCGCTGACACGTCGAGGATCACGCACAGCGGCAGCACGTAGTCGAGCGGGAAGAAGTACGACAGCGCCGGCACTGTGAACATCGCCGCGCCGAAGGCGGTGATGCCGAAGATCACGTAGGCGCCGCCGACGATGGCGGCACAGGCCGCCCAGGTCGCGAGGCCGAAAGGCAGAATATCCATCAACAAAAACGCCGGCGCGGGGGCCGGCGTCCCTGTCTCTGCTGAGCGATATCAGACAAGGTTCAGGTGCTCGATGCCGGTCATGACGTCCTTGTCCTTGGCATCCTTGCTGTTGAGCTTGATCATCAGCCGCAGCTCGTTCATCGAGTCGGCGTTGCGCAGCGCGTCCTCGTAGCTGATCTCGCCGGCTTCGTAGAGATCGAACAGATGCTGGTCGAAGGTCTGCATGCCCAGCTCGCGTGACTTCTTCATGATCTCCTTGATCTCGTGCACCTCGCCCTTGAAGATCAGGTCGGAAATCAGCGGCGAGTTCAGCATGATCTCGACCGCGGCGGCACGGCCCTTGCCGTCCTTCTTCGGAATCAGGCGCTGCGACACCAGCGCGCGAATGTTCAGTGACAGGTCCATCAGCAACTGGTGTTTCCGCTCTTCGGGGAAAAAGTTGATGATCCGGTCCAGCGCCTGGTTGGCGCTGTTGGCGTGCAGCGTGGCCATCGCCAGGTGGCCGGTCTCGGCAAAGGCGATCGCGTGATCCATCGTGTCGCGGTCGCGAATTTCGCCGATCAGGATCACGTCGGGAGCCTGGCGCAGCGTGTTCTTCAGCGCGGCGTTCCAGGAATCGGTGTCGACGCCGACCTCGCGCTGGGTGACCACGCAATTCAGGTGGTCGTGCACGTATTCGATCGGATCCTCGATGGTAATGATGTGGCCGTAGCTGTTCTGGTTGCGGTAGCCGATCATCGCGGCAAGCGAGGTCGATTTGCCCGAGCCGGTGCCGCCAACCATGATGATCAGCCCGCGCTTGGTCATGACCACGTCCTTCAGCACCGGTGGCAGCTTCAGGTCGTCGAACTTCGGGATCGAGGTGTTGATGGTCCGCAGCACCATGCCGACCCGGCCCTGCTGCATGAAGGCGTTGACGCGGAAGCGGCCGATGTCGCCGGGGCTGATCGCGAAGTTGCACTCCTTGGTCGCCTCGAACTCGCCGGCCTGCTTGTCGTTCATGATGCCGCGCGCGAGCTCGGCGGTGTGCTGGTTGGTCAGTGCCTGCTGCGCCACCGGCGTCATCTTGCCGTCGAGCTTGATCGCCGGCGGGAACCCCGCGGTGATGAACAGGTCCGAGGCCTTTTTCGCGACCATCGCCCGCAGCAGGTCGTGCATGAATTTGACTGCCTGTTCTCTTTCCATGCCTTGCTCCCTTGGTTTTTTCCCGCCGTGGCCCGCGCCGGAATCAGCGGAACAGATCCTTGTTCATCGCCTTGCCGCGCGCCTCTTCCGACGACACGATGTTGCGCTTGACCAGGTCGACCAGGTTCTGGTCCAGCGTCTGCATGCCGAGCTGCGCGCCGGTCTGGATCGCCGAGTACATCTGCGCCACCTTGTTCTCGCGGATCAGGTTGCGGATCGCGGGCGTGCCGATCATGATCTCGTGCGCCGCGGCGCGGCCGCTGCCGTCCTTGGTCTTCAGCAGCGTCTGCGAGATCACCGCGCGCAGCGACTCCGACAGCATCGCGCGCA
>JAHCLD010000134.1 GCA_026125585.1 Burkholderiales bacterium
CCGCATGCATTACCATCGTGGCGTGCGCGGCCTGCGAACCGCGCCGCCGGGATGGCGAGCCACCGGTCACGCACACGGTTACTGCTTGAGGAGAACCACGATGGCGCAGATGCAGGCGGGTGGCGGGAAACAGCCGGTGCTGGTATGGGATGTCGCGGTCAGGGTGTTCCACTGGGCGCTGGTGCTGCTGATCGGATTTTCCTGGCTGTCGGCGGAGATGGACTGGATGGACTGGCATTTCTATTCAGGCTACGCGGTGCTGACGCTGATCCTGTTCCGGATACTCTGGGGGTTTGCCGGCAGCACCCATGCGCGCTTCGGCGATTTCCTCTACGGGCCGTCGGCCATCATCGCCTACCTGCGCACGCTGCCCTCGCGCACCGCGGCGAAGTTCGCGGGACACAATCCGCTGGGCGGCATCAGCGTGCTGCTGATCCTGCTCTGCGTGCTGCTGCAGGCGGGCACGGGGATGTTCGCCAACGACGACATCCTCTACGAGGGGCCGCTGTACAAGCATGTCAGCAAGGACCTGAGCGACTTGTTGACGACCATCCACAAGTACAACTTCAATGCGCTGCTGGTGCTCGCCGGCGCGCATATCGCGGCGGTGCTCTATTACCTGCTCTGGAAATCCGAAAACCTGGTCAAGCCGATGTTCACGGGCCGCAAGCAGCTCCCCCCGGGCGTCGCGCCCGCGCATGCGCGAGTGCGCGGCGCCGGTCTTGCCGTGCTGCTGCTGGCCGTTTGCGCCGCCGCGGTCTGGTTTCTCGTCAGGAGCTGAGTTAGGGAAGTCCGGGCGCAAAAAAAGCCGCCTTGGGGGGCGGCTTTTTCCGGGGAGGATGGGAAAGCTCAGGCTTTCTTGCGGTTCTTTTCAAGCCAGCCGTCGACCAATGCAACGGTCTGATCCACCACATCCAGTTGCATGCCCTTCTGCGCGGCGATGGCCTTGACCAGGCGATCGACCCGTTCGATGTTGGGCGCGCCGGCGGCCAGCGCGCGCGCTGCCGATGACGGGCTGCCCAGGGACAGCGCGGCGTTGGCGTATTTCTCGAAGGGCACCATGTCCTTCTCGCCGGCGCCCAGGGAGACGCACAGGCGGACCACCCACTCGTAAACGGCGCGCGAGGCGGCAATGTCGGAATGCACCGCGTCCTTGATCGGCCGCATCGCATCCTTCTGCACGCAGCGGTAATTGCCGGCGATCAGCATCGCCCACTTGGCCAGCGGCACGAACACCGAGTCATGCACCTTGAGCTTGACCGGCAGTTCGATTTTCTTGCCGTCCCCGGCGTCGAAGCGCACGGCTTCGATGTCGGCTTCGAGTTGGCGCAGGATCGCGGTGTGCGCGTCGGAATCGAAACGCGCGGACTTGAAATTGGTCGGCAGCCTCACCTGCAGCACGTTGACCTTTTCCTCGGGAGGGCGGAAGGCCTGGGGATCCGGGCTGCACAGCGTCAGCGTCTTCGGATCGAAGCTGTCCCAGACCGAGGCTTCGGTGTAGCAGTCGCGGCAGGCGTTGGCGTCGAGGCCGGGAATCCGCTTGAGGTAGGGCAGCGGCGGCATGTTCATGATCGACATGCAGGGCACGCGCGACTTGGCGACGCGATCCAGCAGTTCACGCACGCCCGGCGAGCGGTACTGCGGTTCCTGCATGGCCAGCACGATCAGGTCGTAATCGGCGGGGTCGGCCGATTCCGGGCCGCCGGCGGACAGTTTTCCCGGCAGCGTCCGCGAGCTGATTTCAACCAGGCCTTCGCGCCCCTTGACCGGCATGCGTACGATGGCGCCCTCCGCATTGAACAGTTCGGCTTCGGCGGGCAGGCAGATCATTTTTACGGTGTGTCCGGCGAGCAGCAGCTTGGTGGCCAGCAACGACCCGTACGAGGCGCCCAGGATCAGGATCTTGTAGGTACGCATGCAATACTTTCCTCTTGTGGGATGGCAAAACGGCGATGCCTGCGGGCGGAATCTGTTGTTGGAGACATCGAAGCCCGTAGCAGCCGCAATGGTAGTCAGTTGAGCCGGACGGTGCAATCACAATTCACCAGATGAAATCACTGTCTCGCCGCATTGCAGCATGAGTCGGGATGAATGCTTTCCCGGCACGGCTGCCGTGCCGTCATTCCGCTTCGATGAGACCCAGCCTGCCGTTATGGGAGCCGGTGTACCACAGCCGGTTCGCGCCGTCCTGTGTGAGTTTGCGGATGCCGGCGTTGCCGGTGGGCAGGCCGATGGTCTGCATGACCTCGGTGGATGGATCAAACCGTGTCACGGTATCGCGCTTGATTTCACTGGCCCAGACGATCCCGGCGGCGTCCACCTCCACGGCGTAGGCGCCTGCATTGCCGCCGGGCAGGGAGTAGGTTTTCACGATTTGCATGCGCACGGGATCGATCCTGGCCAGATGTCCCCTGCCGTAAAGGGTCGCCCACAACATGCCGTCAGGGGCGGTTGCGATGCGGCGGGGCCGCGATCCATGGCCAAGTTCCAGTTCTCCGATGCTGCCGTTCGCAGGGTCAAGGTGGCCGAGCCGGTCATCGCTGGCACGGCACCACCAGACATGGCCCCTGTGGTCAACGGTGATGCCGCTGGGACGCCCCGAGGTTTCATGCTCGGCGATCCGTCCGGTGGCAATGTCCATGCCGCCGATCCTGTCGCCGGTCTGCATCGAGAACCACAGCGTCGTTCCGTCTTCGCTGAGCGTCAGCGTGTGCGGGCCGCCGCCGCGGGACGGCACGTGGAATTCGGCGATCATGCTTCTCCGGATTTTCAGCCGGCCGATGGTGCCGTTGCCGAAGCCGGCCGTCCACACCGTGCCGTGGCGGTCGACAACGATGCTGTTCGGATGGTGCCCGGGCAGCAGATCCCATTCGCTGAACGACGCATTGCGCGGATCGAAGCGCACCACCTTGTTGTCGTTCGGTACCGCGATGTAGAGGCTGCCGTCGGGGGCGACGGCGGAACTGCGCGCAAACATCGGTTTCGGCAGCTGCCATTCGGTGATGCGCGGCGTGAATGCCGGGGCCGTCTGGCCGGCAGCGGGTCTGGAGAGCGGCATGGCCATGACGCCTGGCAGCAGCGTCAGCACGCGGAGGAAGCGTCTGCGCGGGATGAGGATATGTCGGGTGGACGATGCTGGTTTCATCAGGAGCCCCGTGATTTTCCGGGCAGCAGGGCATTCCGTCGCTAAAGCAAGCTTTACGGCGGAAATGCTCCCATCATTATATAGTGCCGGTTGCGCATCTTCCGCCCATGATGGCCTGGAACCGCCGCCGACGGTGCAAGGCTGCGTTGTCCCCGGCTGTCGTCGACGGACTGAGGCTGGTTATACTTGAAAAACCGAAAAATCTGCACGCGCACCGCCGCTGCCGGCGATTCACTGGATCGAACGGCGCCCGGCAGGGGGGGTAGCGCGGGAAAACGGGGGCATCATGACAGGCATGTCGGTCGGAATACTCGTTGCGGTTGCCGCGGTACTGCTGCTTGCGGCGACGGTGCTGATGCTGGTCATGGTCCAGCAACTGCGGGCGATGCGCCGTGAAGTCGAAGCGACCCGCCTGCAGCTGGCGAAAATGGACTGGGGCGTGATGCTGCTCAATGGCGTGCAGCAACTGAAGCAGGCGACAGTTGCCCTGGAGCAGATCGACAAGCGGCTGCAGAAGCTGGAGGCCCTGGAAAAGGTGCAGCTGTCGCACATCAACCTGCGACAGGGGGTCTAGCCGGGATTGCCCTGCTTGCAAAAAAAAGCGGCCCGCCGGCCGCTTTTCGTTTTTCCGGATTCCGGACTGCAGCGGATTCAGGGAGCGACAATGCGGTTGCGCAGCACCATCGCCGGTTTTTCGAACGCGCATTCCACCACGTCGCCCGGCTTCAGGTACAGCGCCTCGGCGTCGGCCTTGCCCACCGCGACGCCGCCCGGCGCGCCGGTGGCGAACATGTCGCCCGGCTGCAGGTCGAGCAGGCGCGAGAAGTGGGGGATGATGTCGGGCAGCTTCCAGATCTGGTCGTTCGTGTTCACGCGCATGCGCTGCACGCCGTTGACGCTGCAGGTGACCCAGATGTCGTAGGGATCGGGCACCTCGTCCATCGTGATGATGTAGGGGCCGAGCGGGCCGAAGGACGGCGAGTTCTTCGAGGTCCAGAAGCGCGAGCCCGAGGCCACCTCGGCCTTCTGGGTGTCGCGGCAGGTCAGGTCGTTGAGGATGGTGATGCCGGCGATGTAGCTCGCCGCGTCCTCCCGTTTCGCGTGGCGCGCGGTCTTGCCCAGCACGAACACCAGTTCGGGCTCGTAGTCGAGGCGGTTCACCGTTTCGCGCCGCGGCACGTCCGCGCCGTGGCCGGTGAGGCAGGAGTTCAGCTTGATGAAGCCGGTGGGTTCCCCCGGCATTTCCTTGATCAGGTCGTTCTTGCGCAGTTCCTCAAGGTGGGTACGGTAGTTCTTGCCGACGCAGAGGAATTTGTCGGCGTCGGGAATCGGGGGCAGGAAACGCACTTCGGACTCGGGCGCGAGCGCCTTGCCGTCCAGCCTGCCGGCGTTGCCGCGGGCATGTTCGAGCACGGCACGGGCGCGGGCGAGTCCGGGTTCGCCCAGCGCGAGCAGGCTCTTCATCGATGCGAGGATCATGTTCTTGCCGTCGCCCAGCGCGCGTTCGCCGGCGACGAGGTCGAGCAGCTTGCCGTCGAGCTGGGCGCCGATGCGCACGGTATCCGGGTCTGAAAGCAGGGTGTAGGTGGCCAGTCGCATTGCGGAATCCTCAAATAAAAAGCGGCGCCTGCGCGCCGCCGGGTTCTGTCACGGTCGAGGCCCGTATTCTACGACGTTGCGTGCGCTCCGTTCCAGTGCGCGGGCGGTCAGGATGGATGGTCAAGACGGAGGGTCGGGCACCAGGCGCCGCGATTCCGCCAGCATGAAATCGAGGAAGGCCCGCGCCGCCGGCGACAGTTGTTTCCCGGCGGGATGGACCATCACCCAGGGGCGATGGACGGGAAACCCAGTGACGTCGAGCACCGCGATCCGTTCCCGCGGCGCACCGGGTCCCAGCATGCAGCGGGACATGATCGACACGCCGAGGCCGGCGATGATGGCCTGCCTGATCGCCTCGTTGCTCGACAGCTCCATGCGCACCCGCGGTTCGCAGTCCTGCGCTTCGAAAATCTCGCGGACCATGCCGCGCGCGCCCGAACCGGGCTCGCGGATCAGGAAGGGTTCTGCCGCGAACCGGGCGAACGGGATGTTCTTTTCCTTCGCCAGCGGATGGTCGGCGTGCGCAAAAGGTACGACCGGATTCGGCAGCAGCGGGTAGGCAGCGATGTCCATGCCTTCGGGGGCGCCGGCAAACATGTAGAGGTCGTCGAGGTTTTTCGACATGCGCTCGAGCAGGGCGCCGCGGTTCCGGATCTGCAGCGATACGTCCAGCCGCGGATGCCGCTTGACGAATTCGGCCAGCATGCGGGGCGCGAAATATTCGCCGGTGGTGCCGACCGCGAGCTGCAGCCTGCCGGCGTCGAGGCCGCGCAGGTCGTCGAGACTGCGTTCCACGCCAGCGAGGGTGCCGAACATGTCCAGGCAGCCGGCATGGAGCACGCGCCCGGCCTCCGTCAGCCGGACGCGTTTGCCGACCTGCTCGATCAGCGGCAGGCCCACGGTTTCGGCGAGTTTCTTCATCTGCACCGAAACCGTGGGTTGCGCCATGTAGAGTTCCTCCGCGGCCTTGGTGAAGCTGCCGAGACGGGCCACGGCGTCGAATACGCTGAGCTGCGGCAGCGTGCCGTGCTTCAGGTAGCGCCGGATTGCGGATTGCGGCATGTCATTCCTTTCGCTGCGCTGCGGATCCACGCGCCGCGCCGCCGTCCGCGGCGCCGCGCGCTCTGTCCTGCACGGGAAAGGCAATGTCCGTCCGGAAAAAGACCTTGCCCGTACAGGCAAAGGTCTCGCTTGCAGACCGCGCGGCCGGAGGCCGCTGCCGTCTGCCGGCGCCGCCGGGACCCCGGGGGGGTCCGACTTGACGACTGCGCCGCTGCGGCATCGTCGCGACGCCGCTCAAGCTACTCCCCTTTGAAGGGGCCGCGCGTTGCCGCGCGAGCGGGGCGGATTACAGCACATGATGAAAACCATTACAAGCCGGCATGGCCGGCGCCGGGCGAAGGGCCTGCGGCGGGGAAGCGGCCGCGGATCCGCGGCAACGATTAATGACGGGTATTGCGATTCATCATTTTACTTTGCGCAATGTCGCCGGAATAATCCGCCGGCGCCTGCGGTCCGGGCGCGCGGCGGCATGCAGGGGCGGGCTGATTTTTCCCGCAACGGGCGTCCGCCGCAATCAGGTGCCAGGGGAGTAGCTTGAGCGGCGTCGCAATGGCGCCGCGGGCGGTGTCGTCGTCAATACGGGCTGAAACCCCGGCGGCACCGGCAGTGTTCCTGCTGCAAGCGAGACCAGGCGGGGGCGGACGTGCAGCCGGGCGTCCGCCGCTGATGGTGAACTCGCATCCATAACTGGAGATTTGCGCATGGAACTGTTTTCCGCGGAATTTTTGTCGGCCCTGCTGGCCATCATCGTCATCGACCTCGTGCTCGCCGGCGACAATGCCATCGTCATCGCGCTGGCCGCCCGCGGCCTGCCGCCGGACCTGCGCAAGCGGGCGATCATCTGGGGCACCTTCGGCGCGATCGCCGTGCGCACCGCGATGACCCTGATCGTGGTCTGGCTGCTGAAGATTCCGGGCCTGATGCTGCTGGGCGGCGCGCTGCTGGTGTGGATCGCCTACAGGCTGCTGGCGGACAACGACGACGGCGGCCACGAGGTCAGCCCGGCGAGCAGTTTCTGGGGCGCGATGAAGACCATCATCGTCGCCGATGCGGTGATGGGCCTCGACAACGTGCTGGCCGTCGCCGGCGCCGCCCAGGGCAGCTTCC
>JAHCLD010000135.1 GCA_026125585.1 Burkholderiales bacterium
AATAAAAACAAATACTTACATAATATCGGGCTTTGATCCCTTCCCACGCCCCGAGCCCCGCGGCCGGACGCTGGCGCCTAGATCGGCCGCTCCCGCCCGCACTGCCAGCAGGCCGTGAACTGGCCTTCGAGGGTTTCCCGGCAATGCGGGCAGGTCCAGCCGGCGGCGGCATGGTGGCCTGCCGGGGCGCCGCCGAGGAAATCCCGCAGCAGGCGGTCGGCTTCGGCGAAGGCGGCGTCGTCCGTCACCCACACCGCGCAGAGATCGACCGGCAGTTCGCCCCAGCCGCCCGCCAGCAGATCGCCGCGGACCACGGCTTCGATGCCGTGGGATTCGAGGAAGCCGCGGACCAGATGGGCTTCGGCGCCGTGCCGGGCATTGTGGACGCGTTTCATGCCGGATCGAGCCTAAGTCACGTCCCGGCGCGGTGCAAGCCTCGCGCAAGTTCCGGTCCCGAGGGTAGGAGGCGGCCGGGGGTTGCTGGTAACATTCGACGCTTTCCCCAACCCTACTGGCAGGAGAAGAGGTCATGGCGGTATTGCGCGTGCTGAGCGCCGGGGCGGCCCAGGCCGTCTGCGAACAGGTGATCGCCGGTTTCAGGCGCGACACCGGGCACCAGGTCGAGGCGGCGTACGGCGCGGTCGGCGCGATGAAGGCGCGCATGGTCGGCGGCGAAGCGGTCGATGTAATCATCCTCAGCGCGCAGCTGATCCAGGACCTGGTTTCCGGCGGGCTGGTTGCCGTGTCCTCGGTGACCGACATCGGCAAGGTCGGCACCGGCGTCGCGGTGCGCGCGGGCACGCCGCTGCCGGAGGTGCGCAACCGGGAGGCGCTGCGCGCGAACATCCTCGCCGCATCCGTCATCGTCTGTCCGGATCCGGCGATGGCGACCGCCGGCAAGATCGTGATGAAGCTGATGGAGCGGCTGGGCGTGGCTTCGCAGGTCGAGGATCGCATGCAGTTTTTTCCCAACGGCAACGCGGCGATGCACTGGCTGGCCGCGAGCAGCGGCCATTTCGAGCTGGGCATCACCCAGAACACGGAAATCCTGCCGGTCCCGGGGGTGACTTATGTCGGCCCGCTGCCGGACGAATTCCAGATGAAAACCGTCTACACCGGGGGCATCGCCGCGCGCGCGGCGCAACCCGAACTGGCGCGCGAATTCCTGCGGCGGCTGACCGCGCCGGAGTTCCGGCCGAGCCTGGCCGCCGCGGGCTACGAGATTGATGGCTGAGGCGCGATGCCGCCGCCCGGCATCCACGACGATCCGGGTTTGATCCGGCCGGGCCACAGGAACCGCGGCAGGACCGGACGCTGGGCTGCCGCTTCCCGCAGGAGGAGGAGCAGGGCATGAAGAGACTGAACGGGGACGTGCTGTCCGGCCTGGTGCTGGCCGCGCTGGGCGTGTACGTCATCATCGAGGCGCGCGGCTGGAACTACATGAGCGAGGAGGGGCCGGGCCCCGGATTTTTCCCGCTCTGGTACGGCATCGCGATGGTGGTGCTGTCGCTGGCGCTGGTGCTCAATGCCGCGATGCGGCCGGCGGCGGGCGCCCCGGTCGACTGGCGTTGCGTGGGCCGCGCGCTGCTGGCCTGGGCGTGTTTCGCGGCGTCCGTCGCGTTGATGCAGCCGCTGGGCTTCCTGCTGGCGCTGGCGCTGCTGACCCTGTTCGTGGTGGCGGTGATGTACGGCCAGCCGCTGAAAATCGCGATGGCCGCCGCCGTCGGCAATGCGGTCGTGTTCCACCTGCTGTTCGTGCTGGCGCTGGACCTGAGCCTGCCGGTCGGCCCGCTGGGGTTCTGACATGGAAGCGCTCATCGGCCTTGGCCAGGGTTTCGCGGTCGCGCTGCAGCCGCTCAACCTGTTCTGGTGTTTCGTCGGCGTCTTCCTCGGCACGGTGATCGGCGTGCTGCCGGGCCTCGGGCCGGCGGCGACGATCGCGATGCTGCTGCCGCTGACCTTCAACATGCCGCCGACCAGCGCGGTGATCATGCTCGCCGGCATCTATTACGGCGCCAAGTACGGTGGCTCGACCACGGCGATCCTGCTCAACGTGCCCGGTGAATCGGCCTCGGTGGTGACCTGTCTCGACGGCTACCAGATGGCGCGCCGGGGCCGCGGCGGCGCGGCGCTGGGCATCGCCGCGATCTCGTCCTTCGTTGCCGGCACCTTCGGCGTGATCGGCCTGATGCTGCTGGCGCCGCCGCTGGCGAAATTCGCGCTGACCTTCAGCTCGCCGGAATATTTCGCGCTGATGTCGCTGGGCCTGGCGATGGTCGTGCTGCTCGCCGGCGCGTCGATGATCAAGGCGCTGCTGGCGATGCTGGTCGGCCTGTGGATCGCCAGCATCGGCATCGACCTGTTCAGCGACAGCGCGCGTTTCACCTTCGGCACCACGCACCTGCTCGACGGCGTCGATTTCGTCGTGGTCGCCATCGGCGTGTTCGCGCTGGGCGAGGTCCTGGGCAACATGGAGAAGCGCGGCGAGGGCACGCTGCTGCCGGTGCCGAAGGGCCTGCGCAACCTGCTGCCGAACCGGGAGGAGCTGAAGGCCTGCCGCTTCGCCTTCGTCAACGGCTCGGTCGTCGGCTTCATCATCGGCGTGCTGCCGGGCGCCGGCTCGACCATCGCCTCGTTCATTTCCTACGGCGTCGAGAAGGCGGTGTCGAGGCACCCGGAGAAATTCGGCACCGGCGTGCCGGAAGGCGTGGCGGCCCCCGAGGGCGCGAACAACTCGGAGACCGGCGGCGCGATGGTGCCGCTGCTGACGCTGGGCATTCCGGGGTCGGGCACCACGGCGATCCTGCTCGCCGCCTTCATCCTGTGGGGGCTGCGCCCCGGCCCGCTGATGATCCAGGACAATCCGGAGCTGTTCTGGGGGCTGGTCGCCAGCATGTACGTCGGCAACGTCATGCTGCTGGTGCTCAACCTGCCGCTGATTCCGCTGTTCGCGCAGATCCTGAAGATCCGCGAGTACCTGCTGTATCCGATCATCTTCGGCATTTCGCTGGTCGGCGTGTACACGGTGTCGGGCAGCCTGTTCGATTGCGCGCTGCTGGCGATATTCGGCCTGCTCGGCTACGTGATGCGGCGCCTCGACTATCCGTCGGCGCCGCTGATCCTCGGCCTGGTGCTCGGCAACCTGATGGAGCGCGCGCTGCGCCAGTCGCTGATGATGTCGAACGGCGACCTGTCGATCCTCGTGTCTAGACCGATTTCCGCGACAATGCTATTTTTGGCCGTCGCCCTGCTGTGCCTGCCGCTGTTCCGCAAGGTCAACTCATGGCGGGTCAAGGCCATTGAAGAAAACGGTTGACCCCTGAACCGGGGCAACCCCATGTGGTGTTCATCGAGGAGGTATCAACCATGAAATTGCGTTCATCGATCGTTCTCGCGGCCTGCGCCGCGGCGCTGGCGGCCGCGCCGGCCTGGGCCCAGTTCAAGCCGACCAAGCCGGTCGAGTTCATCGTCCACACCGGTCCCGGCGGCGGCGCCGACGTGCTGGCGCGCTTCATCTCGCAGGTCTTCGAAAAGGAAAATCTGGCGCCAGTGCGCTTCCAGGTCAGCAACCGCGACGGCGGCGGTGGCCTGCGCGCGATGGCCTATGTCGCCGAGAAGAAGGGCGACAGCCACGCCATCGCCGTGTTCACCGGCAACTGGCTGACCAATCCGCTGACCCGCGCCGAAGCCAAGTACACCGTCAAGGACATGACCCCGGTCGTCCGCCTGGTGCTGGAGCCGGCGCTGATCGCGGTCAAGGCGGACGCTCCGCACAAGACGCTGAAGGACTTCATCGACGAGGCCAAGGCCAAGCCGAAGACCCTCAAGCAGTCGGGCGGCTCGGTGACCAGCCGCGACAACGTGGTGCGCCAGTTGCTGATGAAGGCCACCGGCGCCGACTGGGCCTACATCTCCTTCCCCGGCGGCGGCGAGCGCATCGCGGCGCTGCTCGGCGGGCACGTCAACGTGATGGTGATCGAGCCGCAGGAAGCGGGCGAGCACATCAAGGCCGGCAACATGCGCGTCATCGCGCAGGTGTCCGACAAGCGCCTGCCCGGATTCCCGAACGTGCCGACGATTCAGGAAGCCGGCTTCAACATTCCGAACGTCGAGCAGGTGCGCGGCATCGTGATGCCTTCGGGCGTCGCGCCGGACGTGATCGCCTATTACGAGGACCTGTTCCTGCGTCTGACGAAAACGGCGACCTGGCGCAAGTACCTCGACGACCAGCAGTTCCAGGATGGCTACATGAAGTCGGCCGAGCTGGCGAAGTTCTTCGACAGCTACACCGACCAGATGCGCGGCATCCTGAAGGAGGCCGGCGCCAAGGTCGTGCGCTGATCCGCAGGTATGGCGGACCCCGGACGGGGTCCATCCGGCGGGGGTGCGCAGCCCCCGCTTTTTCTTTGATGACCGACAAAACGATGAGCACCGCAAAACTTCCCGAAATCGCCATTGCCGAAAAACTCGCCGCCCAGACCGCGGCGCTGACCGTCGAACAACTGCCGGACGGAGTCCGCGCCCGCGCCGAGGAACTGCTGATCGACGTCGTCGGCCTCTGCGTCGCCGCGCGCGGCACCGACTACGTGAAGGCGGTGGTGGCCGGCGTCGATGCCGGCGGCCCCTGCACGGCGATCGGGCACGCGCAGACCTTTTCCGCGGAAAGCGCGGCGCTGATCAACGGCACCGCGACCCACGGCGAGGATTTCGACGACACCTTCGAGGGCGGCCCGGTGCATTCGAGCACGGTCATCGGCCCGGCGGTGCTGGCGGCGGCGGAACGTTTCGGCTGCGACGGCCGCGACGTGCTGGCCGGATTCGTCGCCGGCGTCGAGACGCTGTGCCGCATGTCGATGGTGATTCCGAAGGCGATCCACAAGTCCGGCTTCCACCCGACCGCGGTGCTGGGGGCGATGGGCGCGACGCTGGCGGTGGCGCGCGCCATGAAGCTCACGCAGCGCCAGACCGTCGACGCGCTGGGCATCGCCGGCAGCATGGCGAGCGGCATCATCGAATACCTCGCCGAAGGCGCCTGGACCAAGCGCCTGCATGCCGGCTGGTCGGCGCAGGTCGGGATCCAGGCCGCGCGCCTCGGTCAGCAGGGTTTCCTCGGGCCGCGCACGGTGTTCGAGGGCACGCACGGCCTGTACTACGCGTTCGCCCGTTCGGCCGCAGGCGACTACGACGTGCTGACCCGCGATTTCGGCAGGGACTGGTACATGTCCCGCATCACCTTCAAGCCGTACGCCACGGGCACGATGAACCAGCCCTACGTCGATTGCGCGCTGCGGCTGGCGAAGCAGGGCTTTGCCGCCGAGGATGTCGCCGACGTGCTGTGCGAGACCGCCGAAGGCTACGTGCACCGGCTGTGGGACCCGCTGCCGGCGAAGCAGCGGCCGGCGAACGACTACGCGGCCAAGTTCAGCGCACCCTTCAACGTCGCGGTGGCCTTCGTCACCGGCGGCGCGGGACTGGCGGCCTTCACCGAGAAGACCGTGCGCGACGAGCGCATCCTCGCGCTGGCGGGCAAGGTCAAATACGTGGTCGACCCCGACAATCCCTACCCGAAGGCCTACACCGGCCACGTGCGCATGACGCTGAAGGACGGCCGCGTGTTCGAGGAGCGCCAGCCGCACATCCGCGGCGGCGCGCAGGAACCGCTGTCGCGCGCCGAGATCGAGGACAAGTTCCGCCGCAACGCGCTGTTCGGCGGCTGGAATCCGCAGCAGTGCGACCGGTTCCTGAAATCGGTGCCGGGTTTCTTCGCCGGCCGGCTCGATCTGACGGCGCTGCGGGGCTGATTAAAAATATCAATAAAATCAAATACTTATAATTGAGTATCCCGGAATTCACGACAAGATACCCGTCATTCCGGCGCAAGCCGGAATCCAGGGCATCCCGGGCCCCGGCTTTCGCCGGGACGACAACTTTCGGAGCAGTCGTTGTCGACTGACGGGAAATTTCAATAAGTTCCGGAATCCAGTTCCGGATGGCAACCCGGCTTTTTGAAGGAGCCGCCATGAACAAGCGCCTGAGCATCGACATCGTTTCCGACGTGGTCTGACCCTGGTGTTTCATCGGCAAGCGCAGGCTGGAAATCGCGCTGAAGCAGTTCGCCGAACTGCATCCCGATGAAACACCGCCGGCCGTGCGCTGGCTGCCGTTCCAGTTGAATCCCGACCTGCCGCCGCAGGGCATTTCCCGCGCGGACTACATCCTGCGCAAGTTCGGCGAGAAGGACAGCGCGCGTTACGGCCGCGTGGCCGCGATCGGCAAGACCCTCGGCCTCGACATGCGGTTCGACCGCATCCAGGTACAGCCGAACACGGTCAAGGCGCATCGCCTGGTGCACCGGGCCGGCGAATCCGGCCGGCAGGACGCGATGGCCGAAGCGCTGTTCCGCGCGTACTTCATCGAGGGCGCGAACCTGACCGACGATGCGACGCTGGCGGAATACGCGTCGCAGGCCGGGTTCGACCGCGCGGAAACGATGGCCTATCTCGCCACCGACACCGATGCCGATCTGATCCGCGGCGCCGACGCCGAGGCGCGGCAGGTGGGAATCGGGGGCGTGCCCTTTTTCATTTTCAACCGCAGGATCGGCGTGTCCGGCGCCCAGGAGCCGGAGGCGCTGCTGCAGGCGATGGCGCAGGCGCTGCGGGACGATCCGGCCTGATGAGGCGGGTTCAGCGTCCGAGTCCGAGCCGGTCCGCGATTTTTCCGGCGTAATCCGCCTCGACCCGCAGGCCGCCGCGGCGGCCCAGCGGCGCGCGCAGCAGCAGGAAACGCAGGCGGGCGAGCAGCCGGCATTGCTCGTCCTCGTCGCCGGCGGCGCGCAGCAGGGCCTCGATGTCGCGGATTTCGGCGTGCGTTTCCAGTTCCGGCGGCAGGCAGCCGGCGTTCTTCAGCAT
>JAHCLD010000136.1 GCA_026125585.1 Burkholderiales bacterium
GCGTGCCGGCAAGGTCGCGCTGGGGATGAATGTCCGGCTGGCGCGCTCCGGCGACATCGCGCGGATCGCCAAGTCGAGCGGCCACGATTTCATTTTTATCGACACCCAGCATTCGCTGTTCAACCTCGAGACCATCGGCCACATTGCCCAGGCCGCGCTCGGCTGCGGTATCGCGCCGCTGGTCAGGGTGCGCAGTTGCGACGACCCCGATACCTCGCTGCTGCTGGACAACGGTGTCACCGGCATCGTGTTTCCCGACATCGGCACTGCTGAAGAGGCAAAGCGTGCGGTCAACCGCGCGAAGTTTCCGCCGGTCGGCCGCCGCTCGGTGGTCGGCGGTTACGCCATCCTTGATTACCGGCCGGTTCCGGTGTCCGAGGCGGTACCCGCGCTGCAGGAGAACACGCTGGTGGTCTGCATGATCGAATCCCCGGCCGGCGTCGAGAACATCGATGCGATTGCGGCGGTCGAAGGGATCGACGTGATCCACATCGGCATCAACGACCTGCTCACCGCGATGGGCAAGCCCGGCCGTTTCGGGGATGCCGGGGCAGCCGCGGCCATCGACAGGGTGATTGCGACCACGCTGCGTCATGGGAAAATCGCCGGTGTCGGAGGCGATCGACACCTGCCGCGCCAGATGGAATACATCCGCCGCGGCGCGCGCTTCATCACCACCAACAGTGAAATCGCGTTCATCATGGCCGAAGCCTCGCGGGTCACCGGGGAGTTGCGGCAGGCATTGCAGTCAGATGCGCCGGTTGTTTCCAAGTAATTGTTTTAATTGATAAAAGAGGAGATCATCATGGCAAAAATCCTGAAGCCGGCGGCAGCCGGCATGATTGCGGCGGTGCTGGCACTGCCGGTCGTTGCGCAGGCCGCCGAGTGGACGGCGACCAAACCGGTACGGGTTATCGTGCCTTTCCCGCCGGGAGGCAGCAATGACATCGTCGGCCGCCTGGTCGCCAATGACCTGGGTCCGCTGATCGGGCAGCAGGCGGTGGTCGACAATCGCGGCGGTGCCGGCGGCATCATCGGTTCCGAAATCGCCGCCGGTGCGCAGCCGGACGGGCACACGCTGCTGATCGCCTCGGTGGCCTTTGCCTACAACCCGTCGATCTACAAGTCGAAGGTGCGGTTTGATCCGGAGAAATCCTTCACGCCGATCGCGCTGATCGGTACCGGCCCCAGCGCGCTGACCGTGAATCCCAAGATGCCGGCGAAGTCGACCAAGGATCTGATCAACATGGCCAAGGCCAAACCGGGCGCGCTGAACTACGCGACCGCCGGCATCGGCAGCTTCCAGCACCTGAGCACCGAACTGCTGAAGCTGCAGGCGAAAATTGACATCACCCACATTCCGTTCAAGGGCGGCGGCCCGGCGATGGCCGACGTGATCGCCGGCAACACCCAGATCACGATGGGTTCCCTGTTGCAACTGGTGCCGCATGTCCAGGGCAACCGGCTCAGGCTGCTGGCCGTCGGCAGCGCCAAGCGCAATAGCGCCTTTCCCAACACGCCGACCGTTGCCGAAACCGTGCCCGGTTACGAGGCGAACAACTGGTGGGGGATACTCGCGCCGGCCGGTATTGCGCCGGCCGCGGTGCGCGCGCTCGAGGCTGCGGTGAAGAAGGTGGTCGAGAATCCCGAGATGCAGAAGAAATTCGACTCCCAGGGGGCCGAGGTTGCGTACATGAATTCCGTCGCCTACGGCAAATTCATCCGCGCCGAGACGGCCAAGTGGTCCAAGGTCGTGCGCGACGCCGGCATCAAGGCCGAATAAGCCGGCGGGGCGGCGCTGCGCTGCCGCCCCGATTTTCTTGGGGAGAACGGAAATGCCGCATGTCATTCGCGTCCATCAGAACGGTGGTCCGGAACAGATGCAGTGGGAGGAAGCGACCGTTGCCGATCCCGGTCCCGGCGAGGTCCGCGTCCGCAACACCGCGGTGGGACTGAACTACATCGATACCTATCACCGTTCCGGCCTGTATCCGATGCCCTTGCCGCTGGTGCTCGGCTCGGAGGGCGCGGGCGTGGTGGAGGCGGTGGGGCCGAAGGTCAGGGAGTTCAAGGTTGGCGACCGCGTCGCCTACGCGCAGCCCATCGGAGCCTATGCCGAGGTGCTGATCCGGCCGGTTGCCCGACTGGTGAAAATTCCCGCCGGCATCAAGGACGAAACCGCCGCGGCGATGATGCTGAAGGGCATGACCGCCTGGTACCTCTGCCGCCGTACCTATCGAGTGAAGAAGGGCGACACCATCGTTGTCCATGCCGCCGCCGGCGGCGTCGGGCAGATTCTCTGCCAGTGGGCAAAACATCTCGGCGCCACGGTGATCGGCACGGTCGGCAGCGACGAGAAAGCGGCGCTGGCGAAGAAGGCCGGCTGCAGGCATGTGGTGGTGACGTCACGCGAGAAACTGTCGGAGCGCGTGAAGGCGGTCACCAGAGGCAAGGGCGTGCCGGTGGTGTACGACGGCGTGGGCAAGGATACTTTCATGGAGTCGCTGGACTGCCTGTCGCCGCTGGGACTGATGGTCAGTTTCGGCAATGCTTCGGGTGCGGTGTCTCCGGTCAACATCGGCATTCTTGCCCAGAAGGGTTCACTGTTCCTGACCCGGCCTACGCTGGTGAATTACGTGTCGGCGCGCGAGGATCTGCTCACCGCGGCGCGCGAGCTGTTTGCGGTGGTGAAGAAGGGCGCGGTGAAGATCACCATCAACCAGCGCTACCCGCTGCGCGAGGCGGCACAAGCACATCGTGACCTCGAGGCGCGCAGAACCACCGGCTCCACGGTGCTGCTGCCGTAATTCATGCATTGCCGCGGGTGGTCCGTGGTGCGGAAGAGGAATGAACGCCCGCATGGCACTGCGGTCCTACCGGTGCTGGAAGCACGGACCTTCGCGCATGTCCGGCCCCGGCGGGATGTGCAGTGTGCCGGGTACGTGCCGTTTCCTGCGCCGCGTCATGAATCCGCAGCAACCCACTGGCAGAATGCCCGCATGAAAACACGAACATGGATTTTTACAGGCCTGCTGCTGGCGGCGGGATTCACGCAGGCACAGGTCCCGGTCGAGGATCGCAGCCGCGCGATGCAGCAGGGGCAGCTTCGCGCGGGCATCGCCTATCGGGAGCTCAGTCAGGCGCGCCATGATGCAAAACTTGCGGAGCAGGATGTGCTGAATCTGCGCGATGCCCATGCGGCGGCACAGCAGCAGGCGGACCGGCACAAGCGGGAACTGGACGCGGCGCAGAAAGCGCTGGACGCGGCCCGCGCGCGCCTGTCGGCCGCACAGCAGGCGTACGACAGGGAGATCGGCGCGGTCGACGCGGTCCACCGCGGGAACTCGCCCTCCGGTAAATGACCGGTCCGTCCGCCGCGGGCTCAGGCGCGGCGGCTGCTGGCGCCGCCGTCGACGGTGATGATGGTGCCCGTGGTGTAGCCCGACAGCGGCGAACACAGGAAAGCCACCAGCGCGCCGATTTCCTCGACCGTGGCCATGCGGCCGAACGGTGATTGGCTGACAAGCTCCGGCCAGCGCTCGGCGTCGCCGAGTTCTTTCCCGGCACGCTCGCGCAGCCGCTTCACAGCGCGGTCGGTGGCGGTGCCGCCGGGATTGATGCCGACGACCCGCACCCCGAATGCCGGACTTTCGGCGCCCAGCGCGCGGGTGAATGCCATCAGTGCGGCATTGCCCATGCTGCCGGCGATGTAGCTGGCCACCGGGCGCTCGCCCGCGGCGCCGATCACGTTGACGATCACGCCGCTTTTGCGTTCGCGCATCCGCGCGTAGATTTCGCGGGTGATGTCGATGAAACCGAAAACCTTCAGGTCCCAGGCCCGTTTCCAGGTCTCGTCGTCGACCATGTCCAGGGTGCCCTGGGGTATGGAGCCCGCGTTGTTGACCAGAAAATCGACGTCGCGGCAATCCCGGGCCAGCGCGACCGCATTGCTGGACTCGGAAAGATCGACGGCGTGGCAATGCACATTCACGCGGTGTTCCGCGGCGATCTGCGTTTTTGCCGCTTCAAGATCGGCGGCGCTGCGCGCGGCCAGGTGCAGGTCGCAGCCTTCGCGTGCCAGCAGCCTTGCGGCGCCAAGGCCGATGCCGCGGGAGCCGCCGGTGACCAGCGCGCTTTTTCCCTTCAGTCCCAGTTCCATGCTGTCCCCTCCGGTGTCGTGAGTTGGCGACGGCTGGCGATGTTAACACCGCCATCCGTCCGTGCAGTCAACCGCGCTCTTGGCGCTGCGTTACAGGCATACGACCCGAAGTGTTCGGGTTGCATCGCGATCAAGCGAACCGAAGTTCAGAATACATGGAGAAATCATGACCAAACTGCTGACCACCCTGCTTGCGGCCGGTTTTGCCGCAGTAACCTTCAACGCGGCTGCCCAGACTGCGCCGGCGCCCGCCGCGCCAGCCCAGGCGGATGCCGCGAAAGCGGCTCCGGCGGCGCCTTCGGCCGAAGCCAAGGCCGACAAACCGAAAAAGGCCAAAAAGACATCCGGCAAGAAAAAGACCAAAGCCAAAAGCAAGACAAAGCAAACCGGCTGAGATCCGGTCGCGCAGCGCTCCTCCACCAGTGGGCGCGCTACAATCGGGAAGGCAGGCGCATGGCGCCTGCCTTCTTTTTTGGGCATGGCCGGCTGAGAAGTATAGTTAAAATATTAAATTAAATCAATGAGTTACATAGATTCCTCGAACGATGCCCATTATCCGGTGAATGTCGCGCGCTGGTGCGGCGACTCCGGTGCCCACCTGAATCTCGCGGCGGGCAAGGGAATGACCCGCAATGCGATCAATCAGGATCTGCATTCGGTATGGCGGTATGCGCAGGCCATCGATGTCGATGCCGACGGCGCGGTGTCGCTGGGCGAGGGTGGCACCCCGTTGCTCGGGCGTGCATGGAACGGCGTGCCGGTGCAGTTCAAACTGGAATTCATGATGCCGACCGGGTCTTTCAAGGACCGCGGCATGACGGTGATGGTCAGTTATCTGAAGAGCCGCGGCATCGATCACGTGCTCGAGGATTCCTCCGGCAATGCCGGGGCTTCCCTGTCTGCCTATGCGGCGGCGGCCGGCATGCGCTGCCGCATCCTGGTGCCGGAGACGGCGTCGTATCCGAAAATCGCGCAAATCGCCGCCTGCGGCGCGGACGTCGTGACCGTGCGCGGCTCGAGGCAGGACGTCGCGGATGCGGCTTTGCGCATGAGCGGCGAAATTTTCTATGCCAGCCACAACTGGCAGCCGTTTTTTGTCGAAGGCACCAAGACGCTGGCCTACGAGCTGTGGGAGCAGCTGGGCTTCCGCGCCCCCGACAATGTGATCACGCCCCTGGGTTACGGCAGCAACGTGCTGGGCCTTGATCGCGGCTTCGACGAGCTGCTGCGCAACGGCGAGATCGGGAAACGGCCGCGCATCTTCGGCGTGCAGGCGGCGAACTGCGCGCCCTGTCATGCCACCTGGAAATCGGGCGGCGAGCGACCGGTTCCCGTGACGGTGACACCGACGGTTGCCGAGGGAATCGCCTCCTCCCGGCCGACGCGATTGCGCGAAGTGGTGCAGGCGGTGCGGCGCAGCGATGGCGCGATTGCCGCGGTGAGCGAGGCGGAAATTGTCGGCGCGCTCTCGGCATTGGCGCGCATGGGACTGTACGTGGAGCCGACCTGCGCCGCCGCCGCTGCCGGCCTTTCGCAGTGGCTGGATGCCGGCGCGATACGTCGCGACGAGGTGACCATCGTGGTGCTGACGGGCAGCGGGCTCAAGAGCTCGGAACGCATTGGCCAGTTGCTGGGACTTGGCGCGCGCACGCTTTGAGCTTGTCGTCGGCGCCCCGGGGCGCGTCCGTATGCTGGACGGCATCTGCATTTCTTTGCTGGACGGCATCTGCATTTCTTGACAGGCCTTGCGCGCGCGCCCTAGATTCCTCCCCTTTGCAGGCGACTGCGGTCGCGTAAACAGAAGGAGTTCGCATCATGAAAATCACGGCCGTCAAAGCCTATGCCGTGCACCCGGGCTGGCGCAAGAACCTCATCTTCGTGAAGGTCGAGACCGACGCCGGCATCCACGGCTGGGGCGAGGCTTATTCGCAGTACGACCGCGACACCGCCGTGATGGCACAGCTCAATGCGCTGGGCCCCTACATGACCGGCCGCAGCCCTTTCGACATCAAGCATTTCACGCAGTTTGCCTTTGACGATTACGCGGCGCGCCGCGGATCGGTGGAGCTGTTCTGCGCCATCAGCGGCATCGAGCAGGCGATGTGGGACATCGTCGGCAAGGCGACGCAGCAACCGGTCTACAACCTGCTCGGCGGCAAGTACCGCGAAAAGATCCGCGTGTATGCCAACGGCTGGAGCTACGGCATGAAGGAGCCGGACGACTATGCCCGCGCCGCGGAAAAAGTGGTGAAGATGGGGTTCACCGCGATGAAGTTCGATCCGCTGCCGTCGCCGTGGCGGACTTACATTCCGAAGGAGCACGAAAAGCGCGCGGTCCGCATCGTCAAGGCGATCCGCGATGCCGTCGGTCCCGATGTCGACCTGCTGCTGGAGCAGCATCGCCGCCTCGCGCCCATGCATGCCATCCGCCTGGACAGGCGGCTGGCCGAGTTCGACCTCTACTGGATGGAGGAATCCTGCCAGGCCGAATATCCTGACGAGCTTGCGCAGATCCGCCGCGAGATCGGCATCCCGATGGTGATCGGCGAGGCGACCTACACCAAGACCGGATTCCGTCCGCTGCTTGAAAAGCGCTCGGCCGACATTCTCAATCCCGATGTCGCCTGCGTCGGCGGTATTCTGGAGTTGAAGGAGATTGCGGCGATGGCGGAGCCGTTTCTGGTGGCCATGTCACCGCACAACTACAACT
>JAHCLD010000137.1 GCA_026125585.1 Burkholderiales bacterium
TTTTCCGGGATCGACCGCCTTCAGCCGGCGGCCATAGGCGACGCCGATATCGCGCTGTTTCCACAGGTCGAGCACGCGCGCGTTGACCGCGGGCACGCCGAACACCGAAGACAGCGGCGACAGGAAATTCACCCGCGAACGGCCGCGGCCGCCGTGGCGGCGCAGCAGGTCGTCGGCAATGAAGGTCAGCTTGAGCGGCGCGCCGGCGCACTTGAGCGGCGTGTGCGGCAGCGTCATGACCGCGTCCCCGCCTTTTTCGGCCAGCGCCATGATCATGCGGTAGGTGTTTAGCGCGGCCTCGGGACCGGCATAGACGCAGCCGAGACCGCCGCTGCCGATCAGCTTCGGATCGAACCCCGCAATCTGGTCAAAGGCGAGTTCGAGACCCGGCGCGACCACCAGGAAATCGTAGGCGACGCGCCTGCCGCCGGCGGTGGTCACCGCCTTCGCCACCGGATCAATCTCCGCCGCATGCGCCTGCAGCCACTCGACGCCGCGCGGCACCCACTTAGCTTCGGATTCGATGACCTGCTCCGGACTCCAGGTGCCGGCCGCGACCAGCGTCAGCCCCGGCTGGTAGATGTGCCGGGCCGCGCCGTCGATCAGCGTGATGCGCGCCCCTTCCAGCTGCGCCGACAGCCGCGCCGCCATGCTGATGCCGGCCGCGCCGCCGCCGACGATGACGATGCGGGCGCTGCTGCGCACGGCGGCGCGCGACGGTGCCGCCGATGCCACGGCCGCCGCAAGCCCCGCCTGCAGAATGCGGCGGCGGCGCGGATCGGGCAGGCGCGGACGGTTTTCCATGCCTGCAGCCTAGCCGTGGCGGTCAGGCCGCGGTTTGACGTACGTCAAGGCCCGCGCGGAACGTCAGCGGCGCCGGGCGATGCCTTCGTCCCATGAATAGGACACCCGCTCCCCGGGACCGAAGGGAATGCCGATCGCGCTGCCGGCGGGATATTCCCGGGCATGCTGTTCAAGCTGGCGCAGGCGCTGCGTTTCGCGCGGATGCAGCAGCGCCAGCGGATCGGCGATGCCCAGATCGCGCGCCGCGTGCAGCGGCCAGTTGGGATCGTCCATCAGGCCGCGCGCCAGCGCGATGAAATCGGCATGCCCTTCGCGCAGCAGGGCTTCGGCATGCCGCGGCTCGCGGATCATGCCGACGGCCACCGTCGGCAGTCCGGCCGCGCGGCGCACTTCGCTGGCATAACCGGCCTGGAAGCCCGGCACGCGCGGCACCGGCGGCAATGGACCGTCGCCGCCGACACCGCCGGACGAGCAATCAATGGCATCGACGCCTCGGGCTTTTAACGCATTGGCCAGCGCCAGCGTCTCCTCGATGCCCCAGACCCCGCCCGGCCCTTCGACCGCCGAAGTGCGAAACCACAGCGGCCGGTCGGCCGGCCACACCGCGCGCACGGTCTCGGCCACTTCCAGCGCGAAACGCATGCGGCCTTCGAGATCGCCGCCATAGGCGTCAGTGCGCAGGTTCGACAGCGGCGACAGGAACTGGTGGATCAGGTAGCCGTGGGCGCCGTGGATCTCGCAAAGGTCGTAGCCGGCATCCAGCGCGCGCTGCGCGGCGGCACGCCAGGCCGCAAGGCACTCGCGGATGTCGTCGAGGTCCATCGCCTTCGGCAGCGGGCCGCCCGGCGACGCCGGCAGCGCGCTCGACGACAGCCCCTGCCAGGGTTTGCGGTTGCTCGCGGCATCGGCCTCGGTCAGGTGCGCGCGGTCCTCCAGCGGGCCGCGCTGCGAAGCGCGCCGGCCGCAGTGGCCGAGCTGGATCGCCGGCACGGCGCCGAGCGATTTGATGAAATCGGTGATGCGGCGGTAGGCCGGCACGTGGCGGTCGTGATAGATGCCGGCGCACTCATGCGTCTTGCGGCCGCGTGCGTCGACCGCGGTCTCCTCGGTGAACACGATGCCGCAGCCGCCCATCGCGAAGCGCCCGAAATTGACGAGCTGCCATTCGCCGGGAGCGCCGTCTTCCGAGGCGTACTGGCACATCGGCGAGCTGACGATGCGGTTGCGAACGGTGAGGCCGCGCAGCCGGATCGGCGTGAACAGGAGGGGCAGATCGCTGAGGGATGCATTCTCAATGACGGATGTATTCATAATCGTGAAATTTTTCGGCGCAAATCGTTGTGTCCGTTGCTTCGAGTGTAATCGATACCCCTCTGCGTCATTCCGGCGCACGTCGGGGTCCGGCCTGGATCTGTCATGGTGACGGCGATTGTCTGGATTCCGGCGTGCGCCGGAATGACGGGCTTCCGGGTCATCAGCCCATCGCAGCCCACAATTTGTCGAGCCGTTTGTACGACACCGGGTACGGCGTCTTCAGTTCCTGCGCGTACAGCGACACGCGCAACTCCTCGATCTGCCAGCGGAATTCGGGCAGTCGCGGATCCACCGTGCCGGCCTTCTGCTGCTGGTCGAGGCGCGTCTCGTAGCGCCCCCACAGTTCGGCGATGCTGGCGGCGTGCTTGCCGTCGCGTTCCGCGTTGGCCGGATATTTCTGCAGCCGCAGCTGCGCGGCCTTCAGGTAGCGCGGCAGATGCGCGAGCTGCGGCCAGGGCGTCGTGCTGAAAAAGCCCTTGTGGATCAGCCGCCGGTTCTGCGCGCGGATGTCGTTCGCCGCGCGCGCGACATTGCCCTTCGCCGCGTCCAGCGCGAGCGCCAGCTGGTGCTGCCCGGCGGCGATCGCCGTGAACAGCCGGACCGCCGCTTCGCTGACCGCGGGCAGGCGCGTGCGCGCGCGTCTGACCTGCTCCTCGAACGCCTTCAGTCCGCGCGGCAGCTCGTCGTCGCCGATGAAGGCACGGTCGCAGATCGCCGCGATCAGGTCGGCGCGCAGGTCGTCGGGATTCGCGATGCCGCGCAGCTGCAGCGCCGCCTGGTCGAAACCCTTGAGGCTCTTGTCGAGCTGGCGCATCTGTTCCTTCAGCGTCAGCCGCATCAGCCGCACGACGCCTTCGCGCATCGCGGCCTGCGCCGCCTGCTGCACGTCGAACAGGCGGATCGCCACGCTGTCGCCGGCATCAGCCAGCGCCGGGTAGCCCGTGACCCTGCGTCCGGCGCGGCTGAAGGTGATCGTCGGCGGCAGGTCGCCGAAATCCCAGACCCGGATGCCCTCGCGCTCGAGCCCCGGCGCGCCGCCCTTCGAACCTTCACTGAACGTCAGCTGCGCGGCCTCGCCGAGTTGGGCCTTGAGCTGCACCAGGTCGCGGCCCGAGGCCAGTTCGCGGCCCGACTCGTCGACGACGCGGAAGTTGCAGCGCAGGTGCGCCGGATAAGCGATGCCCGAGGCGGCCTCCTTCGCCAGCGGCGCGCCGGCCGCGCGCGTCGCGTAACGCGCCACCGCGTCGGCGAAGGCACCCTGCGCCGCGCCTTCGGCCCCGAGAAAACGCGTGACGTGCTCCGCCGGCGGCGTCAGATGGCGGCGCCAGTTCTTGGGCAGCGCCTTGAAGGCGAAGGCGACCTTGTCGCGGATCATGCCCGGCACCAGCCAGTCGAAATCCGCCGGATCGAGCTTGTTCAGCAGCGCCAGCGGCACCGTCGCCGTGATGCCGTCGAGCGGATGACCGGGATCGAAGCGGTATTTCAGCCTGAGCTCGATCCCGCCCGCCTGCAACGTGTCCGGAAACTGTGTTTCGGTGATGTCCTCGGCGGCGTGGCGCATCAGGTACTCGCGCGTGAGCCGCAGCCATCCCGCATCGTTCCGTTCGGCATCCCGGCGCCACTTCTCGAAGCCGGCGCCGTTGACGACATCCTGCGGAATGCGCTCGTCGTAGAAGGCGAAAATCGCCTCGTCGCTGACCAGCACGTCGCGTTTGCGCGCCTTGTGCTCCAGCGCCTGCACCTCTTTTATAAGTTGTTGATTATATTGTATAAATTTTGCAGTCGTGGCGTAGTCTCCGGCGACCAGCGCCTGGCGGATGAAAATCCCGCGTGCTTCCTTCGGGTTGATCGCGCCGTAATGCACGCGACGCTTCGGCACGATGGTCAAGCCGTACAGCGTGACACGCTCGAAGGCCACGACCATCGCGCGTTCGCGCTCCCAGTGCGGATCGAAGTAATGATGCTCGACGAGGTCCTTCGCCAGCGGCTCGATCCACTCGGGCTCGATGCGTGCGACCGTGCGCGCGTAGAGCCGCGCGGTGTCGACCAGTTCGCCGGCCATGACCCATTTCGCCGAACTCACGTTTTTGGCCTTGCGCAGCCCCGAGCCCGGAAAGATGCTGAACTTGATGCCGCGCGCACCGAGGTATTCGCCCTCCTCGTTCCTGAAACCGATGTTGCCGAGCAGGCCGGCGAGCAGCGCACGGTGGATCTGCTCGTGCGTGGCCGGCGTCTCGTTGGGGTGCATGCCCAGTTCGCCGACCAGCGCCGCGAGCTGGCCGTGGATGTCGCGCCATTCGCGCAGCCGCCGCTGCGACAGGAATTCCTCCGCCAGCTGCTGCGCCAGCTTGCGGTTGGACTGCTTGTGTTTGATCGACTCGTCGAAATAATCCCAGAGCTTGAGGTAGGCCATGAAGTCCGACTTGTCGTCGGCAAACTTGGCATGCGCGCGGTCCGCGGCCTCGGATTTCTCGAAGGGCCGCTCGCGCGGATCCTGCACCGACAGCGCGGCGGCGATGATCAGCACCTCGCGCAGGCAGTTCTGCTGTTTCGCGGCGATGATCATGCGCGCGATGCGCGGGTCGATCGGGAATTTGGCAAGCTGCCAGCCCACCGGCGTCAGCTGTTTCTGCGCATCGACCGCGCCGAGTTCGGCCAGCAATTGATAACCGTCGGCGATCATCCGCGGCGTCGGCGCCTCGAGGAAGGGAAAATCCTCGACATCGCCGATGTTCAGCGCCTTCATGCGCAGGATCACATGCGCCAGCGAGGAGCGCAGGATTTCGGGGTCGGTGTACTGCGGCCGCGCGTTGTAGTCGTCCTCGGCATAGAGCCGGATCGCGACGCCGGCGGCGACGCGGCCGCAGCGGCCGGCGCGCTGGTTGGCCGAGGCGCGGGAAATCTTCTCGACCTGCAGCTGCTCGACCTTGTTGCGGTAGCTGTAGCGGTTGACCCGCGCCAGTCCGGTGTCGACGACGTAGCGGATGCCGGGCACGGTCAGCGAGGTTTCGGCGACGTTGGTCGACAGCACGATGCGCCTTGCACCGTGCGGCCTGAAAATCCGCTCCTGCTCCTCGAAGGACAGCCGCGCGTAGAGCGGCAGGATCTCGGCGCCCTTCGGATGATGCTTGCGCAGCGCCTCGGCGGCATCGCGGATCTCGCGCTCGCCCGGCAGGAACACCAGGATGTCGCCGTCGGCGCGTTCGCGCGCGAGTTCGGCCACGGCGTCGACAATGGCTTCGTCGAGGCCGCGCTCCTCGTCCTCCGGCGGCCGGTAGCGGATCTCGACCGGGTACGTCCGGCCCGAGACCTCGATCACCGGCGCCGGCCTGCCGTCGATCGCGAAGTGCTGCGCAAAACGTTCGGCATCGATGGTGGCCGAGGTCACGACGATCTTCAGGTCCGGCCGCCGCCGCATCAGGCGCTTCAGGTAGCCCAGCAGGAAATCGATGTTCAGGCTGCGCTCGTGCGCCTCGTCGATGATCAGCGTGTCGTAGGCGCGCAGGTCGCGGTCGCCCTGGGTCTCGGCCAGCAGGATGCCGTCGGTCATCAGCTTGACATAGCTGTTCTGAGACAGCCTGTCGGAGAAGCGCACCTTGTAGCCGACGGCGTGGCCGAGCGGGCTTTTCAGCTCCTGCGCGATGCGCGCGGCCACCGTGCGCGCGGCGATGCGCCGCGGCTGGGTGTGGCCGATCAGGCCCTGCACGCCGCGGCCGAGTTCGAGGCAGATTTTCGGCAGTTGCGTCGTCTTGCCCGAGCCGGTCTCACCGCAGACGACGACGGCCTGGTGCCCGCGGATCGCCTGCGCGATTTCCGCGCGCTTCGCCACCACCGGCAGTTCGTCCGGATACTCCGGCTGCGGCAGGTTGCGCAGGCGGTGCTCGAGTTCTTCGGGGCTGCGGGGTTTCAACGGCGTTGCGGCAACGGCTTGCGAAAGCGGGGCGCGGGAAGGCCGTATGCTAAACCACTTCGCCGCGAACGGGTTTCAGGCGCTCAGCGCCGCGACGATGCGCTCGCGCGTGAACGGCAGGTCGCGCAGCCTGGCGCCCAGCGCGTTGTGGATCGCGTTCCCGATCGCCGCGGCGACGGGGCCCTGCGTGCCCTCGCCGGCGCCCACCGGCGGCGCCTCGGGGCGGTTGATCAGCGCGACCTCGACTTCCGGCACCTCGGTGAAGCGCAGGATCGGGTATTCGTCCCAGGTCCGCGTGGTGACGGTGCTCCTGTCGAAATCGACGCGCTCCTTCAGCGCCATGCTGGCGCTCTGGATCATGCCGCCCTCGATCTGGTTCAGCACGCCGTCCGGATTGATGGCCTGGCCGACGTCGACCGCGCCCCACAGCTTCGTCAGGCGCACGTCCTCCCCGACCTTCACCTCGGCAATCACCGCGATCCAGGCGGCGAGATTCTTGTAGCGCGCGAAGCCGATGCCGCGGCCGTGCTCGCCGTCACCTTTTTCACCGGGTTGCCAGTTCGCCATCTGCGCGACCTTCTCGATGACCGCCTTCGCCCGCGCGTCCTTCAGATGACGCAGGCGGAACTCGACCGGATCGGCGCCCGCCGCTTCCGCCAGCTCGTCCATGAAGCACTCGATGGCGAAGGCGTTGGCGAAGGCGCCCAGCGCGCGCAGCGCCGAGGTGCGCAGCGGCGAGCGGCGGATCAGGTGGTTGGTGATCTTCTGGTTCTGGAAATCGTACAGCGGAATCGCGTTGCGGTGGCTGCCGCCGCCGGGCAGCGGCGGATTGCCGGGC
>JAHCLD010000138.1 GCA_026125585.1 Burkholderiales bacterium
GACTGCGCCTCGATCCCGTGCGTGCCGCGTTCGCGACCACGCAACTGGTGCGCTGGCTCGACTTCAGCGACACGACATTCTGGGGCAGCCATCCTTCCGACAACCTCGGCGCCCTCATTGCGGCCGGACTGCTGCGCGAGCGCCGCGGCACGCCGGCGACCGTGGGCGACCTGCTGCGCTGGCTGCTGCAGGCCTACGAAATCCACGGCGCGCTGGTCGAGGCCAACCGCTTCGACAGCGCGGAGCACGGCCTCGACAACGTGTTGTGCGCGAAGATCGCTTCCGCCGTCGTCGCCGCGGTGATCCTCGGCGGCGGGCGCAGGGCCGTGCTGTCGGCGTTGTCGCACGCGTGGATCGACGGCCAGAGCATGCCCGCCTACCGGCATGCGCCGAACACCGGGCCGCGCAAGGCCTGGGCCGCGGCCGACGCGGCGGCGCGCGGGCTCTGGTTCGCGCAGCTGGCGTGCGACGGGGAGCCGGGCTGTCCGACGGCCCTCAGCGCCGATCCTTGGGGATTCGCCGTGCAGGGCCTGCGGGGCGGCATGCCGCGCATCGCGCGCGCGCTCGGCGAGGGCATCGTCGCTGACAGCACGATCCTCAAGCTGGTGCCCGGACAGCGCAACGGCACGACCGCGATCGAGGCGGCGATCGGACTGCATGAGGCGGTTGCGCCGCGGCTGGGCGAGGTTGCCGAGGTGCGGGTGTACACCCATGACGAGGCCATCCGCCGCATCGACAAGACAGGGGTGCTGCCCAATCCGGAGTCGCGCGACCATTGCCTGCAGTACATGGTCAGCGCGGCGCTGGTCTACGGCCGCATCGCCAACTGGCATTACTCCGACGAGGCGGCGCGGCATCCGGCGCTCGAGCCGCTGCGCGCGAAGGTGCGGGTCGTCGAAGTGGCGGAATACAGCCGCGGCCACCACGATCCGCGGCTGCGCAGTTGCGCCAACGCGGTCGAGGTGCGGTTCGCCGATGGCGGCGCCACGCCGCGGGTGGAGCGCCTGTTTCCCGCGGGGGACCCGCGGCAGGGGGATGCCGGCGGCGCGCTGCTCGCGCAGAAATTCGCGGCGCTGGCCGCGCCGCGGCTGGGCGATGCGCATGTCGCCGCGCTGCAGGCGCTGTTCGCCGACGCGCCGCGGTTGCGCGCGATGCCGCTGGGGGCGTTCATCGATTTGTCGATTTGCCCGGCCGCGGCGCGGTGACGGGGGCTGCAGGATTCAGGAACTCCGGAGCATGCGGTGCAGGGACAGGCTGACATCATCGCGGTGACGACATCCGGCGCGGAACTCGCCGCGGTGCGCGACCTGTTCCTCGAATACGCCGGGTCGCTGAACTTCAGCCTCTGTTTCCAGGATTTCGAAACCGAACTCGACGGGCTGCCGGGCGCCTATGCGCCGCCGGCGGGCATCCTGCTGCTGGCGGGTTCCGGCGGCGATGCCGCGGGCTGCGTCGGCGTGCGTCCGCTGGACGGCGGGCGCTGCGAGATGAAGCGGCTCTACGTGCGGGAACAGCATCGCGGCACGGGCCTCGGCCGCCGGCTCGCGGAACGCGCGGTCGCGTTCGCGCGCGGCGCGGGGTACCGCAGCATGGTGCTCGACACGCTGCCGCAGATGGCGGCGGCGGTGCGGCTCTACCGCGAACTCGGCTTCGCGCGCTGCGCGCCGTACTACGACAACAGGCCGATCAACAGCAGTTGCCTCGAACTGCGGTTCTAGAGCGTGTTATGGGCTTAGCCTTTTTCCCTCATCCCAACCCTTCTCCCGGAGGGAGAAGGGCTTTGAAACCCCTCTCCCTCCGGGAGAGGGGCGAGAGTGAGGGTGCAGCGAGACATTGATTTTTGATACTTTTTCAAGTTCATAATAGGCCCTAGCCTCATCGCCTGCATTTCCGGGCTGCTTTTCTTTCTGCCCTTTTTCAATCCTTTTTCAACCTTCTTTCCGAATTCCGTTTCCGGAGGCCGTCATGAACGACATGCTGCGTGAAGACCTGCTTGCCCTGGTATCCAACCGCACCACCGTATCCCGCCGCGAATTCGTCGCCGGCTCGCTGGCCGCGGGATTCGCGCTGGCGGTGCAGCCGGTGGCCGCACAGACGATGATCACCACCGACACCGCCGGGCTGACCGCGGGCGAAGTGAAGATCCCGACCGCCGGCGGCGACATTCCCGCCTACCGCGCGATGCCCGCGAACGGCAAAAACCTGGCGACCATCCTCGTCGTGCAGGAAATCTTCGGTGTGCACGAACACATCAAGGACGTCTGCCGCCGTTTCGCCAAGGCGGGCTATCTCGCCATCGCGCCGGAGATGTTCTTCCGCCAGGGCGACGTGTCGCAACTGAAGGACAACAAGGAAATCTTCGCCAAGGTCGTCAACTTCGTGCCCGATGCGCAGGTGATGTCGGACCTCGACGCGGCCGTGGCCTGGGCGGGCAAGAACGGCGCCGACGGCAAGCGCCTCGGCATCACCGGCTTCTGCTGGGGCGGCCGCATCACCTGGCTCTACACCGCGCACAACAAAAACGTGAAGGCCGGCGTGGCCTGGTACGGCCGCCTGGTCGGCCAGGCTTCGGACATGACGCCGAAACACCCGATTGACCTCGTCGATCAGATCAACGCGCCGGTGCTCGGACTTTACGGCGGTGCCGACGCCGGAATTCCGAACGATACCGTCGAGAAGATGAACGCCGCGCTGAAGGAGAAGGGCAAGCCGTCGACGATCCACCTCTATCCCGACACCCCGCATGCCTTCCATGCCGACTACCGGCCGAGCTACCGCAAGGAACAGGCGGCGGACGGCTGGAAACGCGCGACGGAGTGGTTCAGGAAGCACGGCGTCTGAGCCGCGCGATCCGCTCTGCAAAACGGGGCCCGCGGGCCCCGTTTTGCATGGGGTTCAGCCCGCCGCCCGCAACAGCAGCGAAATGCCGCTGATCACCAGCAGCGCGCCGATCACCCGGATCACCGTGTCGCGCGACAGATTGAGGTGCAGGCGGTGGCCGGTCCACACGCCGAGCGCCATCACCGGCATCAGCGCCAGCGCGGCGACCAGCGCGGCCGGGGAGTAGAGGCCGGCGATGGTGAACAGCACGATGCGCGCGACCGTCGTGAACATGAAGATCGTCGGCATCGTCGCGCGGATCTGCTCCGGGCCCGCGTTGCGCCCGGCGAGGTAGAACACGTAGATCGGGCCGCCGATGCCGAACACCGTCGAGGTCGCGCCGCCGAAAGTGCCGATTGGCGCCGCCGCCCAGCGCGGCAGCGGGAAGCCCCTGCCGCGCTTGGCGACATAGGAGACGCCGAAAAAGATCACGAACAGCCCCAGCCCGCCGATCAGCAGCTCGGGGCTGACCCGCAGCAGCAGGTACACCCCGGCGAAGCTGCCGAGCAGCATGAACGGCAGCAGCAGCGCGAGCTCGGGGCGCATCACGTCCGCGCGCAGGCGCAGGCCCATGTTGATGGCGCCGACGCAGTCGAGGATCACGAAGAACGGCACCACGAATTTCAGCGGAAAGAGGTGCGCGAGCAGCGGCACCGCGACCAGCGTCGAGCCGAAGCCGGAGATGCCGAACACCACATAGGCCGCGAACACGACCAGCGGCGCGAGGATCAGGATGTGAGGCTGCAGAAGTTCGGTGACCGGCATCGGAAAATCTGGCGCGGAACGATGAGTGATGAATGATGAATCAAAACACGGGAAAATGACAGGCACGGGTTTTTCGCTCATCATTCATCACTCATCATTCATCGTTGCCTTTTATGTCCCGACTGATCCTGATCCGCCACGGCGAAACGCTGTGGAACACCGAACACCGCATGCAGGGCCAGCTCGACAGCCCGCTGACCGAACGCGGCATCTGGCAGGCCCGCCGTCTCGGCGAACGCATGACCGCGATGGACTTCACCGCGCTGTATTCGAGCGACCTGCCGCGCGCGCGGCTCACCGCGCAGCGCATCGCCGACCTCAGCGGCCACGCCATCGTCGACGACGAACGCCTGCGCGAACGCGGTTTCGGCATGTTCGAAGGCATGACGCACCCCGAGATGGAGCGGCTCGACCCGCAGGTCTATGCGCGCTTCAGGTCGCGCGATCCGCAGTACGCGGTGCCCGGCGGCGAGAGCCCCGCGGGATTTTTCGCGCGCTGCCGCGACGCGCTCGAGGATCTCGCCGCGCGCCACCGCGGCGAAACCATCGCGGTGGTCACGCACGGCATGGTGCTCGATTCGGCGTACCGCGCCGCGACCGGCCTCGCGCTGGGGGAGCCGCGCCCGGTGCCGCTGGTCAATGCCAGCCTCAACTGGTTCGTCTGCGACGGCGGCGCATGGCAGGTGGAACGCTGGGGCGACGCCGAACACCTCGGGGCCGACGGCGTGACCATCTTCAGCGATGGCAGCGTCTGAGAAGTGCAAAAAATATCAATAAAATCAAGTATTTATAAAATATCCCGACGGATGGCGGGATGAACGCCGCGGAACCGGTCGTCGTCGTCCACGGCCTGTGGATGCAGGGACCGGTGATGGGCCTGCTGGCGCGGCGCCTCGGCGGCGAGGGATTTGCCGCGTACACCTGGTCCTATCCGACGCTGCGCCGGTCGCTCAGCGAAAACGCCGAACGGTTCGCGCGCCACTGCATGACGCTGGCCGCGCCGCGCGTGCACATCGTCGCGCACAGCATGGGCGGGCTGGTGGCGCTGCGCATGCTGGAACGTCACCGTGAACTGCGCTGCGGCCGGCTGCTGCTGCTCGGCACGCCGTACGGCGACAGTTTTGCGGCGCGCCGACTGGCGCGGTTCCCCGGCGGAACCGCGCTGCTCGGCCGCAGCATCGCGGAGTGGCTCGACGGCCCGCGACCACTGCCGCGCGGCGACACCGAAATCGGCATCATCGCCGGCACCCGCGGCTGCGGCCTCGGCCGGCTGGTCGCGCCGGACCTGCCGCGGCCCAACGACGGCGCGGTGACGCTGCGGGAAACCGCCGTGCCCGGCGTGACCGAACGCATCGAACTCGACGTCGGCCACACCGGCATGCTGCTGTCGCGCGCGGTGGCGCGGCAGTGCGCCGCCTTCCTGCGCCACGGGCGTTTCGCCGCATGAGGGGCGCGCTCGTCGCCGGCCTGGCCGCGCTGCTGCTGTCCGGCTGCGGCAACCTCGGCTATTATCTGCAGTCGGTGCAGGGGCAGCTCGGCATCTGGCAGCGCGAGGTGCCGGTCGAACGTCTCCTCGGCGATCCCGCGCTCGATCCGCAACTGAAAATCCAGGTCGAACGCGCGCTGCGCATCCGCGACTATGCCAGCCGCGAACTCGGCCTGCCCGACAACCGCAGCTACCGTTCCTACGCCGACCTGGCCCGGCCCTTCGTGGTCTGGAACGTGTTCGCCGCGGACGAATTCTCGGTCGAGCCGAAGCAGTGGTGTTTTCCCTTCGCCGGCTGCGTGAATTACAGGGGGTATTTTTCCGAGGAAGAGGCGCGCCGCCACGCGCAGCGGCTGGCTGCAGAAGGGCATGACGTCTACGTCGGCGGCGTGCCGGCCTATTCCACCATCGGCTGGTTCGCCGATCCGCTGCTGAACACCTTCATCCGTTATCCCGAACCGGAGCTGGCGCGCCTGCTGTTCCACGAACTCGCGCACCAGGTGATTTACGTGAAGGACGACACCGTGTTCAACGAATCCTTCGCCACCGTGGTCGAGCAGGCCGGTGTCGCGCGCTGGCTGGCCGATCACGGCAGCGCGGCCGACCGCGGGCGCTTCGCGCAACTGCAGCGTTTCCGCGCCGATTTCCGCCGGCTGGTGGTCGACGCGCGCGGCGCGCTGGCGAAGCTGTACGCGGGGGAGGGCGGCGTCGAAGCGAAGCGGCGGCGCAAGGCGGAAATTTTCGACGGACTGCGGCGGGCCTACGAGGCGCAGCGCCTGGAATGGGGCGGATTCGCCGGCTATGACCGCTGGTTCGCGCAGCCGCCGGGCAACGCGCACCTCGCCGCGGTAGCGGTCTACACGCAGCAGGTGCCGGCCTTCCAGGCGCTGCTCGAACAGCAGGACAACGACCTGCCGCGTTTCTACGCGGCCGTGCGCGAACTGGCGGCGCTGCCGCCCGGGGCGCGCAACGCGCGGCTGGCCGCGCTGGCTGCGCGCTGAACGGACCGGTTTGCCGCGACGGCTCTCCGCGGTGGCGTTGTTATAATCGGAGCGCCGGATAACCTGCCGCAAAAAGGACGATCTGCACATGAAACTGACCAGCACCAGCTTCCGCGACGGCCAGCCGATTCCCGCCGAATTCGCCTTCTGCGCCCCCGATGCCAAAACGCACTGCACGCTGGGCGCCAACAGGAACCCGCAGCTTGCCTGGAGCGATCTGCCCGCCGGCACGAAATCCCTCGTCCTGATCTGCCACGACCCCGACGTGCCCTCGAAGCCCGACGACGTCAACCAGGAAGGCCGCGAAATTCCGGCCTCGCTGCCGCGTGTCGACTTCTTCCACTGGGTGCTGGTCGACCTCGACCCGGCGTCCGGCGCGCTCGCCGCCGGCGAGTTCTCCGACGCCGTCACTCCCCGCGGCAAGGCCGGCCCCGCCGGTCCGTGCGGCAGCCGCCAGGGCATCAACGACTACACCGCCTGGTTCGCCGGCGACAAGGACATGAACGGCGACTACCACGGCTACGACGGCCCCTGCCCGCCGTGGAACGACGAGATCCCGCACCACTATGTCTTCACCGTGTTCGCGCTGGACGTGGCGAAGCTCGCGGTCGACGGCGCC
>JAHCLD010000139.1 GCA_026125585.1 Burkholderiales bacterium
ATTCCAGCTTGCCGCTGGCGGTCGGGAAACGGTGCCCCGGCGGCGCGCCCGGCGCCGTCGTGCCTTCCAGGTACAGGGTTTCGATTTCGGGCGCATCCTCGGTCGCGACCGGGTGCCGCACCCAGCGCCACGGCACCGAATGCAGCCGTTCCTGCGTGCAGCCGCGGATGAGCGGGCTGCCGATGCAGGCCTCGTCCCAGAACACGCGCGAGTCCTTGTACCGTTCCTGCAGCACGTCCTCGAATCCCAGGCGTTTCCCGAGCTCGATCCAGATCCAGCCGTCGGACTTCGCCTCGCCCGGCGGCTCGATCATCTTGTCGATCCACACGATGCGGCGGTCGTCGTTGGAACGCCCGATCTCGCCCTTCTCGATTCCGGTGGCGACGGGCAGGACGTAGTCCGCGTAGGCCGAGGTCTCGTTGGGAAAAAGCTCGATATGGACCAGCAGGTCGAGGGACTCGAATGCCGCGCGGGCCTTGTCCTGTCCGGGCCACTGCGCGAGGGGATTGTTGCAGGCGATCAGCGCGCGCAGCGGGTACGGCTTGCCGTGCAGCATCGCGTCGGTCCATCCGGCGGGGCTGCGCCGCACTTTCTGGCGGTTGATTTTGGCGCGGCGGTGCGGCGGCGCGTTCGCCCGGATGGGGCTGCCGTGGGTCATGTTGAAGTAGGCGCCGCCGCGGCGGCCCCAGTTGCCGGTGATGGCCGCAAGGAACATCAGCACGCGGTTGGTCTGCGTGCCGTTGGTGTGCTGGTTGACGCCGCGGCTGGCGAAAATCACGCAGCCGTCGGCGGCGGCGATTTCCCCGGCGAGCCTGCGCGTTTCGGCGGCGGGGATGCCCGTGATCGGCTCGGCCCATTCCGGGGTGTATCCGCGCTCCAGTATGAAGTCGCGCCATTTTTCGAACCCGAGAATCCAGTCGCTGCAGAAACGCCTGTCGTGAAGGCCGTTGGCGAGGATGTGCTGGCACATGGCGAGTCCGAGCGCCATGTCCGTGCCGGACCGGATGGCAAGCCAGCGGTCCGCCTTCGACGCGGTGGCCGTCAGCCGCGGATCCACCACGATCATTTTGGCGTTGTTGCGGATGCGCCAGTCGTTGACCATGCCGAAATAGACCGGCCGCGTTTCCGCCTGGTTGTCGCCGATGTAGACGTAAAGGGCGGCCGAGCCGATGTCGCCGGGGGTGTAGCTGTTGCCGCTGCCGACCCGTCCCTGGGTTAGTTCGAACGCGACGCTTTTGGCAGCGCCGCAGAAGGGGTCGGTGCCGTCCTTGTTGGGCGTGCCCCACATCTGCGCGAAAAGCCGGGTATAGCCGCGGCCCTCGAGCGTGCCGGTGCGCGTGCCGATGAACATGGCGAGCGCCTCCGGCCCGTGGACGTCGCGCACCTGTTTCAGCTTTTCCGCGATTTCGTCGAGCGCCTGGCCCCAGGAGATGCGCTCGAAGCGGTTTTCGCCGCGCGCGCCCACGCGCTTGAGGGGGTGACGCAGGCGGTGCTCGCTGTGGTAGAGCTGGAGCGTGAGCTGCGATTTCGGGCAGACGCGGCCCTTGAGCAGCGGATCGTCGTCGTTTCCGGTGATGCGGACGAGCTCGTCCCCCTTGAAGTGAAACTTCACGCTGCAGCAGTTGAAACAGATGTTGCAGCCGCCCGGCACCACCCGGTCCGCGGAGACCTCGTCGCGCGGTTTGCCGTAGGGGAATGCGGGAACGGACTTCATCACCACGGCCTGGGAATTCCGGTTGTCCATGAACGCGGGCCGGCGCGCGTTCCGGGGCGGAATGCGCGCCGGAATCTGCGCCGCGGTCGCGGCGGGGCTGTCCCGCGACGGCAGGCGTTCCAGATAAATCGTCGCCGGCCCGAGCAGGTAATGGTCGTGGTCGCGCGGCGCCCGGCCTTCGGACGCCGCCCCGGCGAGCAGCTCGGCGCGCCTGCCGAAGCGGATCGCCTGGGTGGGGCACACGCTGGCGCATGCCGTGGTCGCCGCGCCTTCCGCGCGGCGTTCCACGCACAAATCGCATTTGACCGCGTGATGGCCCTTCGGATCGTAGCCCATGGCGCTGTAGGGGCAGGCCATCACGCATTCGCCGCAGCCGGTGCAGCGCGATTCGTCGACGCGCACGATGCCGGTCGCCGGATCCTTCGTGATCGCCTTCGGATTGACCGGACAGGCGCGCAGGCAGGCGGGGCGCTCGCAGTGCTGGCAGGTCAATGTCAGAAAGGCGAGTCCCGCCTCTTCTTCCAGGGCGCTGGCCCACACCACCTTGTTGCGGTATTCGCCGGGGCCGAGGCGGTGTTCCTGCTTGCACGCGGCCTCGCAGCTCTTGCAGCCGGTGCAGCGCTCCAGATCGATCAGCAGGGCGAGACGCCCGGCGGGTCCGTGGTCGACAGTGTCCATGGTCAGCCTCCCCAGGCCGTGATGTGCCACCAGGTGACCGGACCGCCATCCGCGACATATCCGGCGAAGAAAGTCACGGTGACCACATGCATGGCGATGCCGGCCACGAACAGCCACGCGAGCGCCATGTGCAGCGGCCGCCACCAGGCCTGCCGTGCAGGCACGGCCTGCCGCGTGCCCAGCAGCATCGTTTCCTCGCGGGCGAGCCGGCGGTAGGCCAGGGCTAGCCGCGGGGCGCGGACGACATGCGGCAGATTCACCGAGAACGTGCCTTCGGTCGCCTGCGGATCGAGTCTGTCGAGCAGGCGCCGCTTCTCGGCGATGATTTGCCGCAGCCGCTCCCGCGTGATGTGATCCGGCACGCGGAACGCGGGCGCCTTGGTTGAAAACGTTGCCGCCATGTGCCGCGAGCCGCGCACGCGCGCCCAGATTCCCAGAATGGCCAGGGCGAGCAGCGCCAGCAGCAACAGCGCCGGCGGACGGCGCAGAAAGCCGCCCGAATGGATGGCGATGAGCACCATGCCCGCCAGCGAACAAGCCACGTGCGCGTTGAACCAGCCCACCGGATTCGCGCCGCTTCCGCCGCGCTTGGCGAGCACGAACGCGACCGGGACCAGCAGCAGCGTCACGCCGGCGACGCCGGCCAGGTAAAGTTCCGGGCTTCCCGGCACGCGCCAGGCTTCGGGCATCAACGGACGCACGGAAAACCACACGACAATCGCCGCCATTGCCGTCCCGGTCAGCGCAAGCAGCTGCTTGTCAGAAATGTCGTATCGGGTCATTGAAAGCACCAGGACAGGTCGTCGTTGTCATGTTTCCGGACGGGTCGTTTGCGGCGTTCCCGGGCGAACAAAAAGAGGCCCGAAAACAGTATCGCAGCCGCAGGACGCCGGAATCTGCTATCTGCATGACAATTCATGGCGAAATCGCCGGTCGTCTTCCTGCGCAGGAGCCGATGGCTGACCTCCGGCCGGGCATTCCGGGCCGGACGTTGTGGGTCGGCCGCGCGCCGCTTCCCGCCGTGCCGGCGGAGACTTTTCCGTTTTCATGCGGTCATCGGAGTGCCGGCCGGTGGCTTGCGGGTAGAATTTCCCCATGAACGATCCGTCTCCGGCAGTTGTCGCGTCTGGCCGCCTTTCGTTGACGCCCGATGTCATCCGCGCCGGCCTGCGGCGGCCGCCCCCGCCGCCCGAACCGCTGGACCTGCACATGATCTCGCTGAAGGAGGGCACGAAGGTCACCGATGCCGCGGTGCTGGTGCCGCTGGTCAACCGCGCGGGCGGCGTGCAGGTGCTGCTGACCCAGCGCACGGCGCACCTGCGCGACCACGGCGGGCAGGTCAGTTTTCCCGGCGGGCGGGTCGAGCCGGAGGACCTCGATCGCGAAGCGACGGCGCTGCGCGAAATGGCGGAGGAGGTCGGCATCGCCGCCGACCGGGTGATGCTGCTCGGGCGCCTGCCCGGTTACGAGATTCCCTCGGGTTTCCGCATCACGCCGGTGGTCGGCTGGCTCGAGCCGCCTTTCGAGGTGGTGCCCGACGCCTTCGAAGTGGCCGACGTGTTCGAAGCGCCGCTCGCGCATTTCCTCGATCCGGCGAATTACCAGCGGCGCGAGTACCGTTTCCGCGGCCGCCACCGCCATTACCTGGCGATTCCCTGGGCCGGGCGTTACATCTGGGGCGCGACCGCGGGCATGCTCTACAGCCTGTGCCGGATGCTCAATGGCCAGTAACCCGGCCGTGCCGCAGCGATGGGCGCGACGCGCATGCCTTGGACGCCGGCGCAGGTGCAGACGATGAATGCGCCCGCCAGGAACGGACCTTCGACCGGCTTGATCATGACCGGCGGCGGCGCGCGCGCGGCCTACCAGGTCGGCGTGCTGCGCGCGCTGGAAGACCTGCTGCCGAAGGGGGTGCCCAATCCCTTTCCGATCATCTGCGGCACTTCCGCCGGCGCGATCAACGCCGCGGTGCTGGCCACCGACGCCGGCAACTTCCGCCGCGGCGTGCGCCGGCTGACGGCGGTATGGAAAAACTTTCACGTCGACCAGGTCTACCGCGCCGACGTGCGCGGCGCGCTGGGCAACAGCGCGCGCTGGCTGCTGTCGACCCTCTCCGGCGGGCGGCTGACCCGCGGCGCGATTTCGCTGCTCGACAACTCGCCGCTCGCCGACCTGCTCGACTGCCATGTCGATTTTCCGGCGATCGGGCGCAACATCGAGGCCGGGCATCTGGAAGCCTTCGCGGTGACCTGTTCCGGCTACACCAGCGGTCAGTCGGTGACCTTCTACCAGGGCGGCGCCAGCCTCGCCGGCTGGGCGCGCGCACGCCGCGTCGGCGTGGCGATGCCGATCGGCCTGCCGCACCTGATGGCTTCCAGCGCGCTGCCCTTCATTTTTCCGCCGGTGCGGATCAACCGCGAGTATTTCGGCGACGGCTCGATGCGCCAGATCGCGCCGGTGAGTCCGGCGCTGCACCTCGGTGCCGACCGCCTGCTGGTAATCGGCGTCGGCCGCCAGGCGAAGCAGGCGGCGGTGCGCGTGCCCTCGGACGGTTATCCGACGCTGGCGCAGATCGCCGGCCATGCGCTCGACAGCATCTTTCTCGATTCGCTGGAGGCCGATCTCGAGCGCCTGCAGCGCATCAACCGCACGCTGGCGATCATCCCGCCGGAGACGCTGGAGAAAAACGGCTACCCGCTGCGCACGGTCGATTTCCGCGTGATCACGCCCAGCGTGCCGCTGAGCCAGATCGCCGCGCGGCACGCGCAGGAGCTGCCGCGGGTGATCCGCGGGCTGCTGCAGACCGTCGGCGCGATGAAACGCAACGGTTCCAACCTGGTGTCGTACCTGCTGTTCGAACGGGGCTATTGCCGCGAACTGCTCAAGCTCGGTTATGGCGACACGATGGCGCAGAAGGACGACCTGCTGGCTTTTCTCGGCCACGGCGGGCGCTGATGGCGGCGCGCAAACCCTGGTCCGAAGCCTGCGAGCGCAACCGTGAGCCGATCCTCGAGGTGCTGCGCGGTGCTTTCGCCGATGCCACGCGGGCGCTCGAAATCGGCGCCGGCACCGGGCAGCATGCGGTGTTTTTCGCCGCGGCCCTGCCGCATCTCGCATGGCAGCCCACCGACCGCGCGGAAAACCTGCCGGGGATCGCCGCCTGGCGCGACGAGGCCGCGCTGCCGAACCTGCTGCCGCCGCTGGAATTCGACGTCGACGACGCGGACTGGCCGGTCCGGTCCTGCGATGCGCTGTTCAGCGCCAACACGTTGCACATCATGGGCTGGTCTTCGGTGGAGAATTTTTTCCGCGGCGCGGGCCGGGTGCTGCGGCCCGGCGGCATGCTCGCGGTGTACGGACCCTTCCGCTACGGCGGCCGCCACACCGCGCCTTCGAACGAGCAGTTCGACGCCTTTCTGCGCGGGCGCGATCCGCGCAGCGGCATCCGCGATTTCGAGGCGGTGAACGCGCTGGCCGCCGCGGAAGGCCTGGTGTTCGTCGATGACCGCGCCATGCCCGCCAACAACCGCACGCTGCTGTGGCGCCGCGCCGGCGGCGGTTGCCAGTCGCCGGCACAGCCGGTATAACGGACGGAGCCTCCCGGTGCCGCGCGCCGGGGAAATCCCCTGTTCAACGCATTGCCGTCCACGCATGGACGGCGGGTAGACGACATGAGCCGCGCATTCGTGAAGGAAAGCGACGATGACCTCGCCGCCGGCGAACTGCCGGAGCGGCCGGTGCCCGCGCACGCCAATTACGTCACGCCGCAGGGCCTGGAGCTGCTGCGCGCGCGGGTGCGCGAACTCGCGGAGCAGCACGAACAGCTGAAGGCGCTGGCCGGAGAGGATTCGGAAGCGAAGCGCAAGCTGCGCGAGGTCGAGCGCGACCAGCGTTATTTCGTCGCGCAGCTGGAACGCGCCGAGCCGGTCGATCCGGTGCGGCATCCGCGCGGCGAAGTGCGTTTCGGCGCCACCGTGAAGGTCGAGGAGGCCGGCGGCCGCGTCGAAACCTTCAGCATCGTCGGCGACGATGAGGCCGATGTCGCCGCCGGCAGGATCAGCTGGGCTTCGCCGCTGGCGCGTTCGCTGCTCGGCGCGCGCGTCGGCGACACCGTCAAATGGCGGCGCCCCGCGGGCGAGACGGAAGTCGAGATCGTGGCGATTGATTATCCGCAGTGATGTTCGCGTTTTCGGACGTGCGGCGGAATGATTCCTGTTTTTTGCGGTCCCTCTGCTTCGTTTCGGGTGTTCCCTTGACCCCAACCCTCTCCGCAGGCGGGAGAGAGGGGAATGTATTTTATAAGTATTTGATTTTAAACGATTTTTTATGA
>JAHCLD010000014.1 GCA_026125585.1 Burkholderiales bacterium
CGACGAGCGCCGCATCGGCCATGCGTTCCACGAGGCGCTGCCTTTCACCGCGCTGCTGGTCGTGTTTTTCGCCGTCGTGGCCGTGATCCACGACCAGCACCTGCTGGGGCCGATTTTCAGCCGCGTGCTCGAGATGCCGCGCGAGGCGCAGCCGTCGGTGCTGTTCATCGTGAACGCCATCCTGTCGCTGGCCACCGAGAACGTGTTCATCGCCACCGTCTTCATCAACGAGGTGCAGGATGCCTTCAAGAGCGGCGTCATCGACCGCGCCCAGTTCGAACTGTTGGCGATTGCGGTCAACACCGGCACGAACATTCCGAGCGTCGCCACTCCCAACGGCCAGGCGGCCTTCCTGTTCCTGCTCACCTCGGCGCTGGCGCCGCTGATCCGGCTGTCCTACATACGCATGCTCGTGATGGCGCTGCCCTACACCGTGACGATGACGGTGACCGGCTTTCTATGCGTGGTCTACCTGCTGTGAGGGTTGCGGCGCGCCGGCCCGGACCGGAAGCGGCCGCAATGGCCTGCGGAAGTTTCGTGGTAGGGCGCCGGCGGGCCTGAACGCTCCTTATCCGGGGGTGCCGCCGCAATGTTCCCGGGCATCGACGCCATCAAATTTCTTGTTGGCGTACAAGAGCGTCCGTTAGGATGCCGGCATTCCGGTGCCGTGAGCCAGCGCATGTTCTTTCCCGCCCATCGTGTTATTGCAGCACTTTTGTCCGTGCGCGGCATTGCGGTTTGCGCGGCGCTGGCGGTCGTCTGCGCCGGCTGCACGCCGCAGCAGATGCTGGTCTCCGCGCTGGTGCCCGACGGCACCGCGTCGGTGCTGCTGGGTCATCTCGAAGGCATGGCGGACGGCAACCGCACACGCATCGTCGAGCTTGAAAAGCAGGGCGACTGGCGCGGCCTCGCGGATTTTGCGTTGGGAAACATGGCCCGCGATCCCTTCAGCGCCGAATGGCGTTTCATCGCGGGGTACGCGCAGGCGCGGCTGGGCGATTACCGTGCCGCCTCGGAACATTTCGGCGAGATGGTCAGGCTCGCGCCCGACGATCCCGCAGCCTACCGTTTTCTGGCGGAAGCGCAGCGCGCAGGCGGCGAACCGCGGCGCGCGGTGCTGACGCTGGAGCGCGCGCTGCACGTGTCGGCCGATTCGCCGCTGACGCTTAGCCTGCTTGGCGATGCCTACGGCGATCTCGGCCGCGATGCCGAAGCGCTGGCGGCCTACCGGAAGGCGCTGGCGCTGGCGCCGCAGCTGGAGGCTGCATGGTGGGGCTATGGCCGGACTGCGCTGCGCAGCGGGCGGGCGGAGGACGTGCGGGAAGCCGCGCGCGCGCTGCGCGGGCTCGGTTCGCCGCGCGGCGCCGAGCTGGAGCGGATGATGGCGGAGGCCGGCAGGTAAGGGAGGCTGAGGGGGGAACCAAGGCGCGGGAACGCCGATGCGCAATTCGCGCGTTCAGGTCTTTCCGAGCGCCGGCGTCAGGTGCGGCGCGATCAGCGGCAGCAGCTGGGCGAACACCTTCGGGTTGCCGGCGACGACGTTGCCGCTTTCGAGGTAACGGTCGTTGCCCTGCAGGTCGCCGATCAGGCCGCCGGCCTCTGTGATCAGCAGCGCGCCGGCGGCGATGTCCCACTTGCTCAGACCCAGTTCCCAGAAGCCGTCGAGCCGTCCGGCAGCAACCCAGGCGAGGTCCAGCGATGCCGAACCGGGGCGGCGTATCCCCGCGGTGTTGCGGATGATGTCGCGCATCATACCGAGGTAGGCGTCGACGTGTTCCAGTTGCCGGTAGGGGAAGCCAGTGCCGATCAGGCTGGGCTTCAGATGGGCGCGCTTGCTGACGCGCAGCCGGGTTTCGTTGAGGAAGGCGCCGCGGCCCTTGGTGGCCGTGAACAGGTCGTTGCGGTTGGGGTCGTAGACCACCGCCTGCGTGATGACGCCTTTCTGCGCGAGGGCGATCGAAATCGCGTACTGCGGGAATCCGTGCAGGAAATTGGTGGTGCCGTCGAGCGGATCGATGATCCACTGGTATTCCGAACTGCCGGAAGCACCGGACTCCTCTGCTAAAATCGCGTAGTTCGGATAGGCCTCGCGCAGCGTGCGGATGATCGCCTGCTCGGCCTCGCGGTCCACCTCCGAGACGAAATCGTTCGCGGCCTTTTCCTTGTAGGCGATGACATCCAGGTTGCGGCTGGCGCGGTTGATGATGCCGCCGGCGCGGCGCGCGGCTTTCACCGCGATGTTGAGCATGGGATGCATGTTGGGCAGCGACGATATGAAAAAGAGCGGGGATAAAGGGCAACGCCAAGGGCAAAACCGGACTGCGCCGCGCGCGCCGGACGGCTATCACCATCGTGTTTCCGGCGGGCGCCGCGCGAACGGCCCGTATTCTACGTGAACCCGCTGCAGCCCCTCAAAAATATTCGCATCGTGCTGTGCGGCACCGCGCATCCCGGCAACATCGGTGCCGCGGCGCGCGCGATGCGCACGATGGGCATCACCGACCTCGCGCTGGTGAATCCGCAGCGTTATCCCGATCCGCAGGTCTTGTGGATGGCGGCGGGGGCCACCGACGTGCTGGAAGCCGCGCGGGTCTGCGCGACCCTGGGCGAGGCATTGTCCGGCGTCGCGCTGGCCGTGGCCTGTTCGGCGCGGCGGCGTGATATCGCGGTGCCGATGCTGGATGCGCGCGCGGCAGCGACGGAGGCAGTGGCGGTTGCGCAGCAGCGCACGGTGGCGCTGGTGTTCGGCAACGAGACTTCCGGCCTCAGCAACGACGAGGTCGGTGCCTGCAACCTCCTCGCGAGCATCCCGGTCGCGGAGGACTTCTGGTCGCTGAACGTCGCGGCCGCGGTGCAGGTGTTCTGCTACGAGCTGCGCATGGCCTGCGGCGCGGCGCTGCCGCCGGACAAGGCGCAGGCGCTGGCCGCGCATGACGAGGTCGAGGCGTTTTATGAACACCTCGAACGCACCATCATCGCCACCGGATTCCTGAATCCCGCGCATCCGCGCAAGCTGATGCACCGGCTGCGCCGGATGTTTGCCCGCACCCGCCTGCAGGTCGAGGAGGTCAACATCCTGCGCGGCATCCTCGGCAGCGTCACCGCGCCCAAGGGACGCCGCAAGCCGGAGTGAGCCGGTAACTGCCTGTCCGGCATGGATAATTCCGCTTCGTCCTATTGTTGATTAAAATGGTGGGACTTGTCGTCCGGCCAACCCCCAGGTACCCATTCCTTCGATCAGGCAACCCGATGTTTGAACGGATCAAAGAAGAAATTTCCGTCGTATTCGAGCGCGACCCCGCCGCGCGCGGCACCTGGGAAGTGCTGACCTGTTATCCGGGTTTCCACGCGCTGCTGCTGCACCGCTTCTCGCATTGTGTCTGGCGCAAGGGATTCAAATGGCTGGCCCGCTGGCTGGCGCACGCCGGGCGCTGGCTGACCGGCATCGAGATCCATCCGGGCGCGCGCATCGGCCGGCGTTTTTTCATCGACCACGGCATGGGGGTGGTGATCGGCGAGACCGCGGAAATCGGCGACGACTGCACCCTCTATCACGGCGTCACGCTGGGCGGCACCACCTGGAACAAGGGCAAGCGCCACCCGACGCTGAAGAACGGCGTGGTCATCGGCGCCGGCGCCAAAATCCTCGGTCCGATCACCATCGGCGAAAACGCCAAGATCGGCTCCAACGCGGTGGTGGTGAAGGACGTTCCCGACAATGCCACCGCGATCGGCATTCCGGCGCGGCTGGTGGAAAGCCGGGAGGCGGCCGGCCGCTTCGCCGCGTACGGCATTGCCCGCGATGCCAACGACCCGGTGGCCAAGGCGATGCATGCGCTGATCGACCACAGCGCCGAAACCGACCGGCGCATCGATCGGATCCTCGCCGAATTGCAGCGCCTGGGCCTGAAAATCGAGGGGGCCGAAACCGAGAAGCTGGACGCGGGAAGCCTCAACCGCATTGTTGATTGATTTGCTCGGGTAAGGTATACTTGAGCACGGTCTCAGGGTATTGGCTGTTATTTAAGTAATTGATTTTATTGATTATTTTTTGAGGTGCCATTATGAGATTGACGACCAAGGGACGGTTTGCGGTAACCGCGATGGTGGATCTGGGCATGCGCCATGGCACCGGGCCGGTCACGCTGGCAGAAATCAGCGGCCGGCAGAAGATTTCGCTGTCCTATCTCGAGCAGTTGTTCGGCAAGCTGCGCCGGCGCGGCATCGTCGACTCGGTGCGCGGTCCCGGCGGCGGCTATTGCCTGGCGCGCGACGCGGCACAACTGACCGTGGCCGACATCATCCTCGCCGTCGACGAGCCGATCGACGCCACGCAGTGCGGCGGCAAGGAAAACTGCAAGGACGAGGAGAAATGCCTGACCCACGACCTGTGGGCCAATCTCAACGAGCGCATTTTCGATTACCTGGGCTCGGTGACGCTTCGTCATCTGGTGGAAAACCAGCGCGCCAAGGAAGCGGGCATTGCCCCGGTGCATGACATGCGCCTAGTGGCGCGCCGGCAGAGCGCGGCGACGGTCTGAGGCTTCCGGTTTCCGTCATGCACGCCTATTTCGACCATAACGCCACCACGCCGCTCGACGAGCGCGTGCTGGCGGCCATGCTGCCCTACCTGAAGGATCAGTACGGCAATGCGTCGAGCCGCCACGAGTTCGGCACCGTGGCGCGCAAGGCGGTGGACGACGCGCGCGGGCAGGTGGCCGCGCTGGTCGGCGTGCAGCCGGCCCAGGTGGTTTTCACCAGCGGCGGCACCGAGGCCAACAACCTGTTCATCAAGGGCGCCGCTGGCTACCTGAAGCCGGCGCAGATCGTGGTCAGCGCCATCGAACATCCCTGCGTCGCGAAGCCGGCGCAGGAACTGGCGCGGCAGGGCTGGACTTTGCGCCGGCTGGCGGTGACGCGGCAGGGCGCGGTCGATCTTGCCGACCTGGATGCCGCGCTGGCGGCGGCCACCGGCATCGTGTCGGTGATGCTGGCCAACAACGAAACCGGTGTGATCCAGGACGTTGCGGCCGCGGGCGAACGCGCGCGGCGCGCGAAGGCGCTGATGCACACGGACGCGGTGCAGGCGCTCGGCAAGATGCCGGTCGATTTCAATGCGCTGAACGTGCATGCGATGACGCTGTCGGCGCACAAGATCTGCGGGCCCAAGGGCGCCGGCGCGCTGATCGTCGACAAGCGCCTCGAATTGCGGCCGCTGCTGTCCGGCGGCGGGCACGAGCGCGGCATGCGCTCCGGCACCGAGAATGTCGCGGCCATCGCCGGTTTTGGCGCGGCCTGCGAACTGGCGGCCGGGCGCATGGCCGATCTGAACCGGCGCCTGTCCGACCTGCGCGAACGCCTGGAGCGCGGCCTCGCCGGCATGGGTGCGGTCATTTTCGGCGCCGGCGCGGCGCGCGTGCCGAACACCAGCTATTTCGCGCTGCAGGGCGTCGACGGTGAAGCGCTGGTGATCGAACTCGACAAGGCCGGTTATGCGGTGGCGGCGGGCGCTGCCTGTTCCAGCGCCAGTTCCGAGCCCTCGGCAACGCTGCTGGCGATGGGCATGGCGCCGGAAATCGCGCGCGGCGCGGTGCGTTTTTCGCTCGGCGCGGCGAATACCGCGGAGCAGGTGGACGGATTTCTGGCGGCGCTGGCGGCGGTCGCGCAGCGCCTGCGGCGGCTGACCGCCGTCGCGGTCTGAAAAAAGGAGCGTGAACATGGCAATCCAGTTGACGGAAAGTGCGGCGAAACAGATCAACGCCCAGCTCGCGAAACGCGGCAAGGGGCTGGGCCTGCGCGTCGGCGTCAAGAAAACCGGCTGTTCGGGCTGGGCCTACACCTATGACTACGCCGACGCGGTGCAGGGCGAAGACCAGGTGTTCGAGGCGCACGACGCCCGGCTCGTGGTCGATCGCGAAAGCCTGGAATTTCTCGACGGCTCGACGCTGGATTACGTGCGCGAAGGCCTGAAGCAGGCCTTCAAGGTCGACAACCCCAACGTCGATGCCACCTGCGGCTGCGGCGAAAGCTTCACGGTCAGGGCCGGCGGCTGAACGCTGCACCAGGGCCCCCAACGGACACCCCATGAGCACAGTACTCGACACCCTCGTCAGCCAGCCCTACCGGCACGGCTTCGTCACGGACATCGAATCCGAGACCGCGCCCAAGGGCCTGAGCGAAGACATCATCCGCATGATTTCGGCGAAGAAGAACGAGCCGGAATGGCTGCTGGAATTCCGGCTGCAGGCCTATCGCCACTGGCTGACCATGAGCGAGCCGAAGTGGCCGAACGTGACCTATCCGGACATCGACTTCCAGGCGATCAGCTATTACGCCGCGCCGAAGCCCAAGCCCAAGAAAAGCATGGACGAAGTCGATCCGGAACTGCTGAGGACCTTCGAGAAGCTCGGCGTGCCGATGAACGAGCGCGCGGCGCTCGCCGGTGTCGCGGTCGACGTCATTTTCGACTCGGTGTCGGTGGCGACCACCTACAAGGAAAAGCTCGCCGAGGTCGGCATCATCTTCTGCTCGATCTCGGAGGCCGTGCACAACCACCCCGACCTGGTGCGCAAATACATGGGTTCGGTGGTGCCGGCCGGAGACAACTATTACGCGGCGCTGAACTCCGCCGTGTTCACCGACGGCTCGTTCTGCTTCATCCCGAAGGGCGTCAAGTGCCCGATGGAGCTGTCGACCTATTTCCGCATCAACACCCAGGACTCGGGCCAGTTCGAGCGCACGCTGATCGTCGCCGAGGAGGGCGCGCAGGTGTCCTATCTCGAAGGCTGCACCGCGCCCAAGTTCGACACCAACCAGCTGCACGCCGCGGTGGTCGAGCTGGTGGCCCTGGACGATGCCGATATCAAGTACTCGACGGTGCAGAACTGGTACGCCGGCGACGAGAACGGCAAGGGCGGCATCTACAATTTCGTCACCAAGCGCGGCCTGTGCAAGGGCCGCAACTCGAAGATTTCCTGGACACAGGTCGAAACCGGCTCGGCGATCACCTGGAAATACCCGTCCTGCGTGCTGCTCGGCGACAACGCCATCGGCGAGTTCTACTCGGTGGCGCTGACCAACCACAAGCAGCAGGCCGACACCGGCACCAAGATGATCCACCTCGGGAAAAACACCCGCAGCACGATCATCAGCAAGGGTATTTCCGCCGGGCATTCGAACAACAGCTACCGCGGCCTCGTGAAGATCGGCCCGCGGGCGGAGGGCGCGCGCAACTTCTCGCAGTGCGATTCGATGCTGATCGGCACCAAGTGCGGCGCCAACACCTTTCCCTACATCCAGGTGCGGAATCCGACGGCAAGGGTCGAGCACGAGGCCACGACCTCGAAAATCGGCGAGGACCAACTGTTCTATTTCCAGAGCCGCGGCATCGGCAACGAGGAAGCGGTGTCGATGATCATCAACGGCTTCTGCAAGGACGTGTTCCAGCAACTGCCGATGGAGTTCGCGGTCGAGGCGACCAAGCTCCTCGGTTTGAAACTGGAAGGCAGTGTGGGGTAGTGCTGAAAGGCGAAGTCAAGTGCAGCCACAGAGGACACAGAGGGCACAGAGAGTTTTGAGGGATGTTGAGTCTCCGGTGCCCGGTTCGGGCCCTGATGGTGAACGAACAAAGGTTTTTCTCTGTGATCTCTGTGTCCTCTGTGGCTAAGGATTTTCAGGTTTCAATATTGGAAGACAGTGTGAGGTAGGGTTGAAAGGCAAGGCAAATTCAAGAGCAGCCACAGAGGACACGGAGACCACAGGGAGTTTTGAGGGATGTTGAATCTCCGGTGCCCGGTCCGGGCCCTGATGGTGAATGAACAAAGGTTTTCTCTGTGAGTTCTGTGCCCTCTGTGGCTAAAAAGGTTTTCAGGTTCTGAACATGATCAATTCCAACGCAAAAACGATTCTTGAAGTCCGCGACCTGACGGCGACCGTCGCCGGCGTGGACATCCTGAAGGGCATCAACCTCACGGTGCGCGCCGGCGAAGTGCACGCGATCATGGGGCCCAACGGCTCCGGCAAGAGCACCTTCGCCAAGGTGCTGGCGGGTCATCCGGCCTATGCCGTGAAGGGCGGCGAGGTGCTGTTCGAAGGCCGGGACCTGTTCGCGCTGGCTTCCGACGAGCGCGCCCGTGCCGGCATTTTCCTCGGCTTCCAGTACCCGGTGGAAATTCCCGGCGTCACCAACAGCGCCTTCCTGCGCCTCGCCTACAACACGGTGCAGGGCGGCCGCGGCAGGGAAGAACTCGATCCGCTGGAGTTCGACGACCTGGTACGCGAAAAAATGAAGCTGCTGGAGATGAATCCGGAGTTCTTGGGCCGCAGCGTCAACGACGGTTTCTCCGGCGGCGAAAAGAAGCGCAACGAGATCCTGCAGATGGCATTGCTCGAACCGAAGCTCGCGCTGCTCGACGAAACCGATTCCGGCCTCGACATCGACGCGCTGCGCGTGGTCGCCGGCGGCGTCAACAAGCTGCTGAACGCGGACAATGCCTGCGTGCTGGTGACGCATTACCAGCGCCTGCTCAACTACATCGTGCCGGACTACGTGCACGTGATGTCGGCCGGACGGATCATCAGGTCCGGCGACAAGTCGCTGGCGCTGGAACTGGAGGAGCGCGGCTACGACTGGCTGCTTGACGGCAAGGGCGCGGGCGGGAAAGCGGGCAAGAAGGCGGCGGCGTGAACGTCACGGCAATCCATCCCTGCGTGGCCTCGCTGCTGGCGGGCAGCGGCGCCGTTCCGAAGAGTCCCGCCGCCTGGCTCGATGCCCGGCGTGCCGCAGCGCTGGAGCGCGCCAACGCGCTGGCGGTGCCGACCACGCGCGACGAGGAGTGGCGTTTCACCGATCTCACGCCGATGACCAGGCTGCAGTTCCAGCCGGTGACGTCGGCGGCAGCGGTATCGGCGGAGGACATCGCCGTCCATGCCGTCGCCGAGGCCGCCGCGCGGCTGGTGTTCGTGGACGGCATCCATGTGCCGGCGCTGTCGCAGACGGGTTCTCTGCCGGCGGGCATCACCGTGGAGCCGCTGGCCGATGCCCTGGGGAAACACGGCGCGCTGGTCGAACCGCACCTCGCGCAGCTGGCCGGGAACGACAATGACCTGTTCGCCGCCCTGAACACCGCTTTCCTGCAGCACGGCGTGTTCATCCATGCCGCGAAGAACGCCGGATCCGGACAGCCCGTTCACCTGCTGTTCGTCTCCACCCGCAAGGGGGCCGCCGCCTACCCGCGCTGCCTGGTCGTGGCCGAACCCGCCAGCGAGATTGCCTTCATCGAGGATTACGTGGCGCTGGGCGACGGGGAATGCCTGACCAACGCGGTGACCGAAATCGCCGTTGCGGCGGGCGCGTCGGTGCGCCACATCAAGCTGCAGCGCGAAAGCAGCCAGGCTTTCCACATCGGCAGCTGCGCGGTGACGCTGGCGAAGGACGCGCGTTACCTGTCGCACGCGGTGACTTTCGGCGCGCGGCTGTCGCGCAACAACCTGGCGGTGATCCAGCAGGGCGAGGGCGCGCACGCGCAGATCGACGGCATCGCGCTGATCGGCGGCCGCCAGCTCGCCGACACCCACACGCTGATGGACCACACCCGGCCCAACGGCAGTTGCGAGCAGTCGCACAAGACCATCGTCGGCGGCGCCGGGCATGCGGTGTTCAACGGCAAGGTATTCGTGCGCGAAGGCGCGCAGTTGACCAATTCCTCGCAGCAGAGCCGCAACCTGCTGCTGTCGGACAAGGCGCACGTCGACACCAAGCCGCAGCTTGAAATCTTCGCCGACGACGTCAAATGCGCGCACGGCGCGACCGTCGGCCAGCTCGACGCCGAACACCTGTTCTACCTGAAGAGCCGCGGCCTGCCGGAGGCACAGGCGCGCAACCTGCTGACCTATGCCTTCGGCGCCGAGATCATCGGCCGCATCCCGGTGCCGTCGCTGGTGGCGCGGCTGGAGCAATACGTGATGGCGCGCACGGAGGGCGGGACATGACCGCGCGCGATCTTCCGGCGGCCCCGCTTGACGTCGCGGCGCTGCGCCGTGATTTCCCCATCCTCGACCTGAAGATCAACGGCAAGCCATTGATTTTTCTGGATAATGCGGCGTCCAGCCAGATGCCGCGGCAGGTCATGGCGCGCTGGGTGAAATACCGTTCGGAGCAGCATGCCAACATCCACCGCGCGGTGCATTACCTCTCCGAGACGGCCACCGCCGAATACGAGAAGGCGCGGCACAAGGTGCAGGCCTTCATCAACGCCGCCGAGTCCCGCGAGTGCATTTTCACCAGCGGCACCACCGACGGCATCAACCTGGTGGCCCACGGCTACGGCCGCAGATTCTTCGGGCCCGGCGACGAAATCATCCTGACCACGCTGGAGCACCATTCCAACATCGTGCCCTGGCAGATGGTTGCCGAAGAGAAGGGCGCGAAAATCCGCGTCGTGCCGGTCAACGACCGCGGCGAACTGCTGGTCGACGAATACCGCAGGCTGTTCAGTGCGAAGACGAAGTTCGTCGCGCTGACCCATGTCTCGAACGCACTGGGCACGATCACGCCGGTCCGTGAAATGATCGCCATCGCGCACGAGCACGGCGTGCCGGTGCTGGTCGACGGCGCGCAGGCGGCGCCGCACCTGAAGGTCGACGTGCAGGCGCTGGACTGCGATTTCTACGCGTTCTCCGGGCACAAGCTCTGCGGCCCGACCGGCATCGGCGTCCTCTACGGCAAGGCGGCGCTGCTGGAAAAGATGCAGCCCTTCAAGGGCGGCGGCGACATGATCCTGTCGGTGACTTTCGAGAAAACCACCTACGCGCCGATCCCCGCCAAGTTCGAGGCCGGCACACCGCCGATCGGCGAGGCGATCACGCTGGGCGCGGCAATCGATTACCTGACGGGCATCGGCATCGAGCGCATCGCGGCCCATGAAACCGACCTGCTCGACTACGCCACCGACCGTTTCAACCGGCTGAAGGGCGTGCGCCTGATCGGCACCGCCGAGAAAAAGGCCGCCGTACTGTCGTTCGCCGTCGAAGGCGTGCATCCGCACGACGTCGGTTCGCTGCTCAACGACGACGGCGTGGCGATCCGCACCGGCCACCATTGCGCGCAGCCGGTGATGCAGCGCTTCAGGGTGCCGGCAACCTGCCGCGCGTCCTTCGCCTTCTACAACACCACGGCCGAGGTCGACGCGCTGGTCGAATCGATCGGCCGCGTGCAGAAGTTGTTTGCATGAAACTGGAAAACCTTGAAACCTTTAGCCACAGAGGTCACAGAGAGCACAGAGAACGGCAAACCCGGTTTCTCTCTGTGTCCTCTGTGTCCTCTGTGACCTCTGTGGCTTGCTTTTGAATTTTGGTTCGAACATGGACAGCCGCCAGCTTTACCAGGAGATGATCCTCGAACACAACAAGAAGCCCCGCAACTGGGGGCTTCTCGCCGATGCCACGCACAAGGCCGAGGGGCTCAACCCGCTGTGCGGGGATCACATTTACCTGTCGCTGAAACTGAACGGCGACCAGGTCGAGGCCCTGGGTTTCGAGGGCGAGGCCTGCGCGATCTGCAAGGCTTCGGCTTCGATGATGACCGCCGCGGTCAAGGGCAGGAGCCGGGCCGATGCCGAAGCCATGGTGCAGGAATTCCGCGACATGACCACCGGCAAGCTCGATCCGGCCGGACCGCACCACCTCGGCCGCCTGACGGTGTTCGCCGGCGTGCGCGACCTGCCGACGCGGGTCAAGTGCGCAATCCTGCCTTGGCACACGCTGCATGCCGCGTTTGCCGGCACCGACACCGCGTCCACCGAGTAAGCCGAACAGTCCGCAACATGCCGAAAATCGCCGAAATCGAACCGACGCCCAATCCCAACGCGATGAAATTCATCCTGCGGGAGCCGCTGACCTGGGGCATCACGCGTTCGTACGACAGGCCGGAGCAGGCGGTGGGCGACCCGCTGGCGATGGCGCTGTTCGACATCGAGCATGTCACCAACGTGTTCTACGTCGATCACTGGGTCACCGTGACCCAGGACGGCGGCGCCGACTGGCAGGAACTGATGCGCAAGCTGGCGGTGCCGATCCGCGACGCGCCCTCGGCCGATGCGCAGTCGGCGCAGCTTGCCGAGCAGGCGGGCGAGGAGCTCGATCCGGAGAAACTGAGTCCGGAAGACCGCGACCGCCTGGACCGCATCAACGCCGCGCTCGACGAACAGGTGCGGCCGTACCTGCAGAACGACGGCGGCGACCTGTACGTGGTCGGTCTCGAAGGCAACCGCCTGTCGGTGCATTACCAGGGCGCCTGCGGCAGCTGCCCGAGCTCGCTGTCAGGAACGCTCGCCGGCATCGAAAGCCTGGTGCGGCAGATCGAACCCGACCTCGAAGTCGTCGCGGTGTAGGCGATGTCGGACTGGGTCACCGTCGCTATGGCAGGCGAGATCGCGCCCGGCAGCTGCAAGGTCGCCGACGTCGACGGCGTCGCCGTCGCGGTGTTCAACATCGGCGGCGAATATTTCGCGATTGAGGATGTGTGCACCCATGACGGCGGCGAACTGGCCAGCGGCCATCTCGACGGCGACCAGGTGGTCTGTCCGCGCCACGGCGCGCGTTTCTGCGTCCGCACCGGCGACGCCCTGTCGGCGCCGGCCTACGAACCCACCGCGAAATTTCCGCTGCGCATCGAGGACGGGCGGATCCAGGTGCGGGACGACCGCTGGGACTGAAGGGCAGCGATGAGCGATGAATGATGAGCGATGAGCAGAAAACCGTCATTTTGAAGTTCCGCTCATCACTCATCATTCATCGCTCATCGCTGCAGTAATGGATACCCTGACCCACGCGCTGTCCGGCGCGCTGCTGGCCCGCGCCACCGCGGGCCTCGAAAAACCCGCGCTGCCGCTGGGCCGCCGCGTCGCCGTCGGTGCGCTGGTGGCGGCGTTTCCCGACATCGACATCGTCGCGTCGTGGATTTCTCCGCTGGCCTATCTCTATCACCACCGCGGGATCACGCACTCGCTGGTGATGCTGCCGCTGTGGACGATTCTGCTGTCGCTGGTCTTCGCGCTGCTCTGGCGCAAGGGGCCGGGCTGGAAAACCTACGCGCCGGTGGTCGCGCTGTCGCTGGCTGCGCACATCGCCGGCGACTGGATCACCAATTTCGGCACGATGATCTTCGCGCCGTTTTCGGACTGGCGGATGGGGCTCGGCACGACCTTCATCATCGACCTTTGGTTCAGCGGCATCATCGTCGCCGGCCTGCTGGCGTCGCTGCTCTGGCGGCGTTCGCGCTGGCCGGCGGTCACTGGTCTGGCGCTGCTGGTCGCCTATGTCGGCCTGCAGTACGCGTCATTGCAGCAGGCGGTCGATTTCGGCGAGCGCCATGCGCGGGCCGCCGGCATCCGCGCGGTGGCGGTAACCGCGCTGCCGCGCCCGGTGTCGCCCTTCAACTGGATGGTGGTCGTCGAGGACGACACGGGGTACCACTACAGCCACGTCAATGTCCGGCGCGACCGGCTGCTGTCCGCCGACCCCGAAGCGGGTCTCATCGCGCGGCTCGATGCTGTCTACCGGCCGCTCGACCGGGCCGTCTGGGAATACAGCCCGCGTTTCGGCAACGGCGGCGAACGCGCTGCCGTGCGCGCCGTGTTCGGGCATCCGGACTTCGCGTTTTTCCGCTGGTTTTCCGCCTATCCGGTGCTGCACCGGATCGATGACGCGGGCGACCGGCTCTGCGTCTGGTTCAAGGACCTGCGTTTCCTGACGCCGGGCCGCGACGGGTTCCCTTTCATCTACGGCCTGTGCGGCGAAGCCGCCGGGCCGATGCGGCCCTATGGCCTCGAAGGTGGCGGCCGCTTTCCTGTTTACTGAACGGATTGCGGCCGCGCACTGAATCCGGCTGAGCGAATTGCTGTCACCCGCCCCGGAAAATCAATAAGTATTTGATTTTATTGATATTTTAATCTTTTTCTGCGGACAGCAGCCAGGGCAGGGCATCGAGCCCGCCGTGGTTGATCGCATAGGTCGTCTGTCCGCCCACCACCGGCTTGGCGTGGTAGGCGATGCTGACGCCGCACTCGGCCATGAACTTCAGGTCATTGGCGCCGTCGCCGATGCCGGCGATCTGTTCCCGTTGCAGTCCGAGTTCGCCCGCGACCCGCAGCAGCGCCGCGCGCTTGGCGTCGGCGTTGACGATGCCGCCCGCCACATGGCCGGTCAGTTTGCCGTCGACGATCTCCAGCACGTTGGAATGCGTGTAGTCGAGCTGCACGCGCGATTTCAAACGGTCGGTCATGAAGGTGAAGCCGCCGGACACCAGCAGCGTCTTGATGCCGGCTCCGCGCACGGTCTCCAGCATGCGTTCGGCGCCCGGTGAAAACTTCAGCCGCTCGTCGTAGACCCGCTGCAATGCCGATTCGTCGAGCCCCTTCAGCAGCGCCAGACGTTCGCGCAGGCTCTGGTCGTATTCGATTTCCCCGCGCATCGCGCGTTCGGTGATCCTGGCGACTTCCGGCTTGATGCCGACCATGTCGGCCAGCTCGTCGATGGTCTCCATCGTGATCAGCGTCGAATCCATGTCCATCACCAGCAGGCGGAAATCGCCGAGCCGGCGGTCCTCCGGCACGAAGCCGTGGTCGAGTTGCGCGCCGGCGCACAGTTCGGCGATGCCGGCGGCGGGTTGCGCGCCGCGCAGGCGGAAGGCGGTGCCGGAGAGACGATCGATGGCGGAGGCGCCCGACAGTTTCGCCAGCGTCTTGAGGTCGCGCGTTTCGACGTCCGCGCCCTGGATCACGAGATGCATGGGAGGTTCCGGAAAAAGGAGCGGCGATTATAACGAAGGCATCGCCGCCAGCGGCGGCTCCGGGGCCTGTGATTCAGGGCGCGGTGATCCACGCCGCGATGCGGCCGACCACCTCGCGCTCGATGCCGTTGAAGCCGTGATGGGCGCGCGCCTGGCAGGGGTCGCCTTCGCTGATGCCGCCCTCGAAGACCATCAGCTCCTTGCGCGGGGGCGCGGTCAGGCGTTCCATCAGCCGCGGCACGTCGCTGAACAGGCAGACGCGGCAGGCATCCTCGCGGTGGTGGACGACCAGCACCGGAATGCGGATGCGGTCCAGCGCCATGCGCGTCACGTCGCGGCTGCGCTGATCGTTGACCACGGTGGCGGTCAGCACGATGCCGTCGGGCCCGCCGAAGGCCAGCGGCAACTGCGTCGCGACCTAGGCCGCGGACTGCGTGCCGCGGCTGGTGCCGACCAGCCACACCGGAATCTTCGCCTGCTCCCGCAGCCAGGCGATCACGGCGTTGACATCGGCGACATGCTCCACGGTCTGGCGGCGGCCGGACAGGAACGGGTAGGACTGCCTGTCCGACGGCGCGTCGATGACCACGGTGGTCAGCCCCTGTTCGACGAACAACTGGCGCGAGCGGATCAGGAAATTGCCGGCCAGTTTCGGGATGCGGCCGTCGGGCTCCAGCGTCAGCCCGCCGTCGCCGCCGGCGAACAGGATCACCGCGGCCTTCGGTTTTTCCGGCGCGATGACGAGGATGCGCTGGGTGACGCCGGGGCGCGAAGGCAGGTCGACGACGCGCGACGATTGCGCCGCGGCAGCGACGGCGGCCAGGCACAGCAGCAGGGCGCCGAGCGCGGCGGGCAGGCCGGCCGCTTTTCTGGCCATGTCGGTGATGCCGCCGTTCCTGTCGCCGCCGCTCAGCGCGAGGGGCGCGCTTCCGGATTCGGCTGCATGCCCAGCGCGTTGTTGATGCGGTTGTTCGAGTTGTAGATCGCGACCACCTGGATCGCCTCGAAAATCTCCGCTTCGGCAAATCCCGCGGCGCGCAGCCCGCCCATCAGCGTGGCGTCGACATCGGCCGGATGCAGCGTGAGCTTCGACGCGAAATCCGCGAGCGCGCGATGCCGCGGCGACAGGTCGGCGCGGCGCCAGGCCAGGCACAGCGTGTCGACCAGGTGCGGATCCATGCCGTATTTCTTCAGCGCCGACGAATGCGACAGGATGCACACCTCGCAGCGGTTCTCGACGCTGCTCACCAGCGCCAGCAGTTCGCGCTCCAGCGGCCGCAGGTGGCCGTCGGGCGAGCGCATCAGCCGGTCCATATAGCCCTGGTACAGCGCCAGCCGGCCGGGGCCGAAGGGCAGCTTCAGGAAGTTGCGCACATAGCCGAGGCGCTCCCGGCTCTGCCGCTGCAGTTCGAGCACCGCAGGCTCGGGTTTTGCGGGCGCGGCGAACCGCAGCCAGGAAAAACGTCCGGCCTTGCCGGTTTTCGTTGCGGCGGTTTTTTTTGCGGTCCTGCTCATGCGTGTTCTCCGGTGTTGACGGTGCCGCGCATCACTCGGGCTGGATGCCCGCGTTGCGCGCGACCTTGATCCATTTTTCGATTTCACCGCGGGTGAACCGGTCGTATTCCTCGGGCGTGCTGCCGACCGGATCGGCGCCTTCGCCGGAGAGGCGATCGCGCACCGCCGGGTCCGACAGCGCCGTTTTCAGCGCGCCGAGCACGCGGTCGATCGCCGGGCGCGGCGTGCCGGCCGGGGCGAAGAGGCCGAAGCCCGCGGTGACGACGAAGCCCGGCACGCCGGATTCGATCATCGTCGGCACGTCGGCCGCGGCGGGCGAGCGTTTCTCGCCGCCCTGCGCGATCATGCGCAGCCTGCCCGCGCGCGACTGGCCGATGATCGCCGGCATGCTGCTGATCAGCAGTTCGACGTGGCCGGCCATCGTGTCGGTCAGCGCCGGACCGGCGCCCTTGTACGGCACGTGGGTCATTTTGATCTGCGCCACCGAGCCCAGCAGCTCGGCCGACAGGTGGCCGATGCTGCCGCGGCCGGCGCTGCCGTAATTGAGCTGGCCGGGTTTCGACTTCGCCAGCGCGATCAGCTGCTTCGCGTTTTTCACCGGCAGCGAGGGATGCACGACGATCGCGCTCGGCACGTCGGCGACCTTGGAAATCGCGGCGAAACTCTTCACCGGGTCGAAGGGCAGTTTTTTCACCATCGCCGGATTGATCACGTGCGCCGCCGACACCATCAGTAACGTGTAGCCGTCGGGCGGCGACTTGGCCGCCATGTCGGTGCCGAGCATGCTGCCGGCGCCGCCGCGGTTGTCGATGATGATCTGCTGGCCAAACGCCTTGCTCATGCCCGGCACGACGATGCGCGCGATGATGTCGGTGTTGCCGCCCGGCGCGAAGGGCACGATCATGCGCACGGTCTTGCTCGGGTAGGCCTGCGCCAGCGCGTGGCCGGCAAGGCCGGACAGCGCCAGGGAAAGCAGGGTGCAGATCGCGGCCTGGGTGTGTTTCGTTTTCATCATCGCCTCCTCGATTGTCGTCGTGTCCGGCGCAACGGGCCGGTTTTTTCTGTCTGGGTCGCCATGCTAGCATCAGCATTCGCTAATATCTTGATCCAACGCAGGTAAACTTCAAAGGATAGTCAACATATGGACCTCGGAATCAGGGGCAGGACCGCGCTGGTCTGCGCGGCAAGCAAGGGACTGGGACGCGCCTGCGCGATGTCGCTGGCGCGCGAAGGCGTCGACGTCACGATCCTCGCGCGCGGGCGCGAGGCGCTGGAGAAAACCGCGGAGGACATCCACAAGGCTTCCGGCGTGAAGGTGACCGCGCTCGTCGCCGACATCACCACGCCCGAAGGCCGCGCCGCGGCGCTCGCCGCCTGCCCGCAGCCGGACATCCTGGTCAACAACGCCGGCGGCCCGCCGCCCGGCGATTTCCGCAACTGGAGCCGCGAAGACTGGATCAAGGCGGTCGATGCCAACATGCTGACGCCGATCGAGCTGATCAAGGCCACGGTGGACGGCATGATCGCGCGCAAGTTCGGCCGCATCGTCAACATCACCTCGAACTCGGTGAAGGCGCCGATCGAGGAACTGGGACTGTCGAACGCCGCGCGCTCGGGCCTCACCGGTTTCGTCGCCGGGCTCGCGCGCAAGACCGTGCGCCACAACGTTACCATCAACAACATCCTGCCCGGCCAGTTCATGACCGACCGCCTGAAAACGCGGCTGACCGTCAACGCGAAGGAGGCGGGCGTGACGCTGGAGCAGTACCTCGACAAGCGCAGCCAGGTGATTCCCGCCGGCCGTTTCGGTGACCCCAACGAGTTCGGCGAACTCTGCGCCTATGTCTGCAGCGCGCAGGCGGCCTTCATCACGGGGCAGAATTTCCTGATCGACGGCGGCACCTACCCCGGCACCTACTGACGGCGGATCCGGCTCAGGCCGGGCGCGGCGCGAACATGATGATCGCCATGCCGGCGATGGCGACGGTGCCGCCGGCCAGGTCCCAGACCGTCGGCCGGATGCCGTCGACGGCCCACAGCCAGAACAGCGCGGTGGCGACGTAGACGCCGCCGTACGCGGCATAGACGCGGCCGGCCGCCGCCGGGTGCAGCGTCAGCAGCCAGGCGAACAGCGCCAGCGACACGGCGGCCGGCAGCAGCACCCAGGCCGGCGCGCCCTTGTGCAGCCACAGGTACGGCAGGTAGCAGCCGACGATCTCGGCAATGGCGGTGGCGACGAACAGGCCCAGCGTCTTCAATTCGAACATGGTCGGCTTTCCTTGCGGCATCGATAAATGGTTTCACAGGCGCGTTCGACGATCGCATCGTCCATCAGGCAGCCCACGGCCTGCGTGAATTCCTGCGACGCGCCCCCGCAGCAGATCGGTGACCCAGGCGTGCACCACGCCCCGGCGCCTGTCGTCGGGCATTTCCAGCAGCCGGCGCAGCGTGGCGTTGATCCTGTCGTCGCTGCAGGCGGCTTTCAGCAGGGCGACGAAGGCCTCGATGTCGGCGACGGAGCGGGGCGCTGTGTGCATGCCTGCATTCTACTGTGGCGGCCTTGTATATAAGTATTTGATTTTATTAATAAATTTATCGCTGATATAATGCGCGCCGCAAGACGCCCGCCGCATGGTGCGCGGGCCTCCATGCAGGGCATCCATGAGCATCGACAAAGAAGTTTCCCGCCGGCGCACCTTCGCCATCATCTCCCACCCGGACGCCGGCAAGACCACGCTGACCGAGAAGCTGCTGCTGTTCGCCGGCGCGATCCACATCGCCGGCAGCGTCAAGTCGCGCAAGGCTTCGCGCTATGCAACTTCCGACTGGATGGAGATCGAGAAGCAGCGCGGCATCTCGGTGGCGAGTTCGGTGATGCAGATGGAATACGGCGACTGCGTGATCAACCTGCTGGACACGCCGGGCCACCGCGATTTTTCGGAGGACACCTACCGCGTGCTGACCGCGGTCGACGCTGCGCTGATGGTGATCGACGCCGCCAACGGCATCGAGCCGCAGACGCTGCGGCTGCTGCAGGTCTGCCGCGCCCAGAACACGCCGGTGATCACCTTCATCAACAAGATGGACCGCGAGGTGCGCGAGCCGACCGATCTCGTCGACGAGATCGAGCGCACGCTGGGCATGCCGGTGGTGCCCTGCACCTGGCCCGTCGGTATGGGCAAGCAGTTCAAAGGCGTGTTCGACCTGCGCGCGGACCGCATGCGCGTGTTCACCGCCGGCGAGGACCGCGTCGGTGACGACGACGAGATCATCGAGGGCATCGACAACCCGGAAATCTCCGGCCGCTACGGCGACCTGTTCGCCGGCGCGTGCGCCGAGATGGAGCTGGTGCAGGGCGTGTCCCCGCAATACGACCGCGCGGAATTCCTCGCCGGCAGGCAGACGCCGCTGTTCTTCGGTTCGGCGATCAACAACTTCGGCGTGCGCGAGGTGCTGGAGGCCGTCGTCGACTTCGCCTCGCCGCCGCGGCCGCACAAGGCGCTGCAGCGCGAGGTGGTGCCCGCGGAGCCGAAGTTCTCCGGCGTGGTGTTCAAGATCCAGGCCAACATGGACCCCGGCCACCGCGATCGCGTGGCCTTTATCCGCATCTGTTCCGGCCGCTTCGAGCGCACGATGCGTCTGAAAAACTGCCGCACCGGAAAATTTTTCCGCCCGAGTTCGGTGGTGTCCTTCCTGTCTCAGCGGCGCGAGCAGGTCGAGGACGCATACGCCGGCGACATCATCGGCATCCCCAACCACGGCGTGCTGCAGCTCGGCGACACGCTGACCGAGGGCGAGGACCTGCAGTTCACCGGCCTGCCGTTCTTCGCGCCGGAGCTGTTCCAGACCGTCGAGGTGGCCGACCCGCTGCGCAGCAAGCAGCTGAAAACGGGGCTCGCGCAGCTCGGCGAGGAGGGCGCGATCCAGGTGTTCAAGCCGGTCGCCGGCAGCCTGCTGCTGCTCGGCGCCGTCGGCCAGCTGCAGTTCGAGGTGGTCGCGCACCGGCTGAAGCACGAATACGGCTGCGAGGCGCGGCTGTCGCCGGCGCGTTACGTCGCCGCGCGCTGGGTCACCTGCGACGACGAGCGCGAACTGCAGCGCTTCATCGACGCCAACGCCCACCGCGTCGCCCACGATGCCGTCGGCGCGCCGACCTTCCTCGCCGGCAATGCCATCGAGATCGACGTCGCACAGGAGCAGTGGCCGAAGATCAAATTCCACGCGCTGCGCGAGCACGCGGGGCTGATTTTCCATTCCAGCGCCGCACTGGCCTGACCCCGGCACGTCATTCCGGCGCAAGCCGGAATCCGGGCAACGACTGGCAGTATTCCAGTGTTCATGCGGATGCCGGAATGACGGTCTGCCTGAAAAACTGCCCAGCGCCGCTCAGTGCGGCCGGCGTTCCATCACGAAACGTTCCAGCGTCACGCCGCCGCGCTCGACCCGTTCCGCGCGCAGCACCGTGAATCCCGCCTGCTCGAAGAAGGGTTTCGCCGTGCGGCTTGCCTCGGTGCGCAGCGCGGTTACGCCGGCGGCGCCGGCATCGGCGACCAGCAGTTCCAGCAGCGCGCTGGCGACCCCCATGCGTTTGTAATCGGGGTGCACATAGAGCAGATCGATGTGGCCCGGCGTATCGGTGGTGATGAAACCGCCGAGTTTTCCGTTGATCTCGAAAATCCAGCCCCGGCTGTCCTCCATGCGCCGCTCCCAGGCGCCGAAGTCGGCCTCCTGCGGTGCCCAGGCTTCGAGTTCTTCCGGTGTGTAATCGCCGGCGGCGAGTTCGTGCACCGCGCGGCGGAATGTTTCGATGGTGGCGTCGAGGTCCTGCGGGCGCCATTTGCGCATCGGCATTGCGGCGGATTCCTTATTTGTCTGCGACTTCGGCGACCCAGCGCGCAATTTCTCCTGCGGCGTCGCGCGGCGCGTTGCGGTGGTTCGACTGCGGTTCGTGGAGACGCTTCAGCGGCGTGGCCAGCGCGTCGAACATGTCCTGCTTCGTGCGCAGCAGCGCCGGATAGTCCGATGCGGGCGCGACATGCAGCACCGGCAGTGTTTTTGGCAGCGCCCGCGAGGATTTCATCTGGTTCATCGCACCGTCGGGATCGAACCACGACAGGTAGATCGCGGCGGTGGTGCGTACTTTCCGGAACCCCTTGTCACCCTCGAATTCGTCGAATTCCCCCGGCTCGCCGCCCTTGCCGGCGGCGACCATCCTGCGCGCCTGCGATACCGATGATCCGACCTTCTGGCGGTAGAAATCCGTGGCGACGTTGCCGCCGGGCGCGATCAGGATCAGCCCGTCGAGCGGATGTTTCGTCGCGTAGTGGAGGGCGAAGACCGCGCCCTGGCTGTGGCCGGCGAGGAACACCTTCGCCGCGCCGCGCTGGCGCAGGCTGCGGACGGCTTCGGTCACCTGCGTTTCCGCGGCTGCGACGTCGGCGTCGTACTGGCGCTTGCCGGACCAAGGCATCTCGGGGCTGACGACCGGCATGCCCTGCTGTTGCAGGCTCGCGGCCAGCGGTGCCGTCAGGCCCCCGGGGCGGCCGCCCTTGCCGTGCAGGACGACAAAACCGATGGTGGGCGTCGTCGACCGGGCGAGCCCGGTAGTTGGCAGCACGAATGCCAAGGCCAGCAGAACTGCGCAGATGTATTTCGGCAGGGATGGCCGCATGGATATATTGGGTCGTTTCCCGGGTTTCATTCAGATACTGCAGGAGCGGGATGACGGCAGCGGCTGCATTTTTCTGTGCATGTGCTTAACGGGGTGGCTCATTGCGAAAGATGGGGTTTCGGCGCTCCCTGTTTATGGTCGCGATGTTGTGTTTGATGTCGGTGTTGTAGACGGTCAGCGGGCCGCCGTGGCTGATACCGGCGCCCTGGACGGCATAAATGATCGCTGATTGCGCAAAGGAAATGTGCACTTTCTCCTTTGTCGCATAGAGGCCACCCGCAGGCAGCGTTTTTCCCCACATCTCGTCGTTTTCGTGGGAGATGTTGATGGAACCGGCGGCGATTACCAGCGCACCTGATGCGAAGGCGATCTTGACGGGGCCCTGGGAAATCACGACGGTGTTTCTTGCATAGCCGATTTCCACTCCTTTGCGCGCGATCAGTATCGTATTAGTGATTTCCCCGATGTTCACGAACCTGGCGGCCTCGGCAAGCTGCGCAGTGCGGGCATATTCAAAGCGCGCCCGTTTTTCCTTCTCGACGCCGAGATGGTCGAGCAATCCGTCCAGCCTTTTCCTGATGGCTTCACGCGTGATTATTTTCCACGACGTTTCGGTGATTCCCAAGACATCGTCCCCGGGAAATTGCGCCGCCGCGGCGGGTGCTGCGGCAAGGTGGATGAGCAGTGCCGGAAGGGCGAAAAACAGCGGAGAGTGGCGCGACCTCATGGGTGTCTTTCCGGCTGTGGGCCGTGGCGCGATCAGAATCCGGAGAACAGGGGCGGCGAGCGCCGGCCGCCGCTGTAGGTTCTGCTGTAGGAGGGGCCGGTATGCCCGCTTTTTTCCAGTATCTCCTTGGCGGCTTTGGAGTAGCGGATGTTGAAATCCCGGCTTGCAGAATCCAGCGGACTCTGGAAGCCCAGAGCCGGGCAATGTTTCTCGAATCCGGCGATGATGGATTTTTGCAGGGCGACATCGAGCAATATCGCATCCGGCTCGCGGTTGACGACGTTGTCGACGGCCTCCATGCAGTCGAAAACAATGTCGGCCTGCCGCACCGTGAGATTGTCGAGCTTCGACGTCTGTGACGCTGGTATCCGGACCGTGCCCGGGCAGGGAGTGCCCTGATACGAAATCCTGCCGTCTTTTGCAACGCATTTGTGCGCTTCCGCGGCGTGTGCCGCGGGTATGGCCAGAATTGCTGCCAGCAGCATGGACCAGCGGTATTCCACGGATATCCCCTCGCACGGATGAGCGGCGAGTTTAACCCGGGCCGGAAGCTCAGCCCAGTTCGGCGAAAACCCTGCGGATTTCGGCGATCCGCGACTTCAGGTCCGGCGTCGGGGTTTCGATCCGAAGCCGGTCCTGGCCGGCGAGCTTGTAGTTCTTTTTCTTCTGGATCAACTGGATGATCTTGACCGGCTCGATCGGTGGATTGGGCACGAACTGCAACTGGATCGCGCTGTCGCCGGCGTCGATGCGCGCGATGCCCAGCGGTTTGCCGAGCAGGCGCAGGCGGTGGCAGTCGAGCAGCGTGCGCGCCGGTTCCGGCAGCTCGCCGAAGCGATCGACCAGTTCCTCCTGCAGCAGTTGCAGTTGCTCCCCGTCGTCGCAGTTGGCGAGCCGCTTGTAGAGCACCAGCCGCTCGTGCACGTCGTGGCAGTAGTCGTCGGGCAGCAGCGCCGGGGCGTGCAGGTTGATCTCGGTGGTGACGCCCAGCGGCGCATTGAGGTCGGGTTCCTTGCCGGATTTCAGCGATTTCACCGCGGCGTCGAGCATCGCGCAATAGAGGTTGAAGCCGACTTCCTGCATTTCCCCCGACTGCGAGTCGCCGAGCACCTCGCCGGCGCCGCGGATTTCGAGGTCGTGCATGGCCAGGAAAAAGCCGGAGCCGAGTTCCTCCATCGCCTGGATCGCCTCCAGCCGTTTCTTCGCGCCGGCGGTGATGTTGCCCTCGTCGGGCAGCAGCAGGTAGGCGTAGGCCTGGTGGTGCGAGCGGCCGACGCGGCCCCGCAACTGGTGCAGTTGCGCGAGGCCAAAGCGGTCGGCGCGGTTGATGATGATCGTGTTGGCGGTCGGGATGTCGATGCCGGTTTCGATGATCGTCGTGCACAGCAGCACGTTGAAGCGGCCCTGGTAGAAGTCGCGCATCGCCAGTTCCAGCTCGCGCTCGCGCATCTGGCCGTGGGCGATGCGCACCCGCGCCTCCGGCAGCAGCCGCGTCAGTTCCTCCTCGACGCTGCCGATGGTGTCGATGTCGTTGTGCAGGAAATAGACCTGGCCGCCGCGCTTCAGCTCGCGCAGCACGGCTTCCCGGATCAGCGACTTCGCGTAACGCGCGACGAAGGTTTTGATCGCCAGCCGGCGCTGCGGCGCGGTGGCGATCACCGAGAAATCGCGCAGTCCTTCCAGAGACATCGCCAGCGTGCGCGGGATCGGTGTCGCGGTCAGCGTCAGCACGTCGACTTCCGCCCGCAGCGCCTTCAACTGTTCCTTCTGCCGCACGCCGAAGCGGTGTTCCTCGTCGATGATGACCAGGCCGAGGTTCTTGAACCTCACGTCCTTGCTGACCAGCTTGTGCGTGCCCACCGCGATGTCGATGCGGCCTTCGGCCAGCCCTTTCAGCGCGTCGACGGTTTCCTTCGCCGTGCGGAAGCGCGACAGTTCGGCGACCTTCACCGGCCAGTCGGCGAAGCGGTCGCTGAAGGTGTTGAAATGCTGCTCGGCGAGCAGCGTGGTCGGCACCAGCACGGCGACCTGCTTGCCGTCCGCCACCGCGACGAAGGCGGCGCGCAGGGCCACCTCGGTCTTGCCGAAGCCGACGTCGCCGCAGACGAGCCGGTCCATCGGCTTCGCGCTTTTCAGGTCCTCGATCGTGGCGTTGATCGCCGCCGCCTGGTCGGGGGTTTCCTCGAAGGGGAAGCCTTCCGCGAAAGCCTCGTAGTCGTGCGGTTTCAGCGTGAAGGCGTGGCCTTCGCGCGCCGCGCGCTGCGCGTAGAGCGCGAGCAGTTCCGCCGCGGTGTCGCGCACCTGTTTCGCGGCCTTGCGTTTCGCCCTGTCCCACTGGCCGCTGCCGAGCTGGTGCAGCGGCGCCTGGTCGGCGGCCGCGCCGCTGTAGCGGCTGATCAGGTGCAGGCTCGACACCGGCACGTAGAGTTTGGCGTCGTTGGCGTACTCCAGCGTCAGGAATTCGGCCGGCCCCTCGCCGAGGTCCATCGTCTGCAGGCCGAGGTAGCGGCCGATGCCGTGCTGCTCGTGCACCACCGGGTCGCCGATCTTGACCTCGGACAGGTCGCGCAGCATGCCCTCGGGCGACGTGCGTTTCGCGTCGCGCGCGGCGCGCTGGCGCACCTGCGACGAATACAGTTCGTTCTCGGTGACGACCGCGATCTTTGCCGCGACGTCGACCCAGCCTGCTTGCAGCGGCGCGACGCCGAGCATGAAGCGCGCGTCGGATGCATTGAAGGCGTTCCAGTCCGCGGCCTGCGCCGGCTTCAGCCCGTACTCGCGGAAATACTCGAGCATGGTTTCGCGCCGGCCCAGCGTTTCGGCCAGCGCGAGCACGCGGCCGGGAAACGCGTCGCTGAACGCGCGCAGCCGGTGCAGCGGGTCGTCGGCGCGGCGCTCGACCTGCAGCGGCGGCAGCGGTGCCATGGCGGTATTCT
>JAHCLD010000140.1 GCA_026125585.1 Burkholderiales bacterium
GGCTGGAGGCTGTGGCGTTTCCAATGATCGAGGTGGAGCGGATTCCGCCAAAGCCGCGGCGGCACAGCATGCTGCTGATGTCGGAGGTCGGCATCCCTTTGCGCGTTACGGAGGATTTGCTGGAAATCGCGGCGCCGATCATCGATTACGCCAAGATCACCGATCATGTGGGGTTGTCCGACCGGCTGAGCGCTGCCTGGATTCGTCGCAAAGTCGCGCTCTACAACAGTCATGGCGTGAAAGTGCTGCCCGGCGGCATTCCGTTCCAACTCGCGGCGCAGCAGGGCAAGGTTGCCGGGTATTTCAGGGCTGTGCGCGACCTGGGCTTCGCCGGCGTCGAAATCAGCGAAGACACGATGGAGCCGCTTGATCCGAAGCGCCGGGATGATCTGGTTGCCGAGGCGCAGGCGCTGGGCCTCAAGGTCATGACCGAAATGGGGCGCAAGAACCTCGACAAGCCGTTCGAGGTCGAGGAAATCATCGGGCAGATCCACCATGACATCGAAATCGGCGTGTCGCACATCTATCTCGAAAGCAGTGAAATCCAGGCATTGTTTGAACAGGATCCCTCGGCGCTGGACCGCCTTGCGGCGCTGGGCATGAACGAGTTTCTGCTGTTCGAACTGGGGCTGAACCAGTCCCAGGAAAAGGCGGCCTGGCTGGTGGAGCGTTATGGCGTGGAAATCAATTTCGCCAGCGTTTCTCCGGCAGACGTTGTCGCTGTGGATGCCATCCGCCGCGGCATTCACCGCAAGGCCAACTACCGCGCGATGATCTGAGCGGTCGCGTCCAGCATCCGGGAAGGAGAACGACATGGAAGCCGTGCAGCGCAAGACAAATGAAGCAGTGAACCAGCCCGACCGGATCAGCGTGGTCCCCAGCGGCGCTGCCCTGGGCGCCGAAATCCGCGGAATGGATCTCTCGCAACCGGTTCCCGATGAGATCAAGGTGCTGTTGCGCAAGGCCTGGGCGGACCATCTCGTGCTGTTCTGGCGCGGACAACATCTTCCCGACGAGGCGCTGCTGGCTGCGGCCGGCATTTTTGGGCCGACCAAGGAACCGGCCGCCCGTAAATACCAAGTGGCCGGCGGCTACAAGGTGGGTGGCAAACTGGTGCCGCTGCATTCCCATCTGACGCTGATCAGCAATCTTGACGAGGATGGCGTGCCGGTCAAGGACAACGGCACGCTGGGCAGCTACGAGGTGGTCTGGCACAGCGACAATTCCTACGTGGAGGTGCCGCCTGCCGGAAGCATGCTGTACTCGGTGATCATTCCGGTCAACGGCGGCGGTGATACCTGGTTCAACAACCAGTACCAGGCCTATGACGAGTTGCCACAGGATCTGAAGGCGGCGATCCAGGGCAAATCCCAGATCCACGATGCCAGCCGCAACAGTGCGGGGGTTCTGCGCCCCACGGTGAAGCTGCCGACCAGGCCGGAGGAAGTGCCGGGGCCGGCGCATCCGCTGGTGCGCGTCCACCCCATGACCGGCAAGCGCGCGCTTTACCTCGGCCGGCGCCGCGACTGGCCGTCCAACTACATCATCGGCATGCCCAACGACGAGAGCGAGGCCCTGCTCGACAGGCTGTGGACGCATGCGACGCAGCCCAAGTACGCCTGGAAACACGCCTGGCAGGTAGGCGACCTCGTGCTCTGGGACAACCGGTGCGCGATGCATTACCGTTCCGAAGTCGACGCGTCCCAGCCCAGGGTGCTGCATCGCACGGTGATCAGGGGCGAAGCCGTCATTCCGGGTTGACGCCAGACCATGACCTCCCGCAGCCGCTCCAGGAAACCCGTGCGCATCGTTCCCGATGACCTGGTTCTGCAGCGCATCGTATCCAGGCGGCTGCCGCCAGGTGGAGACACCCGCCCGCTGGCCGAAGTGGCCTGTGACGAAATCCGTCTTGCCATCCGCGACGGGCGCATTCCCACCGGGGCGCATCTGACTGAAAACGACATCGCCGGCTGGCTGGGCATGAGCCGTACCCCGGTCAGGGAGGCGATGCGGCGCCTGGAAAGCGAAGGATTGCTGTTCAATCAGCCGTTCCGGGGCGCGGTGGTGATGCGCCTGGATATCCAGGACATGCGCCAGCTGTATGTGGTGCGCGAACTGCTTGAGCCTGCGGCGGCAGGCTGGTGCGCCCTCAATGCCTCGCAGGCCGACATCGAAGCGATGAGGGGGCTGCTCGAGCAGGAGAAACGGATGCTGCAGAATCCCTCGGCGCTGATTCCCCTGAACCGCCAGTTCCACAATGCCATCCTGGAAGGCGCAGGCAACCAGTTCCTGACCAAGTCGATCACCCTGGTGCATTCCCTGTTGCCGCTGCTGGGCGATTCGAATTTTCTCGCGGAACCCTACGCGCGCAGCGCGCACGAGCAGCATTGCGCGATGCTCGACGCGATCGCGCGCGGGGACCGCGCAGCCGCGGAATCCGTCGCCCGGGAGCACGTCCGGGATTCGCTGGCCTATCGGCTGGCGCGCGTCCAGGGAACTCCCTGAGACGGTCTCCATGCCGGATTGCCGCTGTCGCGGCATGTCCTGCAGTTTTTCCATAACTAGAGGACTCAGCAATGTTCAAGCACGTCTGTATCGTTTTCCTGTTGACCGGGCTTTGCCTGCCGCCGGCGGCATCGGCCCAATCGCGCGGACCGGGAGGGTATCCCAGCAAGCCGGTCCGGATGCTGGTGCCGTTTGTGGCCGGCGGTGGCACCGATGTGGTCGCGCGCGCCGTCGCGCAGAAGCTCTCCGACCGCACTGGACAGCAGTTTGTCGTCGACAACCGGCCCGGTGCCGGCGGCCGTATCGCGATGGAAACCACCAAGATCGCGGCACCGGACGGTTACACCATCACGATGATTTCAGGCACCACGGCGGCCAGCAGCAACCTGCACAAGAACCTGCCTTACGATTTTGCGAAGGATTTTTCGCCGATTTCCCAGGTGACCGAGCAGCCCTATGTGGTGCTGGTGCCGAACATCGTGCCGGCCAAGTCGATTTCCGAATTCATTGCGCTGGCCAAAGCCAAGCCGGGTGCACTCAACTACGGCTCTTCCGGCACCGGCGGCATGCAGCATCTGTCAGGGGTGCTGCTTTCGCAGAAGGCCGGCATTTCAATGGTGCACATCCCGTTCAAAGGAGGAGGACAGGTGATCATCGATCTGGTTGCAGGCCAGATTCAGCTGGCCTTCCTGAACCCGCTGGGTGCGCGTCCGCACATTGCCGCCGGGCGTGTGCGGGCCATCGCGGTCACCACGGGCAAGCGTGCCCAGGCCTTTCCTTCCCTGCCTGCAATCGCGGAGACACTGCCGGGGTATCACGTCAGCAACTGGTACGGACTTGTCGTGCCCGCCAAAGTGTCCCCGCAGATCGTGCAGTACCTGCATCAGCAGGTGGTTGCGGTGATCAACGACCCGGAGGTCAAGGGCCGGCTGGAAAAGGAGGGGTCGGAGCTCCTGGGCAGCACCCCGAAAGAATTCGGCGCGCATATCGTCAAGGAAGTGCAGATGTGGGGCAAGGTGATACGCGATGCGGGATTGCAGATCAACTGACACCTGAGCAAGACGTAAAAACGGCGTGCCGGAGGGCACGCCGTTTTTCGTTGAACCGGGGGAAGATTACATGTGGCCGTAGAGTTTCTTGCCGGCAAACGGCACCTTCGCCGTCAGCACGTCGCCCGACAGCGCCTCGGTGATGAAAATCTGCCTGTGGTCCGGGCCGCCGAAGGCAAGGTTGTCGAGGTGGTGGTGTTTGTCGTGGTCCTTCGACGAAATCAGGTGCGTGGGCAGCATGTTGGCGTCGAAGCGCCAGATGCCGACGCCGAGCTGGCAGACCAGCAGGCCGTTTTCACCATCCATTTCGATGCCGTCGGGGCCGGCAACGCCGCCGGAGAGCTGGATCGCGAGGCCGGTTTTCGATACCGAGCCATCGGCCATCAGTGGCAGACGCCAGACTGAATTCGAGCGCGTCATGCCGACGTAGACATGCTTTTCGGTGGTGGCCAGCGTGATGCCGTTGGGGCTGGGGCCGTTTTCGAGCAGGCGGCGCAGCTCGCCATTGGCTTTCAGGCGGAACACGCGGCCGGTCGGGTCGGCAATGCCGGTCTGGCCCTGGTCGGTGAAGTAGAGATCGCCATTCGAGGCGAAATGCAGGTCGTTCAGGCCCTTGAAGCCTTCGCTGTACGCGGTGCGCAGCACGGTTTCCAGTTTTCCGGTTTTCACGTCCAGCGTCAGCAGGCCTTCCTTGTAATCGCAGATGAAGAGCCGCCCGTCCTTGTGGAATTTCATGCCGTTGGGCCAGCCGTCGTACTGGACCACCAGTTCCCAGCCGCCTTTCGGATCGATGCGGAAAATGCGGCCGAAGGGAATATCGCAGACGTAGAGATTGCCTTCGCGGTCGAAGGCCGGCGCCTCGAGGAAACATTCCACTTCCGCATTCTGGCGATTCGGGTCCGACCAACTGCTCCGGCTCTTCTTGCGGAATTTTCCGGGCATGGAGGTGAACACTTCAGCGTGGATGTGTTCGAGCGGTTTGAACGGATTGTACATGGGGCGGCAATCTCCTGTTTATATAAGTATTTGATTTATATAATAAATTTTATTTTCCAAAGCATCCTGCGCCATTTCTGCAGCAGGGACCGATACCGGCGTGGTCTGAGGTTGGCGGTGAGCGCGGCGATGGTAGCACGCGTTGCGTGCCATACCGGCCTTGTGACAGGAGGACAGGAGTGGCCGGTGGCGTATTCCGGCCGCGGCGGATTCCATATGCCGGCTGTCGTTGGCACTGCGGGCGGGCGCTGCGGTAGCATCGGGGTTCAACCCATCAGGAGAAACGAATTGTTCGAAGGTTTTAAGCATGTACAGATCCAGACGACCGACCCCGAGGTCAAGATCAATCTGCGGTACGGCGGCAACGGCCCGCCCATCCTGCTGATCCACGGCAATCCGCTGACCCACGTGCACTGGCACCTGGTCGCGCCGCGGCTGGCGAAGGATTTCACGGTGGTGGTCACCGACCTGCGCGGCTACGGCGACAGCGGCAAACCGCGCGGCCTGCCCGATCACAGCAACTACTCGTTCCGCCGCATGGGGCGGGACCAGATTGATGTGATGGCGGAACTGGGCTTCAGGCAGTTCTGCGTCGCCGGCCACGACCGCGGCGCGCGCACCGCGTTCCGGATGGCGCTCGACCATCCGGACAAGATCAAAAAGTTCGCCAGCTTCGACATCCTGCCGACGCACCACATGCTGACCCATGCCACCTACCAGTGGGCGCTCAATTCCTCGCACTGGTTCTTCATGGCGCAGGCCTACGACATTCCCGAAAAGCTGATCGAGGGCAAGTACGACTACTACATCCAGCAGAAGCTGACCAAGCTCGGCATCGGCAAGGGCGGCTTCTCGGAAGAGACGCTGAAGGAATACGCGCGCGTCTGCACCGCCGAGAACATCCACGGCGTGTGCGAGGACTACCGTGCCGCGGTGACGGTGGACATGGCGATGGACACCGAGGACTTCAACGCCGGGCGCAAGATCCAGTGCCCGACCGCGGTGTACTGGGGCGAGAAAAGCCACACCGAGAAGCATTTCGACCCGCGCAAGGCTTGGCCGCAGTACGCGGCGAACATCGTGCGCATCAAGCCGCTGCCTTGCGGCCATTACCCGGCGGAGCAGGTGCCGGACATGGTCTACGACGAACTCAGCACGTTTTTCCGGGACTGAAGCCGGCGGCGGCAGGAGCGGAGAACGGGCGGAAATCTCCGCCCGTTTTTCATTGTTCATCGAGCCTGCCGGCCGCGTGCCGGTTCCTGCGGCAGGACGCTTGGTCCGGATGCCCCGCGGGGCACGTACAATCTCCGGCACCTGCCCGCCATCGAGATGAACGCCAACATGTCCAGCGACGAATCGCAACGCTATCCCCACTGGCGCCGTAACCGGTGGGTGATGCCGCTCGCCAACCTGGTCTGCGGCCTCGGCTTCAACCTGGTCTGGCCGTTCGTGCCGCTGATGGTGCGCAGTCTCGGCGTGCGCGAGAACCTCGAGACCTGGGTCGGCAACATGCTGATGGTGTTCTATCTCGTCAGCTTCGCCGTGAGCCCGATCTGGGGCGGCATCGCCGACCATTACGGACGCAAGTTGATGGTGCTGCGCGCGATGATCGGCATCGGCGTCGCGATGCTGCTGATGCCTTTCGCCGAAACGCCGCTGTCCTTCGCGGCATTGCTGATGCTGATCGCCGTGTTCAACGGCTTCACGCCGGCCGGGGTTGCGCTGCTGGTCGCCAACACGCCGCCCAACCGCATCGGCAGCGTGGTCGCGCTGGCGCAGACCGGCGGGCTGATCGGTCAGGTGCTGGGGCCGGCGTTCGGCGCGATGCTGATCGCGCTGTTCGACCAGCAGCACCGGGTGTTCTGGATCAGCGCCGCGTTGATGCTCGGCGGCGGCGCCCTGGTCGCCTTTTGCGCCGGCGAGGTGAAGCAACTGGCGGCAGGCCCGTGGCGCGCGCGCTGGATCGGCGGCCTGCAGGACATGCTGGCGGTGCCGCGCATCGGGCTGCTCTATCTGCTCGGTTTCCTGTTCATGATCATGTGGTATGGCGGCGTGACGGTGATCACGGTGTTCG
>JAHCLD010000141.1 GCA_026125585.1 Burkholderiales bacterium
GGTCAGGCCGGAGATGCCGGCGGCCATGTAGACCATCAGCGGCGGCAGGTAGGACAGGCGCATTTCGCGGCCGAGGGCAAGGATGTTGCGGTCGAGCCACGACCACAGTTGCTGAGGAAATTTCATAAGTATTTGTTTTTATTGATATTTTTTATTTATGTGAGTTGGTATCGATTTCCGCGGAAAAGACGCATCCGGTTCTCCGACAGTCAGCCATGGCGATGAAGGCGCAGGCGTCATTCAGACCTCCGTGTCGCGCCAGCGGGCCACGGTGTAGCGCCGCAGTTCCATGACGGGATCCCAGAAATCCGGCGGCAGGCCGGCCCTGTACTTCAGATGCGCAAGAAAATCAGCGGGATCGGCATGTTCCGCCCAGGCTTCCGGCAGGAAAATGCCGTGATGGTGTCCGTAACTCAGCGCAAGACCGTGCATGCCCGCGTGAATGCCGGAGAGCGCGGCGGCTTCGCTCGAAGTGTCGACCGTTTCGAGCTTGGACAGGACGGCGACTTCGATCTCTGTGGCCGCCAGTTCATCGGATGTCAGCGGGGCGAAGCAGGGATCGCGGAGGGCGGCTTCGACGGCGTTGGCCGTCACGTCGTCATGCAGCGTGCGCATCGCATCCAGCGTGCCGCGGCGGCCGCGCAGCCGTCCGTCGCGGATCAGGGTGACGAAGGCGGCACCCGGCGCCTGCAGCCATGCGGCATCGGCGGCGGGTGCCCGTGCGTTGCCGCCCAGCGCGTGGCTGATCGCGGCGCGGGCCAGCGGCAGCAGCAGGTGTCCGGGATTGACGAGCATGGCTGGTTTCTGGTTTCGCGCGCTTTTTGCGCGTTTCCGGGCAGCGGATCGGGGGCGGGCTGCTGTTACAATCCGATCGCTGTTCCTTCGACCTTTGTCCGGTTTTATTTTACGACGCCCCGGTTCACGACGCCCGAATTCGCCAATGCCGCGTTATGTCGCCCTGATTCCCGCCGCGGGCAGCGGTTCCCGGATGCTCGCGGAACTGCCCAAGCAGTATGCGCTTCTGGCGGGCAGGCCGCTACTCCAGCACGCGGTTTCCACCCTGTGCGCGCACCCGCAGATCAGCCAGGTGTTCGTGGTGCTGTCGCCGGGAGACCGCCGTTTCGCCGCCTGCGACTGGAGTGCCTGCGGGGAGAAGCTGGTGCCCCTGTATTGCGGCGGCGATGCCCGCGCGGCCAGCGTGTTCAACGGCCTGCTGGCGGCCAATGACGCGATCGACGGCGCGGACTGGGTGCTGGTGCATGACGCCGCGCGGCCCTGCCTGCGCGCCGTCGACATCGACCGTCTGATCGGGGCGGTCGGCGACGGCGATGCCGGCGGGCTGCTGGCGGTGCCGGTAGCGGACACGCTGAAGCGCGCCGGTGCCGTCGGCGAAGTGCTGCAGACCGTGCCGCGTGACCGGCTGTGGCAGGCGCAGACGCCGCAGATGTTCCGTTATCGCGCGCTGATCGAGGCGCTGCGCCGGTCCGACATCAATGCGGTGACCGACGAATCCAGCGCGGTGGAGCAGGCCGGCGCGCGGCCGCTGCTGGTGGCGGGCAGCCTGACCAACCTGAAGGTCACCTATCCCGAGGACCTCGCGCTGGCCGAACTGATCCTCGGGCAGCAGGGGCGCGGATGATGCGGATCGGGCAGGGCTTCGACGTGCACGCGCTGGTCGAGGGGCGCCGGCTGGTGATCGGCGGCGTGACCATCCCCTTCGAGCGCGGCCTGGCGGGACATTCCGATGCTGACGTGCTGCTGCATGCGCTCTGCGACGCGCTGATCGGCGCCGCCGGCCTCGGCGACATCGGCCGGCATTTTCCCGACACCGATCCGCGCTACAAGGGCATCGACAGCCGCGAGCTGCTGCGCGCGGTGCTGCGGCTGCTGCGCGAGCGGCGGTACGCGGTGGTCAACGTCGATGCGACCATCATCGCGCAGGCGCCGAAAATGGCGCCGCACATTCCGGGGATGCAGGCGAACATCGCCGCCGACCTCGGCATTGCCACGGCGGACGTCAACATCAAGGCGAAGACCGCCGAGAAGCTCGGGTTCGTCGGACGGAGGGAGGGGATCGTCGCGGAGGTCGTGGCGCTGATCCGCACGGATGCCGCGGCCGGCGGCTGAGAACATTCCCCGGGGACCGGTGTTGCGGCTGTTTTTCGCGTTGCAGCCGGACGACGCGGTCCGCGGCGCGCTGGCCGGCACCGCCGCCGCGCTGCAGCGCGATTGCGGCGGCCGGCCGCCGGACGCGGAAAACCTGCACCTCACGCTGGCCTTTCTCGGTGATGTGCCGCAGTCGCGGCTGCCGGCGCTTTTCCCGCTCGCGGCCGCTGCCGCCGAGACGGAGCCTTTCGCGATGGCCCTCGACCGCATCGGCTGGTGGCCGCGGCAGCGGCTGGTCTGGGCAGGGGCGCGAACCGTTCCGCTGCCGCTGCGGTCGATGTCCGGCATCCTGGCCGGCGGCCTGCGCGCCGCCGGATTCCGTACCGAAAAACGCCGCTTCCTGCCCCATGTGACGCTGTTGCGCGATGCGCGGCGGGCGCCGCCGCGGGTTGCCTGCAGCCTGCCGCCGTGGCGGGTCTCGGGCATCGTGCTGCTGTGTTCGGAGCGCGGCCCCCGCTGCCCGCGCTACCACGGCCTGCGGGAGTGGCCGCTGCCCCGAAGGCTATAATCGGGCGGATGCCACATTGCAACGGCGCATTGCGATGACACCGCGTGTGCACAGACAGGGATCCCATGAACGGTGCTGACTGGGCTGCCGTTTTCAGGCGCGCGGAATCCGGCCACGCCTCGCCCGATGTGCTGGCGCTGCCGCATTGGGAGGACGCGCACTGGGGAAAACTGCTGCAGTTCACCGAGCCGCGCCCCTTCCGCGCGAGCGAGGTGGTGATCCAGCGCGCCGCCGCGGATCGCACGCTGTATCTGGTGGCTGCCGGGTCGCTGGAGGTGGGCGTGACCCATGTCGACGGCGTCAGCATGACCCCGCTGGCGCGCATCAGTGCCGGCAGCATCCTTGGCGAACAGTCCTTTTTCGACGGCCAGCCGCGTTCGGCGAACGTCTGGGCCGTGACCGACGGCACCCTGCTGCTGCTGCCCTTCGAGGCGTTTTCGCGCTTCGGCGATGCGGAACCGGCGCTGGCCCGGGATTTTCTGTTCGCGATGGCGCGGGTGCTGTCCATTCGCCTGCGCAATACCTCATTCCGCCTGCGCCGCTGAGGGCAGTTCGACGCGGGCCCGCAGTCCGCCGCCTTCGCGCGGCAGCAGCCGGATCGCGCCGCCGTGCAGCCGCGCGATGCGGTCGACGATGGCCAGTCCGAGACCCGTGCCGCTGGTCGAGCGCGCGCTGTCCATGCGCGTGAAGGGCTGCAGCATGCGCTGCGCGTCCGTGGCGGGGATGCCGGGGCCGCGATCCAGCACTTCAAGATAGGCACCGCCTTCAAACCGTCCGGTGACGACTTCGGCGGCGCCGCCACCGTGGCGCAGCGCATTGTCGATCAGGTTGGTCAGCACCCGCTGCATCGCCTGTGCGCGCAGCGGCAGCGGCGGCAGCGCCGAGGGCGTGAAACGCACCGTCCTGCCGCTGCGCAGGTATCGTTCGGTCACCGCCCGGGCCAGCGCGTTGAGATCGGTGTCGCCGGTCACCATTTCCGCATCGACGGGACGCGCGAAATCGAGAAACTGGCCGATCGCGGCATCGATGTCGCCGATGTCCTCGGCGACGCCGGCCTTGAGGCTGGCCGTGCCGCGGTCATCGAGCATCTCCAGCGCGAGCCGGATTCTCGCCAGCGGCGTGCGCAGGTCGTGGGAAACGCCGGCGAGCAGCAGCGCGCGTTCCTCGTCCTGGCGGCGGAGATCGGCGGCCATCTGGTTGAAGGCGCGCGACAGCGTGCGGATCTCGGCGGGACCGTCTTCTGCGACCTGCGGCGGCGTCGCGCCGCGGCCGAGCTGTTCCGCCGCGCGCGTCAGTTCGCGCAGCGGTCGGTTGACGCGGGAAACGGCGAGGAAGGCGCCGATCAGCGCCAGCGCCAGCACCAGCGCGCCCCAGCCGATCCAGCGCAGGGGCATGTTGCGTTCGACGCGCGACCGCGGCAGCGAAACCCAGAACTCCTCGTTGTCGATGCGGAAGCTGACCCAGAAGCCGGGGATGCCTTCGCGTTCGAGGGAGAGACGGGTCTGCGATCCGAGCTGGTCGCGCAGCCGGGCTTCCATGATGCGCAGGAAAGGACGGTCCGGCAATGCGGGCACCGCTTCCGCCGGATCGCCGGCATAGACCTGGATGCCCTCGCGCTGCGCCAGTTCGTCGAGCAGGGCGAAGCGGCGCCCGGGGTCGGCGGTCACCAGCGCCGCGCGCGTCAGGTTGACCACGCTGACCACCTGCTGCGCGGCCTGCAGCGCGCGCGGTTCGATTTCGGAGGCGCGGAAAATCTGCAGCCAGGCCAGATGGGCGACAAGCAGCAGCGCGGCGATCAGCAGCACGCTGCGCCACAGCAGCGTTCGCGGCCACCAGGTCATCGGCGGCCGCTTCTTGCCGTCCTACCGCGCCTTGCCGTCGGGTATGAACACATAACCGAAGCCCCAGACGGTCTGGATGAAGGCGGGTTTCGCGGGGTCGGATTCGACCAGCTTGCGCAGCCGCGACACCTGCACGTCGATCGAGCGGTCGAAGGCGCCGAACTCGCGCCCGCGCGCCAGCTCCATCAGCTTGTCGCGCGACATCGGTGTGCGGGGATGTTCGGCGAGCACCTTCAGCAGCGCGAACTCGCCGGTGGTGAGCGTGATCTCGGCGCCGGCGCGGGTCAGGGCGCGCGTGCCGAGGTTGAGGCGGAATTCGCCGAATTCGATGACCTGTGCCGCGCCGCCGGGGGCGCCCGGCGGCGGCGCGGGCGGCTGGCGGCGCAGCACGGCCTGGATGCGCGCCACCAGTTCGCGCGGATTGAAGGGCTTGGGCATGTAGTCGTCGGCGCCGATTTCGAGGCCGACGATGCGGTCGATGTCGTCGCCCTTGGCGGTGAGCATGATGATCGGCATCATTTCGCCGCTGCCGCGCAGCCGCCGGCAGATCGACAGCCCGTCCTCGCCGGGCAGCATCAGGTCGAGGATCATCAGTTCGTAACGCTCGCGGGCAAGCTGGCGGTTCATCTCCGCGGCGTCGGCGACCACGCGCACGACGTAACCCTGCTCGGCGAGGTAGCGGTTGAGCAGGTCGCGCAGCCTAGCGTCGTCGTCGACCACCAGGATCCGGGTTTTTGCCTGAGTCGTCTGTGTCATGCCGCAATCGTACCCAGTTCGGGACCGGCTAGCTATGCTTTTGAAACAAACGCTTACAAATTGCCGGATGCCGGTCCCCGCGGCGGCGCGTAGTATCGGTGCGACGGCAACATCTGCTTGCACAGCGGCCACATGCGGAAACAGTCTGTTTACCTCCGGCGCGGAAGATGACCGCGGTGCTTATCCATCGCAGGACATGGGGCGCCGTGTGAAAAGAGCGGGTGTGGGCGCATATACAATCGGGAACGATCGGAACCATGACGAGGGTCGGTGCTGCCGACCCTGATTTCGGAATTCAGAACGGAGCGCGGTGCATGAAAGCCTGGCTGGCAATTTTTCTGGCATGGACGGCCCTGCAGGCGGCGCCGGCAGCGGCGGCAAGATCGTGGCATGAAATGCGTGCGGCCCAGGGACAGCACGAGCGCGGCGACCGCGGCGGGCAACGGCAGCGGGGCGCCGACCGGCCCGAGCGCTTTGAACGGCAGGAGCGTCCGCAGCGTCTGTCCGACGAAGAGCGTCGCGGACTGCACCGCGATCTCGACAAGGCGCGCCGGGAAATCTACAGACCCCGCCGCGAGCGCTGACCGCCGCCCTGGCCGGAATCGTTCCCGGTCGGCCGTTCTGCGGCCATGAAATGCAGACCCTTGATTTCCATGGGATTTGCGCAACGGAGCGGGCCCGTTTCGGCCTGCCTGCTGTTTCCGGTTTGTCGGATTCCATCGCACATCGCGAAATCCTGCGTTTCCTCCATCGTGGTGTTATTTTATAAGTATTTGATTTTATTGATAAATATTTGAAGCATTCATCACGCGCCCGGCCGAGTCTCGCTTTTCTGTGGGAGCGAACGCTAGAATGGCAGGCGAAATCCAACCGGCATCCCCCGCGATTACCGGAATTTCCGCGGTCCGCCAAGTACTTACGATACGAAGGGATCAGCCACCATGCTGGCAACGCGCATAAGACAAAAAGATGGCGTGTTCTATTTTGCAAGTTATCCGGCAAAGGAGGTGCTGGAGCGGGTCAGGTTCATCAGCCGTTTTTATGGCGAGGGTGAGCAGATCGCGCCGCAAAGCCTGCCCCAGCATGACGAAATCGCCCAGTTCATCGCGCGCGTCGAAAGCACCGACGAGGCTTTCCAGCGCCAGATGTCGAAATCGAAAGTGCGGCAGCTGCGCAATTTCTACGAAATGGCGGTCAGCCAGCCGCCGATCCCCGGCACCGTGCTGCTGTTCACTTCCGATGAACTGCGTTTCACCGCGCTGCCGGGGCAGGAATCGGTCGGCCATCTCGCCGAGCCGTCATCCAAATACCTGATCATCGACGGCCAGCACC
>JAHCLD010000142.1 GCA_026125585.1 Burkholderiales bacterium
CCAAAGTCGGCGGCAGGACCTCGCCCAAGGTGTTCAAGCTGAAAACCGTCGAACTCGGGCCGAAGGAAACGCTGGCCTTCGCCAGGACACTGTCGCTGGCCGACCTGACGACGCGCAGGCATCATCCCGGCCGGCACCGCGTCGAGGTGCTGCTCAACGGCCGCGCCGTGCCGCTGGGTGAATTCCTGCTGTCGCGCGCGAAAGGGAGCGCCTGAGGGAAACGCTCAGGGCCTGCCGCCGGTCGCCGGCAGGAAACGCCGGCGCAGCAGGCGCCCCAGCACCAGCGCCAGCACGAAGGCCGGGAACACCGCGAGCAGCACCGAGGACGGCCCCCAGACCCGGAAGGATTCCGGCGCCACCGTGTCGCCGTCGGTGACATAGGCGGCGTAGATCGCGTAATCGTCCCCGGCGACCTTGAGCTCGACGCGCTGACGGCCGTCGGCCGCATCGCGCGCGGCGAAACGCACATGCGGCCGGAAAGCGCCGATGGCCGGCGCTTCGAATTCGCCCGCGGACTGCGGCAGCCGCAGATTGCGCGGTGGTGGCGGCGGATCCCCGCGCGTGATGTCGGACCAGCGCAGCAACTCGTAGCGCGGCGGATCCGCCGTTTCCAGCAGCACCGCGATCACCGGGAACAGGCGCGCCGGCGTCGCGCCTTCCGGATAACGCTCGGCGGTGAAGTACGTGGTGCCCAGCGAGATCGCCGTCGTCAGCGCGATGAAAACAACGAGCTGCGCGATCAGGATGCCGGCGCGGACCAGGAAACGCATGGACGGGCTTTCGTTGGACGGAAACGGCGACTGTACCGCTTCGCCGCCGACGGGGATACCCGTATCCGGCGGCGGCCGCTCAGCGGATGACCAGCCCTTCCGACGTCGAGCGTACGCCGGACAACAGGGTATTCGGCGCTGCGCGGCGCAGGCGGCTGCGGCCGCTCGCGCCGGTGGCCGCCTCGGCGTGGGCCGCGTTTTTCTCCATCTCCTCGATGTAGAGGTTGCGGCCGCCGAAATGGATTCCGGCATATTGGTAGGCGCCGTGCAGCTTGCCATCCAGCCGCTTCATCGCGTTGACGTAAAACGCCGGCGTCTTGCTGAGCAGGTCCTTGCCCGACTTGTAGATCACGAGGATCCTGCCGTCGGGCTGCCTGCGCTCCGCGATGCCGCCGAGCACGAATTCGGGGTACAGCCGGTCGTGGCATTTCTCGAGGTAGCAACGGTCAGACATCTGCGCGATGATGTCCGCGGTGCCGAGGATCTCGCCGATGCGGCGCATCACCGGATCGGCCATGCGGATGCTTTCCGGATTGCGCTCGTAACCGGTGAAATGAATGATCACCGAGGCATCGCGGGCGTATTTCTTCAGGCCGATCTTCGGCATGTAGCCGAGCAGGAACCTCGCGCCGCGCGACACATGGGTCAGCGTGTATTCGGCGCCGTAGCGGTGCCTGCGGTCGTTGCGCCGGCGCAGGTAGCCGACGTCGTGGAACAGCGCGGTGACGACACCGACGGTGAAATATTCCGGCGACAGCGGCGTCCGTTCGCGCGGATCGCGCTGGTAGCCGTCGAGCAGCCGCGCCATCGCCAGCGTCACGTCCAGCACGTGCTGGATGTCGTGGTACTCGGTGTCGCAGGGCTGATAGTCCGGGTGCTTGCCGTGATACATCTTCGACAGATCCGCGAAAGCCCGCTCCATCGGCCGCGGATTGCCCCTGGGATAGAGGGCGCGGAACAGGCCCAGCACGTGATCGGAAACCTCGATCGCGTCGGTGGTGCGTATCCTGTCGGTGATGTCGAAATCGCTGCGGCGCATGGCCCTTATATCCTTGTTTTTCCTGCAGTCTAACAATCTGCCTTCCTTCGCACCATGCACTAGTTCCTGCCGGGAAAACCGCCTGACTGGCGAGCGTTCCCGTCCGACGAACGGTCAATCCCGCGCTGGAACGCGGCCGGGACGCTACCGACGGCAGCGCCATCCGGAAAAACCAGGCAACCGCTCAAGATGCCAGCCGCGGATCGTCCGGAAATTTCCGGCGCAGCCGTTCGCGCTCGCGCGGCAGGCCCGCGCAGATGAGGCCGCGGGTGAGCTGCAAGCCCTGGCCTTCGGGCACCGGCCGGTCGCGGAAGGGCGCGCACAGTTCGACGGCGGCAAGATGACTGCGCAGCTCCGCGGGTTCCTCCGCCGGACGCGCGGCCGCGGCGCGCGCGACCTGCCCGCTGAAATTCTCATGCCCTGAAAAACAGTCGCCCGCGCCCGGCAGCCAGCGCGGTGGCGTGTCGTCTTCATACAGGCACAGCGTCGCCTCGGCCTTGTCGCGCCCGGAACGGCGCCCGGCCTCCGCATCGCGCGTGAACAGCAGCGCCATCGTTTCAGCACTGACATGGAAGCGCGGATGCACCATCGACTGCGGTTGCAGCGCCCAGGCCTCCGCGTGCCGGCGGAAATCCGGCGCGGCGGGATCGAAGGTCGTGTGCACCATCAGCATTTCATCGCCACGCGCGTCGCCATGCTGGCCCGGCCCTGCGGTGAACTTCACTTCCGCCAGGGCACCGACACGCGGCAGCGCCATCGACAGCGGCAGCGCGACGGGCAGCAGCACCAGCACGAGAGCCGCCAGATCGACCCTCAGCCAGGGCCGCGGCACCGCAGCGGTGAACAGCAGCGCCAGCAGGGCATCGGAGAGCAGAAACAGACCGAGCGGATTGGCTTCCCACAGCGACGGCCATGCCGCGCCGGTCTTCAACGCGGCGAGAATCGGCTGGAGATTCAACAGATACAGCACGCCCGCCAGCGCCATGCCGATCAGCAATGCCCGCACCCGCACCGCGCCCGCAGCGCCGAGCGTCGGCAACAGCATGACCGCCACGGTCGCGACGAGGAACGAGGGCACGTGCAACGCGCCGCCGGCTACGGGTATCGGGATCAGGTAATCGGTAAAGGCGCTGCCGCCGCCCCAGACACCACGCCAACCGAGCGCGGCGGCGATCACGGCGGGCAGCGTCCAGGCGATCAACCACCAGGAGAGTGTGCGGATTTTCGGCATGAAGACGGTGTGAACATGGCAATGCCGCCATTATGACCGGGGCATCCACCGCGACCGCCGGAAATCGGGTTTCGGTAGCCGGATACGCTCCAAAACAGCGAGGCCTCCGGTCACTCTGGAAATTATAAAATATTAATTAAATCAAATATTTATATATTATTCCCGCAAGAACGCCCGGATTTCGCTAATTTCTATTGAAATTTAATGCTATATTTCTGCTTATAGAAATATCCGGAGAATCCTTTCATGACACCCATCCCGGACAAACAGGCGGCAAGCGCCGAACGCCGCCGCGTGCTGACCGGCGCCACGCTGAAAGCCGCCGAACTGCTCGACATCCGCCAGACCGTGCTGGCGAAACTGCTCGGCGTCAGCGCGCCGCAGGTCAGCCGCATGGCAAAGGGCAGCTACCTGCTCGACGAAAACCGCAAGGAATGGGAACTCGCCGCGCTGTTCGTGCGCCTGTACCGCGCGCTCGATTCGATCGCGTCCGCCGAGGAAGCCCGGCTCTGGCTCAACAGCCGCAACCGCGGCCTCAACGACGAAAAGCCGGTCGCGCTGATCGGCTCGGCGGCGGGGCTGGTGCGCGTCGTCGACTACCTCGACGCCGCCCGCGCCCGCGCGTGAGCACGGCGTTCGCGACGGAAGCCCTGCGCGCGCGCGTCTGGCGCGCGGTGGAAGCGCAGCACCAAGTGGCGACGATGAAACTCGTCGGCCACAGCCTCGCCGACCAGAAAATCCTCGAAGACATCCTCGAGAACAGCAAGCCGTCGGTACCGGAAGCCGCGCGCGGCAAGCACTGGCTGATCTTCACGCCCTTCCGCTACCGCCCCCAGCCGCCGGGCAGCCGCTTCCGCGCGCCGAACGATCCCGGCGTGTTCTACGCCGCCTTCGAGCGGCGCACCGCCTGCGCCGAAATCGGCTACTGGCGCTGGCGCTTCGTGCAGGACAGCGAAGGCCTCGAAGCGCTCGAAGCCCGGCCGATGAGCCTGTTCGCGGCCGACCTCAGGACGGCCATCGCGATCGATCTGCGCAAACCGCCGCTGGCGCGCAGACGCAAAGTCTGGACCGATCCCGGCAACTACGCGGAAACGCAGGCGCTGGCGCGCCAGGCGCGCGAGCAGGATGTCGAAACGATCGTCTATGAATCGGTGCGCGATCCGCAGCACCGCGGTGCGGTGGCGGTGCTGACGCCGAAGCCGTTGAGTGGACCGGTCGGCACTACCGAGAACTGGTTTCTGACCATCGTCCGGGACCGGGCGATCTGGCAACGGGGGTTGGGGGAAGCGTTTGAATTCGGATTTGGGCCAGGCGCCTGAATCGGGCACGATGCCGTGACTGTTCTGCCGGCCATCCGGCCTCAGGCCACCGGTGTCTTGACCGGCTTTCCGCCCAGCTTCAGATTGATGTTCTCGATCTGCAACGCCCCCATCGCCGTCCGCGTCTCGTTCGTCGCGCTCGCCATGTGCGGCAGCAGCACCACGTTGTCCAGCCCGAAAAACGCCGGATCGACGTTCGGCTCGTCGTAGTACACATCCAGCCCCGCCCCCGCGATTTTCCCGTCCTGCAGGTACTGCAGCAGCACCGGCTGGTCGACGACCGTGCCGCGCGCGACGTTGACGAAATAACCCTGCGGCCCCAGCGCGTCGAGCACCGCGGCATTGACCAGCTTGTCGGTCTCCGGGCCGCCGGGGGTGATCGCCACCAGCACGTCGCTGTTTTTTGCCAGCGTCACCGGATCGGGATCGTAGGCCCAGGGCACGTCCTTCCTGCTGCGGTTGTGGTAGCGGATTTCCATTTTGAAGGCCTTCGCACGGTTGGCGATTTCCCCGCCGATGCGGCCGAGGCCGAGAATACCCAGCGTCTTGCCACCGAGCGATGTCGTGAAGGGATAAGTGCCGTCGGTCTTCCAGCGGCCGGCGCGCAGGTATTTGTCCGCCTGTGGAAACTTGCGCAGCGTGTTCAGTACCAGCGCCAGCGCGCAGTCGGCGACGCAGTCATTGAGCGCGTTTGCGGTGTTGGTGACGATGATGCCGCGCGCTTTCGCGGCGTCGAGGTCGATCTGGTCCACGCCGACGCCGAAGTTGGCGATGATCTCCAGCTTCGGCAGCGCGTCCATCAGCGCGGCGTCGACCTTGCTGTGTCCGGTGTGCGCCAGCGCGCGGACCTTCGACGCAGCGGCCTTCAGCGCCACGGCACGGTCGGGCTGCTCCCACAGCTTGACCAGGTTGAATTCCTGTTCCATGCGCTTCTGGGTGCCGGCATGGCCTTTGGCGGTGAGAATGACGTCGTGTTTCATGAGATTTCTCGAGGATTGAAAATCAAAACAGAAAAACGCCCAAGCAAGCCGTCAGCGCTTCATGACTTCGGCATGTAATTTGAGGCCGAGGGCATCCATGACCTTGAGGATGGTGTCGAATCCCGGACTGCGTTCTCCCGACAGCGCCTTGTACAGGCTCTCACGGGAAAGCCCCGCATCTTTGGCGACCTGCGACATACCTTTGGCGCGGGCAATGTCCCCCAGAGCCCTGGCAATGAATGCGGCATCGCCATCGGCCTCTTCGATGCAGGCTTCGAGATAGGCCGCCATTTCCTCCGGGGTACGGAGATGCTCGGCAACGTCGTAGCGTGTAGTCTGTGTTTTTCCCATTGCTGTGCTCCTTAAAGTTCGCGCGCCAGACGCAATGCGGTCCGGATATCCTTCGACTGGGTACGCTTGTCGCCGCCCGCGAGCAGAATGACCAGTTCCCGGCCCCGCCGCCTGAAATACACCCGGTAGCCCGGCCCGTAATCGATCCGCAGCTCTGAAACGCCTTCGCCCACCGGTTCCACGTCACCGGGGTTTCCTGCAGCCAATCGTTCAATGCGAACCAGGACACGAGCCCGGGCATGGGGATCTCGCAGGCCATCGAGCCAAACGACGAAATGCGGAGTTTTCCGGATTTCAATCACCGGCATACTGTAGCCAATTGGCTACATTCGGTCAAACCCTGTGGTTTCCGCGCTCAATCCGGCGAAGTCTCGCCCGACCCCGCCGCCGCGCGGTTGAGCCGGTCACGGATCGCCAGCCATTCGGGATCCTCCGGCGGCTGCTCGACGAGAATCGTGTCGCAGCCGGCGCGGTCGAGCGCGCGCAGGTTCGCATAGAGATCGTGGCCATAGCCGGCGGAATCCGCCGGCGCGGCGACCCACACGATGCCGTCGATCAGCGGCTGCAGTGCGGTGCGAGCGAGCACGGCGACGCGTTTGCCCTGGCGATGAAGGCTGCGCGCGAGTTCGACCACGAGGTCTGCCTCCATCTGCATCAGCGGCGTCTGCGGCGCGTAGTGTTTGTCCAACGTGCCGGAGACACGCGGGCTCTGCGGCCGCGCCGCGGCGAGCGGCGTGCCCAGCGCGGCTTCGAGTTCGCGCGGCCCGATGCGGCCCGGCCGCAGCAGTGCGGGCGCGGCGCCCGTGCAGTCGACGATGGTCGATTCAATGCCGACGTCAGCCGCGCCGCCATC
>JAHCLD010000143.1 GCA_026125585.1 Burkholderiales bacterium
AGCGCCTCCTGCAGGATGTGCAGCACCTGCAGCTGGGTCTCCGCCTGCAACGGCACCCCGGTCCCGTCGTCGCTGAAAACCGTCACCAGCCCCGACTGCCGGCCGAAACGCTCGAGCATGTGGCGCAGGGCGCCGCCGATGTCCTCCTCCTGCCTCACGCGGACGCGGAAATGCGTCAGCAGCTCCCGCACGTCGTCGTAACTTTCCTTCACGCCCTCGCGGATGCGGCCGAGCACCTCCCCGACCTCCCCGCGCGCGTCGCGCCGCAGCGAATCCTCGAGCATCTGCACCTGGATGTTGAGAAAGGCCAGGGATTGCGCGATCGAATCATGGAGTTCCTGCGCCAGCAGGCTGCGCTCCTCGTAGACGGCGAGTTCGCGGTCGCGCGAAGCCAGACGCCGGTTCTCGATCGCGACGCCGAGATGCTGGCCCAGGACCTCGAGCATCTGCCGGTCTTCGGCCGCGATCCGGCGCGGCGTGCTGAAATACAGGTTGAATACGCCCAGCAGTTCGCCTTTCAGCAGAATCGGAAAAATGGCGACGACCCGGTAGCCGGCCCTGCGGCAGTCGGCGGCGACCTCCGGCGCGATATCGTCCAGCGAATCGACTTCGCTGCCCGCGCGCTGCGCCGCCACGCCGCACAGGCATTCCCCCATGTCGATGCAGCGTTCCTCGGAGGCAAATTCCGTCGCAAGCCCCTCGTGGGCATACAGGTGCAGGCGGCGGGTGCCGGCGTCGAACAGCCGCACGGCGCCGCCGGCGGCGCCGTGGAGCCCCATCAGCCGGCGCAGGAAACCGCGGCACAATTCCTCGGTCGCCGCCGGTTCATTGAGCAGCCGGGCGACGCCGTAAAGCTCGGCAAGCTCCCGGTTGCGGTCGGCAAGGTCCCGGGTTTTTTCCGCAACCCGCTCCTCCAGCGTCGCATAAAGGTCCTGCAGGCGGCTGGCCATGCGGTTGAATCCCTCCGCCAATTCCCCGAATTCGTCGCGGGTCTCCACCGGGAGCCGGACATCGAATTCCCCCGCCGTCATCCGTTGCATGCCTTCGGCAAGGCTGGCGACCGGCCGCACCACCAGCAGGAACATCAGCTGGATCAGCGCCACGGTGCCGACCAGTGCAAGCACGACCAGTCCGAACTGCATGTAACGCAGGATGGCGATGTTGCGCGCGTTGTAGGACTCGGTCAGGCGCACGACCTGGTCGATGCGATCGACAAAAAGCCCGATTTCCGTGCGCAGTCCGGGCATCAACCGGTCACGCAGCGCCGCGTCACCTCCGGCAATCCGCAAAACCAGGGGTTTCACCGCGGCATGCCAGTGTTTCTCGACGGCCACCAGTTCGGCGAGGATCTCGCCATCCCTCGGCAGCACCAGCGGGCGCACCGGATCGCCGGCCTTCAGCCCGTCCAGAACCTCCTCGAAACGCCTCAATTCCGCATGGACCTCGCCGATCGCCGCCGGATCGGCGCCCTGCGGGTCCTGCGCGAGCAGGTAGGCGATGCGGTAGGAACGCATGCGCTCGCTGCCCATGTCGTTGATGACCGCCGCTCCGCCCTCCAGCTTCCAGGATTCGTACAGCGTGAACCCGATAGCAGCCAGCGCCACCGAGAAAAAAACAACGGCCATCCAGAACAGCTTGACGCTCAGTTTCGGGCGGGGCGTGGCTGGCACATGCGGCTCCGTGGACGATGTCCGGCGCAATGTTACCCCTTGTGCTCGTCATCATCCATCAGGATGCGGTGGGCCGGCCCTTCCATGTCGTCGAACTGCCCGCTTTTCAGCGCCCACCAGAACACGGCGCCGATGGCGAACACCAGCACCACGCTCAGCGGAATCAGCAGGTAAAGGATGTCCATCACGGTTCCATGCTGCTTTTGGGCGACGCCAGCCGCAGCGCGTTCAGCACCACCAGCAGGGAACTCGCCGACATGCCGGCAGCCGCGACCAGCGGCGTCACCAGACCGGCCATGGCCAGCGGCAGCGCCACTGCATTGTAGGCCGCCGCCCAGCCCAGGTTCTGGCGGATCACGCGCAGGGTTCGCCGCGACGCGCGCACGGTGTCCGCCAGCACGTCCAGCCGGTCGGCCAGCAGGATGATGTCCGCGCTGACCTGCGCCAGCTCGGTGCCGCCGCCGGGCGCGATCGACACCTGTGCGCGGGCCAGCACCGGCGCATCGTTGACGCCGTCGCCGACCATCGCGACGACGGCGCCGCGGACCTGCAGTTGCTCCACGTAAGCCAGCTTGTCCTCCGGCGAGGCTGCGCCGAGAAATTCGGCGATGCCCAGTTCGAACGCCGTGTGCGCGACCCGCTGCCGGCGGTCGCCCGACAGCAGCGCGACCTGCGCGCCGCAGTTCCCGAGCCCGCGGACCAGGGCCGCTGCGTCGTGGCGCACCACGTCGTCGAGCAGGAACAGCGCGATCCAGCCCCGTTCGTCGCCCAGGGCGACCACCGCGATGGCATCGGGCACGCATTCGAGGTCCCCGGGCAGCGCCTGTCCGTGCAGTTCCGCGACGAACTGCGGGCTGCCCACCCGCAGCAGGCGACCGCCCACCGTGCCCTCGATGCCGCGGCCGGTCACCGCGCGAACGCCGCCGGCCACCGGGTGCGCGCCGTTGGCCGCGGCCACCAGGGCAAGGCCGACCGGATGCTCGGACCAGGATTCCAGCGCGGCCGCCAGCGCGAGACACTCCGCGCGCGTTTCGGCCGCCAGGGTTTTCACGTCCGCAAGCGCCATGCGCCCGCTGGTCAGGGTGCCGGTCTTATCGAACACGAAATGGGTCGCGCGCGCCAGGGTTTCCAGCGCGGTGCCGCGGGTCACCAGCACGCCCGCGCGGTAGGCCGCGCCGGTGGCCGCGGTCAGCGCTGCCGGCGTGGCCAGCGACAGCGCGCACGGACAGGTCACCACCAGCATCGACACGACGATCCACAGGGCGCGCTGCGCGTCGATCTGCCACCAGACGGCGAAGGTGGCCAGCGTCAGCAGCAGCAGGATCGCCACGAACCAGCCCGCGACGCGATCCGCAAGCTGCGCGATGCGCGGTTTTTCGGCCTGGGCGCGGTCCATCAGGCGCACGATGCCGGCCAGCACGGTGTCCTCGCCGATGCGTGTCACCCGCATGGCCACCACGCCGTCGAGATTCATCGCGCCCCCGGTCAGCCTGTCGCCGGGACGTTTGGCCACCGGCCGCGATTCGCCGGTCAACAGGGCTTCGTCGGACTTGCTGCTGCCTTCGACGACCACGCCGTCGGCAGGAATCGCCTCGCCCGGCCGCACCCGCACCAGGTCGCCCGGACGCAGCGCCGCCGCCGCGACACGCTCGCCGGTTCCGTCCCCGAGCATCCGCTCGGCGGTGGCCGGCACCAGGCGCACCAGGCGCTCCTGCGTCCTCACCGCCTTTGCGCGCGCCTCCATCTCGAGGAAACGCGCGCCGAGCAGCAGGAACACGAACATCGACACGGAATCGAAATACACGGTGCCGGAAGCCGTCCACGTCGCGTAAACGCTGGCCGCAAAGGCAATGACAATGCCGAGCGTCACCGGAACGTCCATGCCGACGCGCGACCGGCGCAGGTCGCGCCAGGCGCCGTCGTAGAAGGGGACGGCCGACCACAGGGCCACCGGCAGCGTCAGCACGAAGCTGGCGATGCGCATCAGCTGCTCGATGTCCGGCGTCATCGTGCCCCCGGCGATGTAGACCGGGACCGCGTACATCATCACCTGCATCATGCTGAAGCCGGCGATGAACAGGCGCCACAGCAGAATGCCGCGCTCGCGGCGCAGGCGTTCTTCGGCACGCCCTGCGTCATAGGGCTGCGCCAAATAACCGAGCCCGGCAACCGCGCCGAGAATGGCGCCCAGCGTCGTCACTCCGGAATCCCAGCGCACCCGCGCGCGCCGCGTCGCGTAGTTCAGCGACACCGCCGACACGCCGGCAAGGCGCGCGACGCGCTGCTCGATCAGCCAGATGCAGGCCGCGCAGGTCACGCCGTCGATCAGCAGGGAAGCCTCTTTTTCATGTTCGCCGGCATCCCTGACGAAGTTGCGCTGCACCTCGGGCATGTCGTAGACGCCCAGTTCGGCAGGAACCGCGGCCGCGCCCCGTGCCGGCGGCGCCGGCGCCGTGCGGTTGCGGTAATAGGCGCCCAGGCCGTTGTCGACGATGGTCTGCGCCACCGCCTGGCAGCCGCGGCAGCAGCTGCGGCGTTCCTCACCCTCCACGCGCACCGGAAACGCGGCATTGCCGACCGGCAATCCGCAATGGAAACACCCCGCGGCGGAATCCGTCGCGGGGCGCTCTCCGGAAATCGGCGTTGCCGCCGTCATGTTCCCGCCATCAGAATTTCATCCCCACGCCCAAACCCAGCACCAGCGGATTGACCTTGAAATGAGCCGCGGTGGCGCCGGTCGCGGTCAGCCTGACATCGGTATCGATCCAGATTTTCTTCAGGTCGATGTTGAGGAAAAACGTCTTGTTGATCGGAATGTCGGCACCCAGCTGCAAGGCGCCGCCCCAGCTGTTCCTGTCGACCGTGGCGGCGCCGCCGAGCAGGCTGATGTCGTAAAAACGCGTGTAGTTGACGCCTGCGCCCACATAGGGACGGAACGACGGGCTGTCCGGCGAAAAATGATACTGCAGTGTCAGCGTCGGCGGTAGCAGGGCCACGGAACCGATGTTCGCGCCCGCCGAAGTGATCCCGTGCTTTTTCGTGGCAAGGATCAGCTCGAGGCCGAGATTGCGTGTCACGAAGTAGGTGAAATCGAGTTCCAGCGTGGTTTCGGTGCTGGCATCCAGGTTCAGCGCCGAGGAGCTGGCGTCCGGATTGATGTTGATGACGCGCGCGCGCGCCAGCCAGTCGCCCTGCGCGGCCTGCGCCGCGCCCGCCATCATGCCGATCGCCAGCAGTGCCGGCAGCCATGACCATCGTTTCATTTCTGTCTCCCGATTTTCGGTTGTCTGGAAAGTGGATATAAGTGGATATGCGATGCGGTGATATTAGGCAGGTCGCCGGCAGGGACATGTTGACCCAGGTCAAATGCCCCGCACGCCGGCGTGGTTGTCCTTTTCATTAAAATGGCGGTCATGATTCCCTGGCTTGAAAGCGGCGATCCCTTTCCGCCGCCGGCGCAGGCACTGCGCGAGCCCAACGGCCTGCTGGCGGCGGGGGGAACGCTGTCCGCCGGGCGGCTGCTCGGCGCGTACCGCTGCGGCATATTCCCCTGGTACAGCGAAGGTCAGCCGGTGCTGTGGTGGAGCCCGGACCCGCGCATGGTGCTGTTCCCGGCGGAATTCCGCCTGCCGCGCTCGCTCGCCAAACGGATGCGCCGCCGCGACTACGAGATCCGTGTCGACACCGCCTTCGAGGCGGTGATGCGCGCCTGCGCCGCGCCGCGCGGCGACGATGCCGGCACCTGGATCACGGAAGACATGATCAGCGCATACTGCACGCTGCACCGCATGGGACATGCGCATTCGGTCGAAACCTGGGTCGGCGGAGAACTCGCGGGCGGGCTGTACGGCATCGCCCTGGGCCGGATGTTCTACGGCGAATCCATGTTCACCCGGGTTCCGGACGCCTCCAAGATCGCGCTGGCCTGCCTGGTGCGCAGGCTGGAAAGACGGCGGTTCGGCATGATCGACTGCCAGATGAACACCGCGCACTTGGCGCGTTTCGGGGCGCGCGAGATCGCGCGGGACGATTTTTCGCGGCGCCTGGCGGAATTGATAAACTATCCTGCGCCGGCTGACCTGTGGAACCCAGACGCAACCTCCGACGAACCGGGCCCGTACCAGTGACCTACCTCTCCGAATTTCCGCTCTCGGTACTGCAGTTCTACGCCACGGCGCCCTACCCCTGCAGCTACCTGCCGGAACGCATGGCCCGCTCGCAGGTGGCCACGCCAAGCCATCTGATCGACGGACCGGTCTACAGCGAACTGGTGCGCGCCGGATTCCGCCGCAGCGGCGCCTTCACCTACCGCCCCCATTGCGACCGTTGCCGGGCCTGCGTCCCGGTGCGCGTGAATGTCGAGGACTTCCGCGCCAGCCGCAGCCAGCGCCGCGCCTGGAAACGCCATGGCGGCCTCGAATCGCGGATGCTCGACCTGAAATACCATCCCGAACACTACGGGCTGTACCTGCGCTACCAGGCGAGGCGCCATGCCGGCGGCGGCATGGACCAGGACAGCCGCGAGCAATACCGCCATTTCCTGCTCCAGAGCAACGTCGACTCGCGCCTGGTCGAATTCCGCGACAACGGCGAGCTGCGCATGGTCAGCATCCTCGACCAGCTGCAGGACGGCATTTCATCGGTCTACACCTTCTTCGATCCCGGACTGCCGGGCGCCAGTTTCGGCACCTACAACATCCTGTGGCAGATGGAACTCTGCCGGCGGCTCGACCTGCCCTACCTCTACCTCGGCTACTGGATCGAACAGAGCCGCAAGATGGCCTACAAGATCCAGTTCCAGCCGATGGAAGGACTGGTCGACGGCCGCTGGCAGCCGCTCGCGGGCTGACACACCCGCCGCACCAG
>JAHCLD010000144.1 GCA_026125585.1 Burkholderiales bacterium
TGGGCGACGCGTTTGCCTTTGAGATCGGCCACGCTCTTGATGCTGCTGTCGCGGTGGGTGATCAGGCGCAGCGTGTACCCCACGCTGCGGTCGCCCTGGCGTTCCATGCCGACCAGCGGCACGAATCCCGCGAGATTGACTGCGAAAGGCGTCGGTCCGGAGGCAACGCCGGCGATGTGCAGGCGGCCCGAACGCATCGCTTCCACCTGCGCCGCGTAGGATTCGGCGGGGAACCAGCGAATGCGCTTGCCCGTCACCTTGGACAGGTGGGCGAGGAAGTCGGCGAACACGTTCTCGTAGACGGCGGGGTCTTCGACCGGCGTGTACGAAAACACCAGGGTTGCCGGATCCTGCCAGGCCTTGGGATCCTTGGGTGTATCGGCGACCAGGTCCTTGTTCTCGTCGCAATAACGCTGATCAAGGTCGCCGCGATGGCTGCAGGCGGCCTGTGCCCGGACCGCCTCGGGCGCGGACAGGCCTATCGCTGCAATCAGTGCGCAAACGGCACCCAAGCTGCTGTCGATGAATCGCATGACGGATCCTCCTGAGATTTGCGCGGGGTTTGATGTTTTGGCACATCGGGCATGGCGTAATTTTGCCCCCGCGTTCCCGGCTTTATATGCCAAGTATCGCCATATCGCAATATGTCCTCATGGCCAGGTCCGCGATCATCCGTTGCCGGGCCGCGGCCGTCCCGGCGTTACCGGCGGGGCGGCCGCCATCCGCTCAGAATCCGGCCAGGCTGCCCGTCCCGAGCAGCGTGGCGATGCCGAGCAGGGCGAAGACCGCGGCGGCGATGCGGTGCACCGCCGCCACCGGCATGCGGTGGGCGATGCGGTCGCCGCACAGCACCGCGGGCACGTTGGCGATCATCATGCCGAGGGTGGTGCCGGCGACGACGGCGGCAAACGCCTGGTACTGCGCGGCCAGCGCCACCGTCGCGATCTGGGTTTTGTCGCCCATTTCCGCGAGGAAGAACGCGACCAGCGTGCAGCCGAACACGCCCAGTTTCACGAGCCGCGCGTCCTCCGCGTCGAGCCGGTCCGGGACCAGCATCCATGCCGCCATCGCGATGAAGGACAGGCCGAGGATCCAGCGCAGCGCCTCCGGCCCGACCAGCAGCGTGATCCAGCCGCCGACCGCGCCCGCGAGCGCGTGGTTGGCCAGCGTGGCCACCAGGATGCCGGCGATGATCGGCCACGGCCTGCGGAATTTCGCCGCCAGCAGGAAGGACAGCAGCTGTGTTTTGTCGCCGATTTCGGCAAGGGCGACGATGCCGGTGGAGATGAAAAAGGCTTCCAAACGAATGCTCTCTGGCCGGAAGAAGACGGATGACCACGCTGCTCCCCGGCCGTTGCGGAGGCGGCATGGTCAACGGTCTTGCCAGGTTCGGGAACCGCCTGCGCCATGGCCGGACGGCCAAGCATGTTGACGCAGGCACCTCTCAGGAGGGCGGCTACTCCCCGATGACGGCGCGATTCTAGCCGCGGTCCGCCGGACTGTCCATGCGTGCAGCGGCGGACCGGCCGCTTCCCGCGTCAGCCGCGCGCCCGCGAGCGCGCGAGCATCACCTGGGTGTTGGGCACGTGGAGCAGGTGCGCGATCTTGCGCACGAAATGATCCTCGTACGGATCCAGCGCGTGATGGGCGTAGGCGATGCGCCACAGGTGTTCGATCAGGTCCACGCGCTGCGCCATCGAAAAGCCGCGCTTGATCGCCGCCACCTGCGCGTAATACGAGGTCAGGCGTCCGGTCCTGCCGCGGGCTTCCGCCAGCAGCGCGGCGCATCCGGCGGCGTCCAGTCCGAACAGGCCGGCCAGCGCGCGCTCCGCCGCCGCCAGTTCCGCGTCGTGGGTCTCGAGGTCGACGCGGGTGGATTCGTGCAGCAGCACCGCCACCGCGAGCTGCAGCTGGCGAAGCTCGGAACCAGGCGACGGGCCGCCGCCGGCTTCGTCGAACAGCCGTTTCAGGGTTCTCAGCACGCGGGGACTGCTTAACGCGAACGCGGGTTTTTCACGAAGTCGAGCGAGGCCCGGAACAATTCCAGGTCCTTTTCATAATCCGCCGCATCGGCGCGGTCGATCTGCACCCACTCCCGCGTACCGGCGATGCCGCCCGGCTGGAACGCGCTGGTGTTGTCGCGGGAGAACTGCAGTTCCGTCGCCACCGCCGCGGGCAGGCGCAGGCCGACGCCACTGCCGTTGATGCAGGCGAACATCCGGTCGCTGACGAAATAGGCGTCGAGGCCGTTGATCCTGCGGGCGCTGACGCCGGGGAGTTTCAGCAGCAGCGCGTCGAGCTGCGGTTTGGGGCTGGCCTTGGTGCTGTCCATGTCTGGGAAACGTTCCGGGAATTGCTGGATGTGGCAGGATTATAAACACCGCCCGTTCCGCCGCGGACGGTTACCGGACGACACGTCTGTAACGTTTTCTTACATCGCCGCGGGGAACGCCCCGGGTTTTCCCGGGTTCTCAACCACAGAGCCTTCCATGTCGGGAGGACGTCAAGTCGTAAAAACCAATCGGAGGTCAATGATGAACAAACTGATCATGAGCACTCTCGTTGCTGCCGGTTTTGCCGCCGCAGTGCCGCTGGCCATCGCGCAGGCGAATCCGCCGGCCGCCGGCCAGGGCCAGCACGCGCAACACGGACAGCGCGGCCACTACGGCAAGCAGGCTTTCCGCATGCCCGGCGAACGCGTCGAGGCGCGCCTCGCCTACATGAAGACCGCGCTGAAGATCACCGACGCGCAGCAGCCGCAGTGGGAAGCCTTCGCCGGCGTGATGCGCAAGCAGGCGAAGGAGGCCGATGCGCGGAGCCAGTCGCACCGCGAAAAACGCGCCGCGAACACCGAGCGCAAGCGCCTGACCGCGATCGAGCGGCTGGAACTGCGCCAGCGGTTCATGGCCACGGCTTCGGAGCGGATCGGTGAACGGCTCGCCGTGCAGAAGCCGCTCTACGCGGCGCTGTCGTCCGAGCAGCAGCAGATCGCCGATCGCCTGTTCGCGAGCCGCGGCGGCAAGCACGGCGGCCGCGGCGGGCGCCACGGCGGACACGGCCGGGCGTAAGCCGCAGCACCGGAGCAGTTCGTGACAAAACGGGGACGGCGCGCGCCGTCCCCGTTTTGTTTGACGCGGCGGACAGGGGACCGCATTACATCGTGGACGGCAGGGGGCCGGCGACAGGGTACTGACTTACAATACCGGTTGCTGTTTTCCGGTTGTTTTTTTCGCTGTCTTTCCCGCCGCCTTTCCCGTTATTTTCCCCGCTGTTTTTCCTTTCCTCGACACCGATTCCCGCATGACCACACTCGCAGAACGCCTCGGCGCCTGGGCCGCCGACCTCCGCTACGAAGACCTGCCGCCGGAAGTCGTCCACCAGGCCAAACGCATGATCGTCGACACGCTGGGCTGCGCGCTCGGCGGCTACGACAGCGAACCGGCGCGCATCGCGCTGGCGCAGGCCGCCACCGTCACCAGCACGGAGCCGGCGACCATCCTCTGCACCGGCGCGCGGACCAGTCCCGATCTTGCGGTGTTCGCCAACGGTGTGATGATCCGCTACCTCGATTTCAACGACGGCTACATCGGCCGCGAGGCGGGGCATCCCAGCGACAGCATCGCCGCGCTGCTGACCGCCGCCGAGATCGGCCGCGCGGACGGCCGCGAGCTGATCATCGCGTCGGTGATCGCCTACGAGATGTTCTGCCGCATGTGCGACATCGTGAACTTCAAGCCGATGGGTTTCGACCACACCACGATCGGCGCGATGGCGAGCGTGCTCGGCGCCGCGCGGCTGATGGGCCTCGACCGCGTGCAGATCGCCACCGCGCTGAGCATCGCCGTCGCCGCCAACGTCGCGCTCTACCAGACGCGCATCGGCAACGTCTCGATGTGGAAGGGCTGCGCCTACGCCAACGCCAGCCGCAACGCGATCTTTTTCGCGCAGATGGCGAAGCGCGGCATGACCGGCCCGGCGCCGGTGTTCGAGGGCCGCGGCGGCTATTTCGTCGCGGTGACGCGCCAGCCCTTCGAGCTCGCGCCCTTCGGCGGCAGGGACAATCCGTCGTTCAGGATCATGGACTGCCTGATCAAGCGTTACCCGCTGGGGCAGTACTCGCAGTCGGTGGTGCATGCCGCGCTGGAGGCGCGCGCGCGGGTGAAGAATATCGCCGACATCGCCGAAATCCACGTGCGCACGCTGCACACCGCCGTCGAAATGATGGCCGGCGATCCCGACAAGTGGACGCCCGCCAACCGCGAGACCGCCGACCACAGCATGCCCTACACCGCGGGCGTGGCGCTGAAGTACGGCGCGGTCGACATTCCGTACTTCGAGGATCCGTACCTGCACGATCCGGAACTGCTGGCGCTGGTCGCGAAAATAAAATGCACGGTGTCCGAGGAGGCGAACCGGCGCGAGCCTGAGGCGATGCTCTGCGACATGGACGTCGTGATGAAGAACGGGGCGCGCGAAGCGATCCGCGTCGAATACCACCGCGGCCATCCGAAGAATCCGATGACCGATGCCGAGATCGAGGAAAAATTCCGGCCGCTCGCCGCGGGCGTGCTGCCGGCGCCGCAGGTCGACGCGCTGCTGCAACGGCTGTGGGCGCTCGAGACCCTGCCGGAGATGAAACCGCTGTTTGAACTGACCTGCATCAGGAGTTAAAATATGTTTAAAAACAATTACTTACTTAATATCGCCTTCGCCCTCTGCGCACTGGCGCCCGCGTTCGCCGCGGCGCCGGTCCAGGCCGCCGCCGACTATCCGTCGCGTCCGGTGCGCCTGCTGGTGCCGAACCCGCCGGGCGGCGGCAGCGATGCGGTGGCGCGCATCCTCGCGCAGAAACTCGGCGAGCGCATGAACCAGCAGTTCGTCGTCGACAACCGCGCGGGTGGCGGCGGCATCATCGCCAACGAAACCGTCGCGCGCGCGAATCCCGACGGCTACACGCTGCTGCTCGCCTTCATCGGCCCGGTGGCGATCAGCCCGGCGCTGACGAAGGTGCCCTACGACTCGGTGAAGGACTTCGCGCCGGTGGCGCTGGTCGCCGGCGGCCAGTACATGCTGGTGCTGCATCCCTCGGTGCCGGCGAAATCGCTGAAGGACTTCGTTGCCCATGCCAAGGCCAATCCGGGCAAGGTCAACTACGCCTCCGCCGGCAACGGCTCGCCGCTGCACCTCGCCGCCGAACTGTTCAAGTCGCGCGCCGGCGTCGACATGGTCCACGTCCCGTACAAGGGCGGCGGTCCGGCGACCACCGCGATCCTCTCGGGCGAAGTGCAGGCGGTGTTCGGCAGCCTGACCTCGGTGGTACCGCAGGTGAAGGCCGGCAAGCTGACGCCGATCGGCGTCACCGGCGCGAAACGTTCGCAGCTCGCGCCGGAGTATCCGACCATCGCCGAACTCGGCTATCCCGGATTCGAAATGACCTCCTGGTACGGCATCCTGCTGCCGGCGCGCACGCCGCAGGCCATCGTCGGCAAGCTCAACGCCGCCGTCAACGAGGCGCTGAAGGCGAAGGACGCGACCGATGCGCTGCGCCGCCAGGGCCTCGACGCCACCGGCGGCACGCCGGCCGAGTTCGCCGCGCACATCAAGTCCGAACTCGCGAAGTGGGCGAAGGTGGTCAAGGACGCAGGCATCAAGGCGGACTGACTGCAGGGGCAGGATATCTGCCGTCCAGCGTATTGAAGGAGTCCCAGTTGAAATCGACCAAGGCCTACAGCAATCCGGAATTCATGGGCAGCCGCGCGGCGCGCCCGCTGCGCATCCTGTCCGAATATCTCGAACCGCGGACCCGCCTCGATGCCGAGCGCGTCGAAGACACCGTGGTGTTCTTCGGATCGGCGCGGCTGAAGGAGGGCAACCAGTACTACGAGGCCGCGCGCGAGCTGGCGTCGCGGCTGACGCAATGGTCGAAGGGCCTGGATCCCGAGGGGCGCCGCCGCTTCGTTGTCTGCACCGGCGGCGGGCCGGGCATCATGGAGGCGGCCAACCGCGGCGCCTCCGAAGTGCGCGGCCGCAACGTCGGCCTGACCATCTCGCTGCCGCAGGAGGAATTCGTCAACCCGTACGTCACCCGCGAGCTCGAATTCCATTTCCACTACTTCTTCATGCGCAAGTTCTGGTTCGCCTATCTGGCCAAGGCGCTGGTGGTGTTTCCCGGCGGCTACGGCACGCTCGACGAGCTGTTCGAGATGCTGACGCTGGTGCAGACCAAACGCATGCGCAAGCCGATGCCGATCGTGCTGTTCGGCAACGACTACTGGAACGAAGTGATCAACTTCGACGCGCTGGTGCGCCACGGCACCATCGATGCGAAGGACCTCGAACTGATGTACCGCACCGATTCGGTGGACGAGGCCTGCGC
>JAHCLD010000145.1 GCA_026125585.1 Burkholderiales bacterium
GCGCGCTGCGCCTCGCCGAGCGCCGCCGCCTCGGACTCTCGCTGCGCGCCGGGAACTACGACCTCGCCGTGGTGCTGCCCAATTCCTGGAAATCGGCGCTGGTCCCCTGGTTTGCCGGCATTCCGCTTCGCCGCGGATTCCGTGGCGAGGCACGCTGGGGCCTGCTCAACGATCTGCGCCGGCTCGACGGGGAGGCCCTGCCGCAGATGGCGCAGCGCTTCGCCGCGCTGGGACTGCCGGCGGACGCCGCGCTGCCCGATCCGCTGCCGAACCCCGCGCTGGAATCATCCGCCGCCGGCCGGCGACAATTGCTCGCGCGCCTCGGCCTCGACGCGCAGCAGCCCGCGGTCGCCTTCTGCCCCGGCGCCGAATACGGCCCCGCCAAGCGCTGGCCCGAGGCGCATTACGCCGCGCTCGCCCGGATGCTCGCCGGCCGCGGTTATGCCGTCTGGCTGGTCGGCTCCCCGAAGGACCATGCCGTCGCGGAAGCCATCGCGCGGGATGCCGCCGGCGACTGCAGCAACCTGTGCGGCAGGACCGACATCGCCGAAGCCGCGGACCTGCTGGCCGCGGCGCGGCTGGTCGTCACCAACGACTCCGGGCTGATGCACGTCGCGGCCGCCGTCGGCCGGCCGGTGGTCGCGCTGTACGGCTCCAGCTCGCCGCGGTTCACGCCGCCGCTGGGCGCGGATGCGCGCATCCTCTCGCTCGGACTCGACTGCAGCCCCTGCTTCGAACGCAACTGTCCGCTGGGACACCTGCGCTGTCTGAACGACCTGTCACCGCAGCGCGTTTTCGCCGCGATCGATTTTGCTAGAATCGGCGCCTGATTCGCGCGGGAGCACTGCCGTGAAGAAAACGCTGTTCGCGACACCGCAGGATGCCGAGGCCGCCTTCTACGATGCCTTCGTCAGGCGCAACCTCGAAGCGATGATGGAGGTGTGGTCCGACGACGACGACAGCTATTGCGTGCATCCCGGCGGCGCGCGCATCGCCGGGTTCGAAAACATCCGCGAATCGTGGCGCCGGATTTTCGCCGGCGGGCAGGAACTGCGCTTCAGCCTGCGCGACGCCCGCCACATCCACACGATGATGCTCGCGGTGCACAGCGTCTACGAACACATTTCCGTCGCCGGCCAGTCGCGCGCGCAGCAGCCGGTAATCGCCACCAACGTCTACCAGCGCACCGAACGCGGCTGGCGCATGATCGCCCACCATGCGGCTCCCGCGCCCGCTTCGCTGCAATCCGAACGCAATCCGGAACCGGCCGCCAAGACGCTGCACTAGGCCGCCTGCCCGCTACGGGCCATTCCTGCCGGCAATTTCTGTCTGCATCACGGACTTTTGTCTGATCACGCGACGCTCATCAGCTATAATCCATATGTCCGTTTAGTGGACTTTGATGAGCATTGAGTGCCGCATTGATCACCGGCCCGGTGGGAAACTCCCGCTGCAACGCCCGCGACCGCGCCGCAGCCGCCAACCCGGCAAACAAAACATGACCGAAGGGAAGACCGTGAAGGAACTCGCATTGCCGCAACGCAGCCCGAAACCGCGCCGCCGCGGCATCACCTCGATGATCGATTTCGGCCCCGACACCTTCGGCTGGTCCGGCGGCGAGCGCGGCATCGCCGACCTGCTCGACGTCGCGGCCGGCTACATCGACTACGCCAAGATCTACGCGATGAACGCGCTGCTGATTCCCGGTGAGGTGGTCAAGCGCACGACGAAGCTCTATCTCGATGCCGGCGTGATGCCCTTTGCCGGCGGCATCCTGTTCGAATACGCCTGGCACCGCAACGAACTCGACGGCCTGGTCGCGCTGCTGAAGCGCCTCGCGATCCCCGGCCTGGAGATTTCCGAAAACTACGTCACGCTCAGCGAAGACGAACGCGCGCGGATGATCGACCGCTTCCAGAAGGAAGGCATCAAGATCGTCTACGAGTTCGGCCGCAAGAACCCGGAAGACCCGCTGAGCCTCGACTACCTCGAGGGCATCGTGCGCGCGGTTGCCGCGCAGGGCATCCATCACGTCACCGTCGAGCAGTGCGAGATGGACCTGCTCGCCAAGGACGCCCCGCAGAGCCTGAAAACGCTGTGCGCGCAGGACTGGTTCGACCACGTGGTCATCGAGGCCGATCCCTACCGTTTCCCGCAGCAGCATGTGCAGATGCTGCGCGACTTCGGCCGCGACGTGAATCTCGCCAACATCGCGCCGGGGCAGGTGCTGCGCCTCGAAGGCTTCCGCCAAGGCGTCGGCCGCGCGGTGAACTATTCGCTGCTGTCGGGCGACGACTCGCGCCCTGCAGGCATTGACCGATAATTATAAGTATTTGATTTTATTGATATTTTTTTAGAGAGTATTCACGATGAGCAAAGAGCTGTTCGGCAGTCCTGATGTGGTGGTGATCGGCGCCGGCAACGCGGCGGCCTGCGCGGCGCTGGCGGCGCGTGAAAGCGGTGGCAGGGTGATCATGCTGGAAGCTGCCCCGATCGAGGAATGTGGCGGCAACAGCCGCTACACCGCGGGCGCAATGCGCGTGCTGTTCAACGGTCCCGAAGATCTGAAGCAGATCGTTCCGGACCTGACGCAGGCGGAAATCGACAGCGCCGATTTCGGCACCTACACCGCCGACCAGTTCTACGACGACATGGGCCGCATCACCCAGTACCGCACCGATCCCGACCTCTGCGAAATCCTGGTGTCGCGCAGCCTCGAAACGCTGACCTGGATGCGCAAGAAGGGCGTGAAGTTCCAGGCGAGCTTCGGCCGCCAGGCGATGAAGGTCAACGGCAAGTTCAAGTTCTTCGGCGGCCTCGCCGCGGAAACCTGGGGCGGCGGACCGGGCCTCGTCGAAAACGAACACAAGGCCTGCGAACGCGAAGGCATCGCCATTTTCTACGAAACCCCGGCGACCGGGCTGGTCCAGGACGACGACGGCCGCGTGATCGGCGTGAAAGCCAGGCACAAGGGTAAAAACGTCGAGATCCCCTGCAAGGCCGTGGTGCTCGCCTGCGGCGGCTTCGAATCCAACGCCGAGATGCGCACGCGCTACCTCGGCGCCGGCTGGGACCTCGCCAAGGTGCGCGGCACGCGCTTCAACACCGGCGCCGGCATCCGCATGGCGCTGGAGGCGGGCGCGCTGCCCTACGGCCACTGGTCGGGCTGCCACGCCGTGGGCTGGGACATGAACGCGCCGGCCTTCGGCGACCTCGCCGTCGGCGACAACTTCCAGAAACACAGCTATCCGATCGGCATCATGGTCAACGCCAACGGCGAGCGCTTCGTCGACGAGGGCGCCGACATCCGCAACTACACCTACGCCAAGTACGGCGCCGTGGTGCTGAACCAGCCGGGCATGTTCGCATGGCAGATCTTCGACGCGCAGTCGATTCCGCTGCTGCGCGACGAATACCGCATCAAGCAGGTGACCAAGGTCCGCGCCGACACGCTGGAGGAACTGGTGAAGAAACTCGACGGCGTCAACGCCGAGGCCTGCCTGCGCGAGATCAGGGCCTACAACAAGGCCGTGCGCACCGACGTGCCGTTCAACCTGACGGTCAAGGACGGCCGCCGCACCGAGGGTCTGAAGGTCAACAAGTCGAACTGGGCGCTGACCATCGAGCAGGCGCCGTTCGAGGCCTATGCCGTCACCTGCGGCGTCACGTTCACCTTCGGCGGCGTCAAGGTCAACGGCGAGGGCAATGTGGAAGACACCGCCGGCAAGCCGATCCCGGGCCTGTATGCGGCCGGCGAGATGGTCGGCGGCCTGTTCTATCACAACTATCCGGGCGGCACCGGGCTCACCTCCGGCGCCGTGTTCGGCAAACTCGCCGGCGGCAGCGCCGGCATCCACGCCAAATCGCCGTGACCGCCCGCCATGACCGCACCCGCATTCCAGACTGTGAAAGCCAGCGTTGCGCCCGGCGAGGCCGGGCGTAGAATGCCCCGCACGACCCACTGAAGGAGCCGCCATGAACGCCCCAGCCATCAAGATCAACAAGCCCGTCCGCGAACAGGTCAGCAAGGAAGAATGGGAAGCCCGCGTCAATCTCGCCGCCTGTTACCGCCTGATGGCGGAATACGGCATGGTGGAGATGGTCGCCAACCACATCTCGGTGCGCGTGCCCGGCACCCACAACGAATTCCTGATCAATCCCTACGGCATGCTCTACGAGGAAATGACCGCCTCGTCGATGCTGAAGGTCGACCTCGAAGGCAACGTGCTGTTCAACGCCACCGAATACGGCGTCAACCAGGCCGGCTTCGTGATCCACAGCGCCGTGCACGCCGCGCGCCACGATGTCGAATGCATCATCCACACCCACACCCTGCCGGGCATGGCGGTGTCCGCGATGAAATGCGGCATCATGCCCATCGCGCAGTCCTCGATGCGTTTCCTCGACATCGCCTACCACGACTACGAAGGCGTCGCGCTGCGGCTCGACGAGCGCGAGCGCCTGGTGGAAAACCTCGGCAACCGCGAGGCGATGGTGCTGCGCAACCACGGCCTGCTGACCACCGGCGCCAGCATCCCGGAATGCTTCAACAACATGTTCCGCCTCGAGCGCGCCTGCCAGCTGCAGGTGATGGCGCTGTCCTGCAACACCGAGCTGCAGTTGCCGCCGGAAGAAGTGACGAAGTACACCAACAACCTGATGCTCCCCGGCGTGCGCCGCCGCTTCGGCCTGCTCGAATGGCCGGCGCTGCTGCGCAAGCTCGACCGCGCCGATCCCTCCTACCGGGACTGACGGCGGCCAGGCGGCAAAAAAAGGGCCCCGCGGGGCCCTTTTTTCATCGGTCGCGCCGGGCTACTTCAGCAGGCGGATCGCGAACGGATAGCGGTAATGCTCGCCCTTGGATACCGCGACCGCGGCCAGTATGCAGAACACCAGGTTGGCCAGCAGCAGCAGGGGCATCAACAGGGCGCCGATCAGGATCACCATCAGTATGCCGGCCACCACGAATGCAATCAGCATGGTGATCTGGAAGTTCAGCGCCTCCTTGCCCTGCTCGTCGATGAACGCCGACTGGTCCTTCTTGATCAGCCAGATGATCAGCGCGCCGATGAAACCGGACACGATGCCCAGCAGATGCGCCAGCATCGCCAGGTTGCGGTCGTCGCTGCTCGGTGTCTGTGCCACGGGATCGTTCATGTTCTGGTCTCCCTTTATGGTTATTGACATAGTTGCCGGTGAACCCGCCCCGGATTGTGGCATGGCCGTACGTCCGTCGTAAACCGGCCGCCCAAACCGCGTACTATCCGACCATGGCGACATCGCAATCCGCATACCGGGCGCCGGCCTGGCTGCCCGGCGGCAACCTGCAGACGCTGTACCCGGCGCTGCTGGCGCGCCGCCCCGCGGTCCGCTATCGCCGCGAGCGCTGGGATGCGCCGGACGGCGACTTCATCGATCTCGACTGGACCGCAGACCCGGCCGCGCCCGGCGCCCCCCTGCTCGTCCTGTTCCACGGGCTTGAAGGCAGTTCGAACAGCCACTACGCGCGCGCGCTGATGTATGCGGTCGCGCAACGCCGGTGGCTGGGCGTTGTGGCGCATTTCCGCGGATGCGGCGGCGCACTCAACCGGCTGCCGCGGGCCTACCATTCCGGAGACAGCGCCGAAATAGACTGGGTGCTGCGCCGGCTGCTGATCCTGCATCCGCAGCGCCCCCGCTACGCCGTCGGCGTTTCGCTGGGCGGCAATGCACTGCTGAAATGGCTGGGAGAACGGGAAACATCCGCCGCCGCAATCGTGCGCGCCGCCGCCGCCGTTTCGGCGCCCGTCGATCTGCATGCCGCCGGCGATGCGCTGGAACGCGGCTTCAACAGGGTTTACACGAAAAATTTCCTGTGGACGATGAAACGCAGCTCGCTTGCCCGCCTCGCCGCGCATCCCCGCCTGTTCGATGCGGAAAAAATGCTGGCGACGCGCACATTGCGCGAATTCGACGATCTGGTCACCGCGCCGTTGCACGGCTTTCGCGATGTCGACGACTATTACACCCGCGCCAGCAGCAAACCCCATCTCGCACGGATCGGGGTGCCGACCTTGCTGCTGAACGCAAGGAACGATCCTTTCATGCCGGCGGTCGTATTACCGGCGCCGGATACGATGTCCCCCGCAGTAACGGCAGAATTTCCGGAAACCGGCGGTCATGCCGGATTCATCAGCGGTGCATTTCCGGGTTCGCTGGACTGGCTGCCCCGGCGCCTGATCGGCTTCCTGTCAACAATAAAATCTCATAACTAATTGTTTTTATTGATAATTTTATGAATTCACCAGTGGCGCCACCAGCAGCGATTTTCAAGGCCTACGACATCCGCGGCATCGTCGGAAAAACACTGACCGCCGCAGG
>JAHCLD010000146.1 GCA_026125585.1 Burkholderiales bacterium
CCTCTAGTTGGGAAAGTCGCTCCGGACTTCCGAATCTCAAAAGCCCCCTGAGCGCAACGCGTCCTGCTAAACGTGGACACGTCGCAATTATGTTTGACCATGGTGGGCAAACCCAAGCAAAAGCCTAGAAAATCGACTTTTCAAAGAGACGATTGTTGCGCATTTGCAACAATTCGTAGAGAAGATCCTTAGGCAGAAAAATCAACCACTTGGAATATGATCCTCATGATTTGCTCGATCATTTGTTACATCAGCATTAAATATCAATAAAAACAATAACTTATGATCTTTCCACACCACATCAGGCAAAGACGCCCCAAGCAGGAGCCTCGGAATCGAGTCCACTGAACCGGCTCCCGTCCCGCTTGGCCAGCGTTTGTCCGCCAGCCCAACGGTGTGGCAATCCCGGGATACGAACATAAAAAAACGGGCGCCGAAGCGCCCGTTTCGAGTTTCCGCTTGCGCGGAAGGTAATGCGTGATGCTTAGAAGCGGTGGCCGAGGTTGAACACCACGCCCTTGTTCGTCGAGCCTGCGCCCACCACACCCAAACCGTTGAGGTTGTAACCCGCATTGCGGTCGTTCTTCAGGTGAACGTAACCCACGCTGGTGAAGGTCCGCTTCGACAGGTCATGCACATACTTGACCTGCCACAGCTTCGCGCCGGTATCGGCACCAACCGCCGGACGCAGCGCGTTCAGCACCGCGCCGGGCGTGCCCTTCGCGTCGCCGGCCTGGGTATAGCCGAAGTGCACGTTATGCGGCCCCGCAACTTTCCACTCGGCGCCGAGGTGCCAGCTGCTGACCTTGTAGTCGGAGGCAGGAGTGGGATCCGCATCGATCTTGGCGTAAGCGCCGCCCAGCTTCACGCTGCCCAGCTGGTAGGACGCATTGATGTGCCAGGAATCCGCATCCCCGCCGGTGGCAAAGGTCTTGTCGTTGTTGGAATAGCCAACGCCGAGGGCCACCGGGCCTTGACGATACACACCGGCAAGCGACACGTTGCGTTGCTTGGCCGTCGGCGCAGCCGACAAGAGAACCGTGGAAGTCTGGGTCGAGCTCACGGAAACCATGGCCTGGAAGCCGCCAAAGTTCGGGCTGTCGTAGTTGATCGAGTTCATCTGACGGCGGGCAAAGTCGCCCGTGCCGGCGCCGACCTGGAGGGTGCCCGGGCCGCCGTACATCAGGTGAGTGGTACCGAAAGCACCCGTGTCGCGGGCGCCGGTGTTGCCGACGCGCGAGCGCTTGTACGGGTTGTCCCACAGGCCGATGAAGAAGTTACCGAAGCTGCCCTTCAGGCCCACCGCGCTGTTGCGCGAGCAGAAACCGTTCTGGCTCTGGCCGCGGATGTCCGCCGTGGACGTGCACTGGAACCAGGCCGACAGGCCGCCGCCCAGTTTCTCTTCACCACGGAAACCGATCTCCGAGCCCGGGGACTGCAGGACATCGGGGTTGGCGGGATCCACGCCGGCGACGCTCGAACCCTGGTTGACGAAGCCGTATTCGATGTACATGTTGCCGAACACCTGCACGGTGCTGCTCTGCGCCAGCGCGGCGGCCGGAGCGGCGAGCGCGCCAGCAACTGCCACGGCAATCAGTTTCTTCTGCATGTGTAAATCTCCTCTAGTTGGGAAAGTCGCCCCAGACTTCCGAATCTCAAAAGCCCCTGAGCGCAACGCGTCCTGCTAAACGTGGACACGGCGCAATTGTGGTGGAAGGCTTTGGGCGGCAAAAGAAAAAGTCACAAAAAACGAGCCTCTTGACCCCCTGTACGTTGTGTATTTACAACATATTGCAGAATAGTAAATTATTATTGTAAATCAGTAAATTATCTATGACATATACAAACGAGAAACGCCCTTTTACTAGACATTTGTCGCAAATACGAGACAAATGTCCAGTTGACCAAATTTACCTGTAAATCAGCAGCTTGGCGGATGATTTTCATGTGATACGCTACAATCGAGATTGATGTCAAAAATATCAATAAAAACAATGATTTATATTTTATGACCTGGCGCGATCAATTGCTGGGCGCCGCGGAAGCGGCACTGCAGCGCGGTGAATGGGCAGCGGCGGTAGATCACTGCCGCAGCGCGCTCGCGCTGGCGCCCGGCAGCGATGGCGCGGCGCAGGCCATGCTGGGCATCGGCCTGCTGCAACTGGGACAACAGGATGCCGCCATCGCCGCGCTCGAACAGGCGGCGGGCATGAACAAGCGCAATCCGCACTGGCTGGGCCATCTCGCGCAGGCGTACGCCACGGCCGGCCGTCTCGACGACGCCCGCAAGACCTATCAGCGCGCGAGCCGCCTTGCGCCGCAGTACTGGCCCTACACGCAGAACGCCGCGCTGCTGCTGATCCGGCAGGGCAAAGCCGGCGAAGCGGAAAGCGTGCTGCGCGCGTTGGCGCGGCGTCATCCGGACGAAGCCGGCATCCAGCTGAATCTCGGCAACGTGCTGCTCGAACTGGGACGCTCCGCCGATGCCGAGACGGTGCTGCGCGCGGCCCTGCGACTCGCGCCGGACGACACGCAGATCCTGCAAAGCCTCGGCAGCGCGCAGCATCGCCAGTCCCGCTTCGAAGAGGCCTGCGCCAATTATCGCGCCTGCATCCGCGCAGAGCCGCAGGCGCCGGTGCCGCGCCTGAATCTGGTGTCGGCGCTGATCGATGCCGGACGCTGCGCGGAGGCCGAAGCCGAATGCCTGGCCCTGATCGGGTTCGCGCCGATACTGCCGGAAGCGCATCGCTTCCTCGGCGCCGCGCGCGGTTTCCGCGGCGATACGGCGGGCGCGCTGCGCGCGTTCAGCCGCGCGGCGGAACTCGCGCCGGAGCGCGCGGACGACATCAGGAACCACGGCGGCGCACTCGCGGAATGCGGCCGGCTGCAGGCCAGCCTGCGCCAGCTGGCCCGCGCCGAGCAACTCGCGCCGGACGATATCGCGCTGCGCCAGTTGCGCAGTGCCATCGATCTCGCCCAGGGCCGTCTCAGTGACGGCTGGCAACACTATCGCGCGCGCCAGGCTTTCATCGGCACTCATGCCGCGCGGCCGGAACTGCAACTGCAGCAGACGCTGCCGGAAGATCTCCGTGGATACCGCATCACGCTGTGGCCCGAGCAGGGTATCGGCGACGAACTGTTTTTCCTGCGCCATGCTGACCAGTTGCGCCGCCGTGGCGCCCACGTCGCCGTTCGCGCGTCAGCCAAGATCGCCGAGTTCGTGGCGCGCTCCGGCATTGCCGATGACGTCGTCATCCACGACGAAAGAAAGCCTGCGACAGAAGGGCTGCAGATGCTTTGCGGCGATCTGCCCGGCGCATTGTCCTCGACCGACGCCTGTCCCTGCCCGGATCTGCCGGACGCGCAGTCGGATGCGCTGCGCGACTACACGGCCTGGATACGGGTCTACTGGCCGCGCCCGGCACCGCCGCTGCGCATCCCGCCACTGGACGATGCGCTGGCGCGCGCGCGCAAAATCTTGCAGGACGCCGGACCCGGGCCGCATATCGGCGCCACCTGGCGCGCAGGCATCGCCGCGCGGGAACAGCGCGGCGCACACTGGGTGCTGGAAAAATCCGTCCCGCTCGCGGAATTCGGCGCTGCGCTGCGCGGGGCGCCCGGCACGCTGCTGTCGCTGCAGCGTCATCCCTTGCCCGACGAAACCGCCGCCCTGGCCGCGGCGGCGGGGCGCAAGGTCGTCGATCTGAGCGCGCTGAACGAGGATCTGGAAACCCTGCTCGCCCTGCTGGCGCTGATCGACGACTATACCGGCGTCAGCAACACCAACATGCATCTGCGCGCCGCCTGCGGCCGGCCGGCGCGGGTGCTGGTGCCGAATCCCGCCGAATGGCGCTGGATGCACGGCGGCGAAGAATCGCCCTGGTTCCCGGGTTTCCGCATCTACCGGCAGACCCTGGACGGCCGCTGGGACCCGTCGCTGGCGCAACTGGCCGCCGACCTGGCCGCGCCGCAGCGCGCGCCGGAGTCATGAACCGCCGCCTCAGCTGAACGTCTGGCGCCGGTCGCGGATCCACTGCGACAGCAGCCATTTCTCGCCCGCGGTCGGCGGCGAACCCTCGTGCAGCGTGCGCATGTCGCCCGCTCCGCTGTCATCGACATTGTGAAAAAACAGCGCGTCGCCGGGCGCGCCCCTGAAGCCGAAGCCGAGTTTCGAAAAGGTCGTCGCGCCGCCCTCGTAGCCGTCGTTCAGATAGACCAGCGCGGTCTTCGTCCTCTGCCCGTGGATGCGCACGTGCTCGGCGAAACGCGGCACCGCGACGTGGAAATAATCGACATGCGGCTTGTAGCGCTCGCCCGGGCAGTAATGCAGCACCTCGGGAAACTCGAAAAAGTCGACCGGCGTGTCGAAGATTTTCGCGATACGCATCCGCACGAGCTGCAGCAGCAACTCCAGATCGACGGGTGAAAACGGCGCGCGCCGGTTCGTCCGCATCGGGTCGGTGCGCATGCCGCCCGAGGCCAGATCGTAGATTTTGGCCTCGGCCTGGCGATGTGTCGCGAGTTCGATCAGCCGGCCGCAGATCTCGGGCGCAACCAGCCCGCGAAACACCATGACCCGCGGGCTGCGGCTGAGATGCTCGGGTTCGCAGGGACTGTCCAGCCAGCGGCGGGCATCCTCGAGGCTGCCCAGCCCCCGGGCCCGCATGAATTCAAGTTCGGCACACGCGGCGGAGTCGCCCGCGGCGCAGGCGCCTTCGAGCGCGGCAAAGGCGGCGGCGAGCCCGGGACGGGAAGTGAGACCCTGCGCCGCCAGCCGCGACAGATAGAGCAGGGCCTGTGCGTGCCCACACTCGGCGGCCAGCTCGATCACCGCGGCGCCATTGACCGGCGAGCGGGGCGCGTCGCGCCCGATAACCACGCGCAGCCCGAGGTCCAGCAATGCGGCGGCATCCTGCCCGTGCCGATCGAGCACCATGGACAGGAATGCGCGGTCAACCGCGGCGTCGGAATCGGCCATGCGCGCCTTGCCCCTTCATCCCTTGAGTTCCCCGATATGCGTCCGGGAAAACCGGAATATACCCTCCGGCGGCGAGTCCCGGCCATGCGGCGGTCACCGGCCGCCATGCTAAGCTTGAACCGCCCTGCATCGTTCGCGGGATTTTCCGGAAACACCGCCTTTATGATCAATGTCTGCATCGGATACGACGGCCGCGAAGCGGTGGCCTTCAATGTGCTCGCCTACAGCATCCACCGCCGGTCCTCGCAACCGGTGACCATCGCGCCGCTGATGCTGTCGCAGCTCGGCGGCGTGTTCCGGCGCGAGCGGCATCCGCTGCAGTCCACGGACTTTTCCTTCTCCCGCTTCCTGACGCCCTGGCTGGCGGATTACGCCGGATGGTCGATCTTCATGGACTGCGACATGCTGATGCTCGACGACATCGCGAAACTGTGGGCGCTGCGCGACGACCGCTACGCGGTGATGGTGGTCAAACACGACCACGTGCCGAAGGAAGACCGCAAGTTCCTGAACGAACCGCAGAGCAAATACGAAAAGAAGAACTGGTCGAGCGTGATGCTGTTCAACAATACGCGCTGCCGCGCACTGACGCCGGAATACGTGAATGGCGCATCCGGCCTCGAACTGCACCAGTTCAAGTGGCTCGGTGATGATGCGCTAATCGGCGAACTGCCTTCACGCTGGAATCATCTCGTCGGCTACGATTCCGGGCGCGACGATGCGGCACTGGTGCATTACACGCTGGGCGGCCCGTATTTTTCCGAATACGCGGACTGCGAATACGCCGCGGAGTGGTTCGCCGAACGCGACGCGATGCTGCATGCGGGCGTGGAACCGTTGGGACGGTGAGCGGGCTCGCGATTTTACCGCCGGCTGTTCACCACTTGCGGCTCCGCCATTCTCAAATCCCCAGCGCCTTCAACTGTTTTTCGGGATAACGCGTGCCGGCCTGCGGAATGCGCGCCGGGCGGAAATGCCGCCGACAGTTGCACCAGTTCCGCGGCGCCCGGTTGCCATTCGACGGCGGCAAGATTCTCCTCGAGGTATTTCCGGCCCTTGGTGCCGGGGATCGGCACGATATCCGGACCCCAGACCAGCGGCCAGGCCAGCGCGATCTGTGTCGTAGTGCTTTGTGAGCACTCGCTATTGTTCTAGGGTGATTTATAACTTATTGTTTTTATTGATATTTTTATCATAGGGCAATGTCGGCGCGCGCGGCAGGGCCAAGGCCTAACTTGGTGGAATCAGCACTTGGTCGCGCCGCCCCTGGATCGCCCGCGCAACCAGCGATTCATTGATGCCGCTGCCGTAGGCATCGGAAGCCACCCACAGCTGA
>JAHCLD010000147.1 GCA_026125585.1 Burkholderiales bacterium
CTGGGCCGTCAGCGCCGGCTCGCTGCGCCACACCGCCGCCAGCTGGGCATCCAGACTGCGCCCGGCGATGACCCGCGTTACCGCGCCCGCGGCCAGACACTGAATCTGTTCCATGGTCCGGCAGCCGGCAGCCTATTCACCGAGGCGGGCACCCGCAACCAGCGGCACACCGGCAAGAAACGCCTGGGCAGTCATCCGCCTGCCACCGGCACGCTGCAGTTCCAGGAGGCGCAGGCTGCCCGCGCCGGTGGCCACCTGCAGGATGCCGGGATCGGCCTGCAGCACCGTCCCCGGAGCAGCCTCCGCGGCAATGCCGGTGGCCGGTTCGGCTTGCCAGATTTTCAGCGGCTGTCCGTCATACAGCGTATGGGCACCGGGTGCCGGATTGAAGGCGCGGATTCGGCGATCGATTTCCGCAGCCGGCCTGGTCCAGTCGATCGCCGCTTCCGCCCTGGTAATTTTCGCGGCATAACAGGACTCTGCCGGATTCTGCGGTTCGGGCGACAGCGGCATCTCCCGCAGGGCACGGACGATCAGCCGCGCGCCGGCTTCGGCAAGCTTGTCGTGCAATGTATGCGTATTGTCCCGGTCGTCGATGGCGACCTTGGCCTTGAGCAGCATGGCACCGGTATCCAGCCCTTCGTCCATCTGCATGATGGTGACACCGGTTACGCGGTCGCCGGCGAGAATTGCGCGCTGGATCGGCGCGGCGCCGCGCCAGCGCGGCAGCAGCGAGGCGTGGATGTTCAGGCACCCCAGCCGTGGCACCGGGAGCAGGCGGGACGGAATCATCAGGCCGTAGGCGGCGACAACCATGACATCGGGATCGAGCTGCGCGAGTTTCGCGATTACGGCTTCGTCTTTCAGGCTCGGCGGCTGGGCAAGCTCGAGCTGCCGCGCCAAAACCAGTTGTTTGACGGCGGAAGGCTGGGTTTTCAGGCCGCGGCCGGCAGGCCGGTCCGGCTGCGTCAGCACCAGCGGCACGCGATGTCCGGCATCGAGCAGCGCCGCCAGCGCGGCGGCCGCGAAAGCGGGCGTTCCTGCGAATATGACGTTCAAGATCGCCGGTGTCCGGGGCTGCCGGACTTACATCGCCTGCCGTTGCTGCTTTTGCAGTTTGGCGACAATGCGCTTCTGTTTGAGCTGCGACAGTTTTTCGATGAAAACACGGCCGACCAGGTGATCCATTTCATGCTGGATGCACACTGCCAGCAGGCCGTCGGCCTCGATGTTGCGTGACTGGCCGTCACCGTCCAGCGCCGAAACCGTGATTTTCGCGGCGCGGGTCACTTTTTCGTAGATCCCGGGCACCGAAAGACAACCTTCTTCACATTCTTTTTCGCCTTCGGCGCTTATGATTTCCGGGTTGATCAGGACCAGCAGCTGATCACGGGTTTCGGAAATGTCGATGACGATGACGCGCTGGTGGACGTCCACCTGTGTTGCGGCGAGACCGATTCCCGGCGCGGCGTACATGGTATCCGCCATGTTCTTGATTAATTTACGAATTTTGTCATCGACCCGCGCCACCGGGACAGCCACTTTGTGCAGCCGCGGATCGGGGTAATGCAATATCGGCAGTAAAGCCATGAAAAACTTGCCTATTTAATCAGCTAGATGCAGAATTTAAACCAAACTCTTACGTATCGGCGGCGGGTGCCACAGCCAGCGCCGGCGACACGCACATAAGGTGGGGTTCCACATGCGAAAAGCAATTATATCCCTGATTTTGTTGATAACTCCGGTGTCCGGCGCGTATGCCGCCGAGGCCGCTGCGATCAAAGATGCCGCGCCTGACCGGTATGTCGTGCAAAAAGGAGACACGCTGTGGGGCATTTCCGGGCGCTACCTGAAGGAACCCTGGCGCTGGCCCGAGCTGTGGAAAATGAACCAGGAGCAGATCAGGAATCCCCACCTCATTTATCCCGGGGACGTCATTGTCCTGGATCGCAGCGGGGACGAGGCGCAGCTGAAGCTGGTCCAGCTTGAAACCACCCGGCTGGAACCCCGGGTACGCAGCGAGCCCAGCGCGCGCAGCGCCGTTCCGAGCATCCCGCCGTCGGTGATCGAGCCTTTCCTTTCGAAGCCGCTGGTGGTCAGCGCCACCGAACTCGACGACGCGCCGCGCATCGTGGCCACCGCGGAAAGCCGCGTCACGCTCGGCGCCGGAGACCGCGCATTCGTGCGCGGCATCACCAAGGACAAGGGCAACCAGTGGCAGATTTTCCGCCGCGGTGATCCGCTGATCGACCCCGAAACCAGGGAAGTGCTGGGATACGAAGCGACCTATCTCGGTGAGGCCCGGGTCAGCCAGCATGGCGAAGTGGCAACGATCAACATCGTCCGCTCGGTGCAGGAAATCTACCAGGACGACCGGCTGGTGCCCCTGGGCAAACAGACGCCGGTGTTCGCCTATGTGCCGCATCCGCCAAAAGTGCCCGTCAAGGCGCGCATCGTGTCGGCCTACGGCAGCCTGCAGGAAACCGGCCCGCTGTCGATCGTCGCCCTGTCCAAGGGCAGCAAGGACGGGCTGGACGTCGGCACCGTGCTGGCGATCGAACGCAGCCAGACCAGCGCGCGTTACAGCCAGCGCACGGAGCCTTTGTTCGGCCGCTCCGGAATCACCGGCAGCGACACGCCGCGCGTCTATTACAGCGAACCCCTGCCGCCGCGCGACAAGCTGTTCGCGCGCGGCGAAGCGGTCACGCGCGAAAACATCGCGCAATTGCCTGATGAACGCTACGGGCTGGTGATGGTGTTCCGCACCTTTGACCGCGCATCGTTCGCGCTGGTCATGGAAGCCAGCCGTCCCGTTGCGGTTTCCGATTTCGTCACCAATCCCTGATCGCCGGGAGCGCCCTGCTCCCGCCATCTGACGCCGGCCCCGCGACGACGGTGCCCCATGGCGATCCCCGCCGATCTCGAGGCATGGCTGCGCCTGAGCCTGCTGCCGGGTCTGGGACACCAGTCGCTGCGCAGACTGCTCGTCGCGCTGGGCACGCCCGAGGCCGTGCTTGCCGCCGGCCAAGGCACGCTGCGCGCCATCGTCAATGAAAAGCTCGCGGCGACCATTGGTAACGGTGGCGCGGATCCATCGTCATGGAACGATGTGGGGCCATGGCTTGAAGATCCCCTCAACCGCATTGTCACCCTAGCCGATGCGGAATATCCGAAATCATTGCTGGAAATTCCGGATCCGCCTCCCCTGCTTTATGTGAAGGGCCGCACCGATCTGCTGAACCGCGCGGGATTCGCGATCGTCGGCAGCCGCAACGCGACGGCGCAGGGTCTCGCCAATGCGGAAGCTTTTGCCGCGACCTTCAGCGATGCCGGACTGACCATCATCAGCGGGCTCGCAGCGGGCATTGATGCCGCCGCGCATCGCGGCGGACTTGCGGGCCGCAGCTCGACTATTGCCGTGGTCGGCACGGGTCTGGATGTGGTTTATCCCGCGCGCAACCGCGACTTGGCGCACCGGATCGCCGAAAGCGGAACGCTGATTTCCGAATTCCCGCTGGGCACCCCGGCCATTGCGGGCAATTTTCCCCGGCGCAACCGCCTGATCTGCGGACTGTCCCGCGGCTGCCTGGTGGTCGAGGCCGCGATTTCCAGCGGCTCGCTGATCACGGCCCGGCTTGCCGCGGACCAGGGCCGCGAGGTTTTTGCAATTCCGGGCTCCATACATTCGCCGCTGGCCAAGGGTTGCCATGCGCTGATCAAGCAGGGTGCAAAGCTGGTCGAATCGGCGCAGGACGTGCTGGAAGAGCTGGGACTGCAACATGCGCCACCCGCGGTTTCTCCGGAAACAGCGGCACCGGAAAACGATCCCCTGCTCGGGCACATCGGCTTCGAGCCCGTAGACATGGACACGCTGCAGCAGCGCAGCGGCCTAGCCATCGGCGACATCAATACCGCGCTGACCGCCCTCGAACTGGCTGGTGCCGTCGAGCGATTGCCCGGAGGCCGCTGGCAACGGCTGTCCTGAACCCGGCTTGCGCTGGTCCGGGATTGTTCTTATCATCGGGCGCTCTTTTTCGAGCCCCTGCCGTCCCGGGGTCCCTGCAGCGGCAACAGTGCCGCACTTTCAACGGGTTACATGGCGAAAACCCTCATCATTGCGGAAAAACCCTCGGTTGCCGGCGACATTGCCCGCGTCCTTGGCGGCTTCACCAAACACACCGAGTACTTTGAAAACGACCAGTACGTGGTGTCGTCCGCGGTCGGCCATCTGCTGGAAATCGCGGCCCCCGAAGAATTCGAGGTCAAGCGCGGCAAGTGGTCCTTCGCGAACCTCCCGGTCATTCCGCCGCATTTCGACCTCAACCCGATCGCCAAAAGCGAAGCACGGCTGAAAGTGCTGGCCAAACTGATCAAGCGCAAGGATGTCACCGCGCTGATCAATGCCTGCGACGCCGGACGCGAAGGCGAACTGATTTTCCGCTACATCGTGCAGGCGACGAAAACGAACAAGCCGGTTTCCCGCCTGTGGCTGCAATCCATGACGCCGGCGGCAATCCGCGATGGTTTTGAACATCTGCGTTCCGACGACGAGATGCAGCCGCTGGCCGATGCCGCGCGCAGCCGCAGCGAAGCCGACTGGCTGGTCGGCATCAACGGCACGCGCGCGATGACCGCCTTCAACAGCAAGGGCGGCGGTTTCTACTTGACCACCGTCGGCCGCGTGCAGACGCCGACGCTGATGATCGTCGTCGATCGCGAGCAGAAAATCCGCAAGTTCGTGCCACGGAATTACTGGGAGGTGCGCGCGACCTTCGGCGCCAGGACCGGCGATTACGAAGGCCGCTGGTTCGATCCGGGATTCAAGAAGGACGAGAACGATCCCGAAAAGAAGGACAACCGGCTGTGGACGAAGGCGGCGGCCGAAAAGGTAGCCGAGATCTGCCGCGGCAAGCCGGGCACGGTCACCGAGGAATCGAAGCCGTCGTCACAACTGTCGCCGATGCTGTTCGATCTGACATCCCTGCAGCGCGAGGCCAACGGCCGCTTCGGTTTCTCGGCGAAGACGACGCTGTCGATTGCCCAAGAGCTTTACGAGAAACACAAGGCGCTGACCTATCCGCGGACGGACTCGCGCCACCTGCCCGAGGATTACCTGGACACGGTCAGGACGACGCTCGAAGCACTCGCCGGCGAACCGGAACCGGGCCCTTTCGCGAAGGAAATCATCAAGGGCAAATGGATCAAGGCCAACAAGCGCATTTTCGACAACGCCAAGATTTCGGATCACTTCGCGATCATTCCGACCCCGCAGCCGCCGAAAAACCTGAACGAGGTCCAGCAGAAAATCTATGACCTGGTGGTGCGGCGTTTCATGGCGGTGTTTTTTCCGGCGGCCGAGTATCTGGTCACCACCCGGATCACCGAGGTGGCCTCCCACAAGTTCAAGACCGAGGGCAAGATCCTGGTGAAACCGGGCTGGCTCGCGATCTACGGCAAGGACGAACAGCAGGAAAACGCCAACCTGCCCGCGGTAGCCAAGGGCGAGAAACCGCTGGCGAACGCGGTCGACGCCATCGCGCTGGCGACGCGTCCTCCGGCCCGTTATTCGGAGGCGACCCTGCTGAGCGCGATGGAAGGCGCCGGCAAGCTGATCGACGACGACGAGCTGCGCGAAGCCATGGCGCAGAAGGGGCTGGGCACGCCGGCCACCCGCGCCGCAATCATCGAACGGCTGATTGCCGAAAAATACCTGGTGCGCGAGGGCAGGGAACTGATCCCGACCGCCAAGGCATTCCAGCTGATGACCCTGCTCAACGGCCTGGGTGTCAACGAATTGACCCAGCCGGAGCTCACGGGAGAATGGGAATACAAGCTGCTGCAGATGGAACGCGGCAAGCTGAAGCGCGAGGCTTTCATGAAAGAGATCTCGCGCATCACCGAGCGCATCGTCAAGCATGCCAAGGAATACGACAATGAAACGATTCCCGGCGATTACGCGACGCTGAAAACACCGTGCCCGCATTGCGGCGGCACGGTCAAGGAGAATTACCGGCGGTTTGCCTGCGAGGCCTGCGAATTCTCGATCTCCAAGGTTCCCGGCGGACGGCAGTTCGAACTCGAGGAAGTCGAAACGCTGCTGCGCGAACGCACGATCGGACCGCTGCAGGGTTTCCGTTCGAAGATGGGACGCCCGTTCGCGGCGATCCTCCGCATCGTCGAGGACAAGGACAACAACAATCTCAAGCTCGAGTTCGATTTCGGCCAGGGCGGCGCCGATGACGAGGCGGAAGAGGTCG
>JAHCLD010000148.1 GCA_026125585.1 Burkholderiales bacterium
ACCACCACGGCCTCGCGCTGCCCGAAGTGCCGTTCGGCGGCGTCAAGGATTCGGGCTACGGCTCGGAGGGCGGGGTGGAGGCGCTGGAGCCTTATCTGGTCGGCAAGTTCGTGACCCAGGCCGGATTGTGACCCGCTGACGGATTGCCCGTTGCAAACAAAAAGGCCTGCGAATGCAGGCCTTTTTGTTTGCAGGTGATCCATCGTTCAACGGCGGCTGGGCTGCTTCCGTGCCGCGCGCCTGGGTGACGCCGGGGTACTTTCGGCAAGGACGGTCCTGAACCATGCCAGCGCTGGATCCAAGTGCGTTCGTTCGTGCCAGAGCTGGGAGACCACGAACGGCTTCAACTGCAGCGGGTGCTTGATGATCTGGATCGGGTAGGCCGCAGCGAACAGTTCGGCGGCGCGGGACGCTATGGTCAATACGAGGTCCGACGCGAGTACGACCTGAATGGCCGAGAACAGGTGTGGCAGGGACAGTCCCACGTTGCGCTGGCGCGCCATGTGCACGAGCAGGTCGTCGACGCTTCCCCCCACGCTGCTTTGTTGCGGTTGCACGGTGATATAGCTGCAAGTGTCGAACTGCTTCAGGCTCAGCTTGCCGCGGATGGACGGATGTCCCTTGCGCACGACGCAGACCAGCTCGTCGACGAACAGGTCGTAGCGGTGCACATCGGGGCTTGTTTTGGCGAAGGCGCCGATCAGCAGGTCTGTTTTTCCGGCGATCAATTCCTGGATCGGGTCCGAACTCGTGAACGTGCTGATCGCGACGCGCATCAGGGGTGCTTGGCGCGCGAGGCTGTCCATCAGGCTTGGGAGGAAGGCGGCGCTTGCGTAGTCGCTTGCAGCCACGCGCACGAGTCTGCCGGCGGTTGCCGGATTGAACGCCTGATCGCGGCCCTGCACCACGATGTCCACTTTGGCCAGCGCTTCCCGTACCGGCTGTAGCAGGCGCTGGCCGCACGCAGTGGGCTTCATCGAGTTTCCTGAGCGCTCCAGAAGCGGATCCTTGAAGTGCTCCCGTAGTCGCGACAAGGCATTGCTGACGGTGGGTTGCGCGAGGTTGAGCCGCCGTGCCGCGCGGGTCACGCTGCCCTCGGACAGCAGCACTTCAAGCACGACTAGGAGGTTGAGGTCGAGGCGCATGTATCGGATTCCAGAATAAGTTGTATTCCAATAATCCATTTTACAAATAATTCGGGCGACCCATAATCGGAAACGAGCGCATTCCCGACCGGGGCGCCGTGGCGGAGAAAAGTCTTGGATTCGATACTGGATTTCCTGAGCGACTGCGTAGTGTCGCTGAGTTACGAGAAGCTTGACCCGAAAGTCGTGCACCATGTGAGGCGCCGCCTGGTGGACACCTTCGGTTGCGCTGTCGGCGCGTATCCGATGCTGCCGCCGCAGATCGCCCGCTCGCGGGCGCTGGAGGTTTCCGCCGCGCCCGGCGCGACGCTGCTGGGTACCCGGCATCGGACCTCGCCCGAACTCGCCGCTTTCGCCAATGGGGTGATGGCGCGCTATCTTGATTTCAACGACACAAGCATGACCGGCAACGGCGGGCATCCCAGCGATAGCATCATGTGTGTTCTCGCCGCGGCGGAATACGCGGGTGCAAACCTGAAGGCGGCGATCGAGGGCATTGCGGTCGCTTACGAAGTGCAAAGCCGGTTCGCGACGGCCTGCAACGACCTGCGCGCGAACGGCTGGGATAACGCGGTGTACATGGTGCTGGCCGCGACTTCCGGAGCCTGCAAGGCAATGTCCCTGGACAAGAACCAGACTGCCAATGCTCTGGCGCTGGCCGCCGTCGCGAACGGGGCGATGGGGCAGACGAGGGTCGGCGAACTGTCGATGTGGAAGGGATGCACGGCGCCCAACGCAGCGCGTAACGCCGTATTCTCGGCGATCCTGGCGGGCCGCGGGATGACCGGGCCGCGCGAGGCGTTCGAAGGGCCGCGCGGCTACAAGAAGCAACTCGGCACATCGCTGCAACTCAATACCGCGAGTTTCGGCGGGAACGGCACGCCGTTCGCCGTGGAAACTGACAAGTACAAGCTCTATCCCTGCGACTACGAGGCGCAGTGCGCCGCTACGCCAGCGTTGGAACTGCACGCTGTGGTGAAAGACCGTCTGGACGAGATAGAGCAGGTCGACATCGAGACGTACGCCTTTGCGGTGGACGTCGCGGCCGATACGCCGGAGAAGTGGGAACCGGTCAGCCGCGAGACCGCTGATCACAGCTTGCCGTACGTAATGGCCGTCGCGCTCACGCGGGGCAGGCTGTGGCTGGACGATTTCGACGAGGCGAGAGTAAGGGATCCGGGTATCCGCGCGTTGATGCGCAAGATACATGTCCGCTGCACCGATGAATGCAACAGCCTGTGGCCGGAGGCATATCCTTTCCGGATTGCCGTCACGCTCAAGTCGGGCGAGCGGCACGTGCGGAAGATCGATTATGCCAAGGGTCATCCGAAGAATCCGATGTCGGACGACGAGCTTTCCGTGAAGTTCCGCGCGTTGGCCGAGCCGATCATCGGAGTGGCAGGGGCGGACCATGCCCTGTCGGGACTGTGGGCAATCGACGTGCGCGCAACGATCGGCGAACTGATGGATCTGGTCGCCATTGATTCTTCAAACTAGAGTGAGGAGACGCCATGAAAGTGAAAGCGAACAGAATGGTATGGGTGCTGCACCGGGTTTTCACGCTCTTGATTCTGTCGGCGGTGTTCGGCGCGAGCATGCCGGCGGCGGCCCAGAACTATCCGAGCAGGGTGATCCGCATCGTTACGATGGCTGCGGGCGGCGGCAATGACTTTGCCGTGCGGTACGTCGCCCCCCTGCTTTCTGAAAACCTGAAGCAGCCGGTCATCGTCGACAATCGTGGCGGCAGTGCGGCGATGGCGGCAATCGCTGTGCAGCAGTCGGCGCCGGATGGCTATACGCTCCTCGCCTACAATAACGCGCTGTGGACGCTGCCGATGCTGCAGAAAGTCGATTACCGCGTGGAAGATTTCACCCCGGCCGCCCTGGCGATGACCGCGCCGCTGATCCTGGTCGTGCATCCATCGGTGCCGGCACAGAACGTATCCCAATTGGTTGCTCTCGCGAAAAAGCGGCCCGGCGCACTCAACTACGCATCCGGTGATACGGGGGGATCCGGCCATTTGGCAGCTGAGCTGTTCAAGTTCATGGCGGGCGTCGATCTCGTGCAGGTGTCGTACAGGGGAACCGGTGCCGCGCTCGTCTCGATCATCAGCGGTGAAACGCAGGTGATGTTTCCCAACTCCGGCCCTGTGTCCGGACACATCAAGGCAGGGAAACTGCGGGCCTTGGCGGTAACGAGCCCGCGTCCTTCCGCGTTGACGCCGGGGCTCCCCACGGTGGCTCAGACCGTTCCCGGCTATGAGGCCTTGTCCATTTATGGTCTTTTTGCACCGGTCAAGACGCCGCCGGCCCTCGTGCAACGCATTAACGAGGAATATGTGCGGGTACTCAACCGGCCCGATGTGAAGGAGCACTATTTCAAAGCGGGCGTGGAAGTTGTCGGCGGGTCCGCGGAACAGATGGGGGCGACGATGAACGCCGAGGTCGCGCGGCTCACCAAGGTCATCAAGGCCACCGCCATCAGGGCCGAATAGGTCGCGGCATGTCTTACGATCATGTCGGGTTCATAGGGTTGGGCAAGATGGGCGGACCGATGGCTGCCCGCCTGCTGGATCATGGCAAGTCCGTGATCGTGTACGACATTGATGCGCGCTCGCTCGATGCGGCGGCTCGCAAGGGAGCCAAGGTGGCGAAATCGCCGGCAGCGGTCGCAGCCGGCACCGACGTGATATGCCTCTGTTTGCCTGGGCTCGAGATTGTGCGCGAGACGGCCGTTGGTGCAAATGGCGTTTGCCAAGGCGGGCGAGCGAAGACGCTGGTGGATTTTTCCACAACAGGGCCTCAGTTCGCCGCCGAACTCGGCGACGACCTCGGGAAGCGTGGTATCACGATGCTGGACTGTCCCATCAGCGGGGGCGTCAAGCGGGCTGAGCAGGGTAAATTGACGCTGGTTGTCTCGGGCGCGGCTGCGGCTTTCGAGCGGGTGAGGCCGCTGCTCGACATCTTTGGAAAGACCTATTACATCGGTGCCGCCACCGGGCAGGCGCAGATGATGAAGCTGGTGAACAACCTGCTGTCTCAGATATCGACAGCGGCTACCTACGAGGCGTTCGTGCTGGGTGCGAAGGCGGGTTTGGACCCGGACGTGATGCTGGATGTGATCAACGATAGCACCGGCGTGAACAACTGCACCCTGTACAAGATGCCGCAATCCGTTCTGCCGCGGACCTTCGACTACGGCGTCAACATGGAGATCACGTACAAGGACATCACCTTGTGCATGAAAGAAGCGGATCGGCTGGGCGTTACGATGTTCCTGGGTAACATGGCGCGTCAGCTTTGGGGATACGGCGTGAATCACGGCGGCGCCAAGCGGGATTCTTCCACGCTGATTACCTGTTTCGAGGAGTGGGCGGGTGTGAAAGTGATCGGAAAGGCAGGACGCGAAAGAGGGGCGTGACAATCTGCTGTGGCCGGGCGTCCGGGTGCTGACACCGGCCGGCCTTTTATCTTTCGGTATGACGGAATCTGGCTCCTTTCGCGCACCTATGTCATACTGACTGAGGCACTTTGATAGTGCGGTGACCGAGGCGAACCGCCCGCTGTAGTTTGCCGTCTCGCGTGGATGAAATCGGCGAAGACCGCGACGGCGATTGCCGCTCAGGTCGAGCCGGCATGATGACCATCAATCATCTCGGTTTCGCGCTGCCCGAGGTGCTTTTTGGCGGCGTCAAGGATTCGGGCTATGGTTCGGAGGGCGGGCTGGAGGCGCTGGAGCCTTATCTGGTCGGCAAGTTCGTGACCCAGGTCGGTTTATAAAAATATCAATAAAATCAATAACTTATAATATACATCACTCGCAGACATCCATGCGCATATTACTGGTCGAGGATGATGCGATGCTGGCCGAGGCGATAACACGGGCACTGACGCAGTCGGCGCATGCCGTCGACTGCACGCGCAGCGGCGAGGAGGCTGACCGGGTGCTGACGACCGAGCAGTACGACCTGGTGCTGCTCGACGCCGGCCTGCCGAAAATCGACGGCTTCGAGGTGCTGCGCCGGCTGCGCGCCCGGCGCTCGGCCGTGCCGGTGCTGATGCTGACGGCGAACGACGCGCCGGAGGCCGTGGTCGCCGGACTGGATCTCGGCGCTGACGATTACCTGACGAAACCTTTCCGCCTGTCCGAACTCGAGGCGCGGGTGCGTGCGCTGATCCGCCGCGCCAACGCCAGCGTCACGTCCGAGGTGGTCAACGGCCGTTTGCGCCTCGACATGGCCGGCCGCAGGCTCTATCTCGACGGCCGGCCGATGGAGCTGTCGCAGCGCGAACTGGCGGTGATCGAGTTGCTGCTGCTGCGCGAGGGCAAGGTGGTCACCAAGCAGCAGATCATCGACCACCTCTACGGCTGGGATGACGTGTCGTCGAGCAACGCGGTCGAGGTGTTCATCCACCGGCTGCGCAAAAAGCTCGAGAACTCCGGCGCGTCGATCACGACGGTGCGCGGCATGGGCTACCTGATCGAAAAGGCGAATGGCTGAAACCGCCGTCCGCCGGCCGTTGCTGCGCAGGCAGCTGCTGGCCGGATTGCTGGCGCCGCTGTTCCTGTTGCTGGCCGCGGACACCTTCATCAGCTACCGGGTGGCTCTGGATTTTTCGCAGCGCGCGCATGACCGCACGCTGGCGGGGATCGCGCGCGAGGTCGGCTTGCACCTGCGCGGCGGCGACGGCGGGCTGCGGTTCGAGATGCCGCCGGAGGCGCGGCGGGTGCTGCTGGCCGATCCCGACGACCGGCTGTTCTTCGAGGTCGCCGGCGCGGATGGCGGCCGCATCGACGGCGAGCCGCTTCCGCCCGCCGCCGGCGGCGCCGCTGTGAAACGCCGGAATGCCCAGGCTTTTTACGACGGCGAAGTGCACGGCGAAGCGGTGCGCATCGTCGAGTTGCGCATCGACGCCGCGGGCCGCCGCGGCGCGGTGGTGCGGGTCGCCGAAACGCTCAACAAGCGCGGCGAACTGGCCCACGAGATCCTGCTCGGCGTGGTGCTGCCGCAGCTGTTGCTGATCCTGATCGCCGGCGTCGTGGTCTGGGTCGGCGTG
>JAHCLD010000149.1 GCA_026125585.1 Burkholderiales bacterium
GATCTGATGGCGGAAATCGACAACATCAAGCTGCGCGACGACGTGCGCCTCGGCGAGGCCGGGCTTTACGCCCTGCTCGACGCCGTGCGCCGCCACGAAACCATCTACAAGAGCGCCGGCGCCGTGCACGGCTGCGCGCTGGCGGCGGTCGACGGCGGCAGCGCCGGCATCCTGCACTTCGTCGAGGACGTCGGCCGCCACAACGCCGTGGACGCCATTGCCGGCCTGATGTGGCTGGAAGACATCGACGGCTCGGACAAGGTGTTCTACACGACCGGGCGCCTGACCTCGGAAATGGTGATCAAGGCCGCGCAGATGCGCATCCCCTTCCTGGTGTCGCGCTCGGGCCTGACGCAGATGGGCCACGACGTCGCGCTGCGCACCGGCATCACGATGATCGGCCGCGCCGTCAACAAACACTACCTGCTGTTCACCGGCCGTGAGCGTTTCGTGAAGCCGGTGACCCGCACGCTGATCGCATGACCATGACGGGGACGAAAACAACGGGAACAAACACCGGGATCACCGGAATCCTGCTCGCCGGCGGCCAGGGCCGGCGCATGGGCGGCGTGGATAAAGGGCTGCAGCTCTTGCGCGGCAAGCCGATGGCGCAATGGGTCATCGAGCGTTTCGCCCCGCAGGTGGACGAACTGCTGATCAACGCCAACCAGAATATCGGGCAATATCGATCGCTGGGATATCGGGTCATCCCCGACGCCATCGGCGGCTTTGCCGGCCCGCTGGCCGGCCTGCACCGGGGCCTCGGCGAAGCCGCGCACCCGCTGGTGGTCACTGCGCCCTGCGACTCGCCTTTCCTGCCTTTGGATCTGGTCGCGCAACTCAAGGCCGTGCTGGATGCCCATCACGCCGAACTCGCTGTCGCGAAGACCGGCGACCAGCCGCACCCGGTGTTCAGCCTGTGCCGGACATCGGTGCTGCCCGACCTGACCGCCTTCCTCGAAAGCGGCGGGCGCAAGATCGACTGGTGGTATTCGAAACTGAAGGTGGTGGAAGTACCGTTTGCTGACGAGGCGGCGTTCCGGAATATCAACACGCGGGAAGAGTTGACCGCGAACGGCTGAAACCAGGCCAGGCAGGAACAGCCATTGCCGCTGCAATTGGCCTGCTTGTCCCTCACCGACGCCCGCGATAGGGCTCACAGGCCACGCCGTCCCCGTCACGATCCAGGTGTGGCGCGTATCCCGGTTCTCCTCTTCTGATGGGTGCTGCGCCGGCTGCCCGGGCCTCGGAACAATTCCGGAAACTGCGCACCGGTTTCCCTGCGCTCTTTCTGTCCTGGCTTGAAGAAGGCTGCTGGATCGAATATTGGCTGTCGGCAGCAGAAGGTTTGCTGGGTTTTGCCTGAGCTTCCGGCGGGAAAGCCGTGCACAACACAATCAAAAACAATGCGACGAAGGCAGCAAGATAGCGAACGGTAGAGGTGATACTGCTGAATGCCTTCGTGGTTCGCGTCTTCCGGCAATTTCTGTAGAAGCGCCTGGACCTGTTTTTTGGATTACCCATAGTGCAACGACTCGCCCGCCACCCGCAACGCCCCCCGCAACCCCACCTGTGCATCCATCACCACCCGCACCGGAATCCCCGACAGCAGCGGCGTGAACGCGCCCTTGCCGGTGAAGGCGCGCATGAAGCTGCCGTCCTTCAGCCGGTTGACGATGCGCGGCGCGATGCCGCCGGCGATGTAGACGCCGCCGCGCGCGAGCGCGGTCAGCGCGATGTTGCCGGCGAAGGAACCGTAAGCCGAGATGAACAGATCGAGCGCGCGCACCGCCAGCGGGTCGAGCTTGCTGAGGCCGTATTCGGCAATCACCGCGCTGGGATCGGCATCCGGGCGTTTGGTCGCGTCGAGCAACTGCTTCGACGGCACGCCGAGGCCGGTCTCCTGCAGGAAGCTGAACACGCGCATCAGGCCCGGCCCGGAGATCACCCGCTCCCAGGACACGCGGCCATAGGTGCGGCGCAGGTGCATCAGCAGCCGGTCCTGCAGTTCGTCGATGGGCGCGAAGTCGGCGTTGCCGGCCTCCGAGGGCAGCACTTCCCAGCCCGCGCCGTTCCAGTGGATCAGGCCGGCACCGAGGCCGGTGCCGGCGCCGATGATCACCGCGGTGCCATGTTCCGGCGCCTCGGCCGACTGCAGCGTGGCAAAACTCGCATGCGGCAGATTCAGCACGCCGAGACCCGCGGCGTGGAAATCGTTGACGATTCGCACCGTGGGCAGTCCGTAGCGTCCCGCGACACCGGCGGCGTTGACTTTCCAGCCGAGGTTGGTCAGCATCGATTCGCTGTCGGCGACTGGGCCGGCGACGGCAAAGGTCACGGCGTTGAGATGCGGCCGCGCGGCGGCGGCTTCGGGCAGCGCGAGAAAGGCGGCCATCAGGGCGTCGAAGTCGGCGAACTGGCGGCTTTCGAAGGATTTTTCGTAAAGCACGCGACCGCCGCCGGTTTTCCCTTCGGCAATGGCGAAGCTGGCGTGGGTGCCGCCGATGTCGGCGGCGAGGATGAAACGCGGATTGCTGGTGGTCATTGTCTGACTCTGTTTTATGTGACGGTGGTTGCCCCTCAACCTGCCCCTCCCCCCGTTGCACGGAGAGAGAAAACCTGGTCATGGAAGAATGAAAACATCATGATGGCTTGATGCCGGCTGGATGTATGCGCGCCAGCGGATTCTGCCGGTAAAACTGCGCGAGCTGGTCGTAGATTGCCGGATACAGGCCGTGCAGCGCATCGGGCCGCTCGAAAAAGAGCTCGCTGGTGACCGCGAAGAATTCCGCCGGATCCTCGGCGGCGTATTCGTCGAGGGGAAGCTCCTCGCGCTCATCCAGACGCCGTCCGAAATCGGCAAAGGCAGCGCCGAAGGCCTCACTCCAGACCTGGCGGTCCATGTCCGCGTGCAGCGGCGGGAAGCCGTTGGCGCTGCCGTTGCGCATGTCGATCTTGTGCGCGAATTCGTGCAGCACGACGTTGTAGCCGTCGCCGCCATCGGCTTCCTGCGCGTCGCGCCAGGACAGGATCACCGGCCCGTGCTCCCAGGCCTCGCCGGACAGCGGCGCACGCACTTTGTGCATCACGCCGTCCTCGTCCATGTAGTCGTGCTCGACGACGAACTCGTCGGGATAGACGATGACCTCGACCCAGTCGTCGTAGAGATCGAGGTCGAGGTTCAGCACCAGCAGGCAGGCCTGGGCAGCGATGATCAATTGCATTTCCCGGGTCATCTCCAGCCCGCCGGCGCCGCTGACGGGCTTGCGGTCGAGGAACAGCGCGGTCAGTTCGCGCAGCCGGCGCTGTTCCCCGGCGGACAGCAGGCGGAAAAAGGAGAAGCGCGACATCATGCGCAGCCACTGCGCGTCGTCGATCGGCTGCCGCTCGACGGCACGCGCGCGGCGCCAACGGCCGAACCAGTGGCCGAGGCCCATTGCCTCAGGCGCCGTCCCGGCCGTCGCCGGACTTCAGCGCCTTCGCGGTCTCCGGGGCCTCGTCGTCGAGCTCGACACCCTCGATCTGCGCGAAGCGCTGCGAAATCTTGCCGCTGGTGACCTGCACCTTTTCCACGTCGTCCCAGGCCTGGCGGATGTGCCGGGCGAGGTCCTTCATGCGATCATCGAAACGGCCAAATTCCACCGACAGACGTGACAGCGAATCCTTGATGACGTGGATCTGCCGGCGCGTCTCGACGTCCTTCAGCACCGCGCGCGCGGTGTTGAGCACGGCCATCAGCGTCGTCGGCGAAACGATCCACACCCGTTTCGCGCCGGCGTACTCGACGGTCTCGGCATGATGGGCGTGGATCTCGGCAAACACGGCTTCCGCCGGCACGAACATCACCGCGCCGTCGGAGGTCTCGCCGGGGATGATGTATTTTTTCGAGATGTCGTCGACGTGTTTGCGGATGTCGGCGCGGAACTGCTTCTGCGCCAGCGCATGGTCGACGTCGTTGACGCCGGTCCCGAACATGCGGTGGTAATTCTCCAGCGGAAACTTGGAGTCCACCGCGACCAGCCCGGTCGGCGGCGGCAGGCGCAGCACGCAGTCGGCGCGGGTACCGTTGGACAGCGTCGCCTGCATCTCGTACGCATTCGGCGGCAGCACGTTGCGCACCAGGCCTTCGAGCTGCACCTCGCCGAAGGCGCCGCGGGCACGCTTGTCGCCGAGCAGATCCTGCAGGCCGACGACGCTGCCGGTGAGGCTTTCGATCTTCTTCTGCGCCTCGTCGATGGTCGCCAGCCGCGTCATCACGCTGACGAAAGTCTCGTTGGTCTTCTTGAAGCCTTCGTCGAGGCGTTCGTTGACCTTGCCGGCGATTTCACCGAGCCGGGCGTCGATTTTCGTGTTCAGCGATTCCGTGGTCGCGGCCAGCCGCTCCAGCAGCGCCTCGCGCTGGCCGCCGAGTTCCTGGGCCATGCGCAACTGCAGCGCGTGCAGCACCTCGCGGGTCTGCTTCAGTTCCTCGGCGGTGGACAGGCGCTGGCGCTCGCCGGCCTCGCTGACCTGGCCGCCGATGCGGTCGCCCTGCTTCGTCAGGCCGTCGTGCAGGTCGCCCAGCATCGCGCGGTGCTTTGCTTCCAGCACCTGTTGCAGCTCCAGCGACAGGCGCGCCGCCGTCTTTTTCTGCAGCATCAGCACCACGCCGAAGCCCGCAAAAAAAATCAATAAAATCAATAAGATATAAAATACCGGAAAATCGTTCATGGGCATCCGCCGCGTTCCGCCGAAGTATAGCCTCCGCGGTCGCGCCGCGGACAGGCTTCAGGACAGCTCGCGCAACACGCGCAACGGCGCGACGCGCAGCACGCGGCGCGTGCCGAGGTAACCCGCGGCGGCGACTCCGGCGATGCTGCAGACGAGCCCCGCCGCCCACACCGCCGGACTGAAGCTGTAGCCGACGTTGATGATGCGGTCGGCCAGCGCGTAGCCCAGTGCGTTGGCGCCGGCGGCGGCGATGATGCCGGCGAGCGCGCCGATCATCGCGAACTCGGCTAGATTGGCCCGCGCGAGCTGCGCGCGGCTCGCGCCCAGCGTGCGCATGATCGTCGACTGGTACAGGCGCTCGTCCTGGGTGCTGGCGATCGCCGCGTACAGCACGACCAGCCCCGCCATCAGCGTGAACAGGAACACGAACTGCACCGCGCGCGAGACCTGCGCAATCATTTTCTGCACCTGCTCGAGCACCTGCGCGACGTCGATCAGCAGGAAGTTGGGAAACTGTTTCACCAGCGCGTTCAGCAGCTCGACGTTGCCCGGCGGCAGGTGGAAGCTGGTAACGTAGCTGAGCGGCTTGTCTTCGAGCAGGCCCGGCGGCGAGACGAGGAAGAAGTTGACGTTGAAGGAATCCCAGTCGACCTTGCGCAGGCTGGTGACTTCGGCAGTGAACACGCTGCCCGCCGCATCGAAGGTCAGGCGGTCGCCGATCTTCACGCCCAGCGAGCGCGCGATGCCGTCCTCCATCGAGAACTGGTCCCGGCGTTGCGGATTTTCGCCCCACCAGCGCCCGGCCACCAGCAGGTTGTCGGACTGCATCCGCGTCGCCCACGACAGGTTGAACTCGCGGTCGACCAGCCGCCGCGCGCGGTCGTCGCTGTAGTCGGCGGAGGACACCGCGCGGTCGTTGATGCCGGTCAGGCGCGCCCGCACCATCGGATAGAGCTCCGGCGCGGCGATGCCGTGTCCGGCGAAGAATTTGTTCAGCGCAGGGATCTGGTCCTGCTGGATGTTGACGATGAAACGGTTCGGCGCATCCGCCGGCAGGCTCGCCTGCCACAACTGCAGCAGTTCGCCGCGGATGATGGTCAGCGTCAGCAGCGCCATGATGCCGATGCCCAGCGCGACCACCTGCAGGATGCTCGCCAGCCGGCGGCGGCGCAGGTTGGCGATGCCGAAACGCCAGGACACGCCGGAGCCGCGCAGCCGCGACACCAGCGCGATCACGCCCCAGGCGGCGAAGCCGGCCACGGCCATCGCCGCGGCGAATCCTGCAAAAACGAGACCGCCGGTGCGCAGCTCGCCCGCCTTCCAGACGATCAGCGCCGCGATGACCGCGGTGCCCAGCGCGTACCCCAGCCAGCCGCTGCCGCCGGGCAGGCCGAGGTCGCGGCGCAGCACGCGCAGCGGCGACACGCGGCCCAGGGCGACCAGCGGCGGCACGGCGAATCCCAGCAGCAG
>JAHCLD010000015.1 GCA_026125585.1 Burkholderiales bacterium
TCTTCGACATTGCAAGAACCACTGCCTCATTAAGTTTGCCAATGACTTTCTCGTTGGTTCCTTTCGGCGCCAACATAGAGAACCGGTTGACAAGCAAAAGTTGCGGAAAGCCACTTTCGACAAGAGTGGGAACATCCGGTAGCTGATTAACACGTTTGGATCCGGATATCGCCAGAATTCTGAGTTTTTGCATCTGATGCAACGGTATTGCGCCCGCAATCCCATCCCCCGATAACATGATGTGACCGGCCAATAGGTCGCGCCGCACTTCCGCAGCGCCTTTGTATGACACCTCAACCATATTGAGCTTTGCCAACCGCTCAAATGACTTCAATACGACATAGGGTCCGCTTCCAATTCCAAAAGTGCCCATTGCTATTTGCTCCGGCCGCGATCTGCTGACCGATATGAGCTGCTCCACCGTTTTAGCTGGAAGCGAAGGATGAACCATTAATGACCATCCAGCACTCTCCCCTACCATGGTAATGGGAGAAAAATCCTCGAATGCGTACGGCAAGTTTTTGTATAAATGGGGATTTGAAGCGAATGTCGCAACCACTCCAAGAAGTAACGTATATCCGTCGTTAGGTGACTTCGCCGCCACTTGAGTGCCGATTATGGTTGCAGCTCCCGGGCGGTTATCCACGATGACTGTTTGCCCGAGGGCATCCGTCATGTTTTTCGCCAAAACACGGGCATAAATGTCAGTCGCCCCTCCTGCCACGTAGGGGACAATTATTCTCAGTGGTTTTTCTGGATAATTTTGGCCATATGCAAATCCGGAAAATATCAATACGGCAATCGGCAGCAGTTTGAAGAATACCTTTTTCATTTCCGCTCCTCCTAGATTCGCATTCAATGAACATATGCCTTTTTAAATTTATAGCATCGCAGAGTGGGATCCGTTAGCGCCGAAAGAGAACAGTGCATATGAAAAAACTTCACATCGAACATATAGATAATCTGAGGAGCACTGGAAGGTGTTAACCATCCAGTCACTCTTTCTGCATTTGAAAATTGGAGAATCACAATGCCGGCAGCGGAGAAGCTAGTACTTAAGACTGCAACCAACACTATCGAAGAAGGTTATCGGTTCAAATCAACCGCAAAAACATTAACCGACGCTCACTTCCTGTTTTTCTCAGGAATGTCTGGCGATACCGGAAAGAGTCACACAGATGCCGAATATGCGAAGAAAACCCGTCTCGGGAAACTTTCGGCGCACGGCTTTCTTGTTGCCTCATTGACGGCACTCGGCGCATCTGACCTTCGAGACAGGCCGGATGGATTTGTGTTTGTGGAACAAAATGGGAAATTTCTTAAACCCGCCGTCATCGGCGACACACTAACCCCCAATTTCGAAGTTGAAAAAATTTGGAAAGATGAAAAAGACAGGACGTTTTGTCAAATAAAGACATGGCTTACCAACCAAAACTCAGAAAAAGTCTTCGATGGATTTCAGCTTTATCGAATCATTCCTCTGAAATCGGGAGATTAGCTCCCCTCACTTATTAGGGCGACCAATGACCAATGTTACATACCCTGTACTCTGAAAAAATAATGGCCAGCACCCGGTACATCGAATGCTGGCCATTACGTATTTTTTTCTGAAGAAATTTCCGCGAGTATCCCCAACCCCTAGTTACTATCTTCGGCTGCCGAAGCTTGCACTTATATCGGATCCCAGCAGAAAACGTCCTGATTCCTTTCTAATGCGTAAAAGTTTCTCTTCAACGCGGGAATAGCATGGTCCGCAATTGCTTGCGGATTCCACCCTTCCGATCTGTGAATCCCACGTAGTGGCCGCATTTGGCTCATCAGAAATATTTCGTTTTTTCTCGTATAGAAAACCTGTCCATTCACATCTTTTGCCGCATCACTTGCAAGGTACACCACCAGCGGTGCGTTCTTGTCGGGCGTCACGGCTTGGCGTTGCTCCACCCGGGCTGCTTGCTCTGGTGTGTTGGTCGGAATTGATCCGGTCATCCGGGTCCATGCCGAAGGGGCAACAGAGTTTGATCTAACATTAAATCGTTGCATGTCGAGGGCAATATGCTTTGAAAGCATGATCATCCCTGCTTTTGCTGCTCCGTAGTTAGCCTGCCCGGTATTGCCAGCCATTCCTGAATTCGACGTCATATGCACAAAGCTTCCACCGTTCTGCTTTCGGAAATGCACAGCTGCTGCCTTACTCATGTTGAACGCGCCATACAGCATTACCTTGACAACCGTGTCCCAATCATCAAATTTCATTTTATGAAAAATCACATCTCGTAAAATTCCTGCGTTATTGACAACGCAATCAATTCGACCGAACGAATCAATGGCTGATTGCACGATTTTCTGCGCGCTGTCAAACTCGGAAACACTGTCGTAATTAGCTACCGCTTCACCGCCCGATTTCCGGATTTGGGCAACAACCTCCTCAGCCGGAGACTGGTCCTGGCCTTTTCCTTCCAGAGAAGTTCCAATGTCGTTCACCACAACCTTGCCGCCCTCTTGGGCAGCCAAAATTGCGATCTCTCTCCCGATACCTCTTCCGGAGCCCGTTACAACAATAACCTTTCCATCAAGAATTCCCACTTTCCCCTCCTAAATGCTCCACATCAAACGGGTTAATTTAAAGATTTTCACTTTGGCGTTTACATCGATTTATCCTGATGCCCGAAGAGGAAACACCCGCACTTCGATTACGCCCTATCCGATCGTAGCCCAAACCTTGAGCGGCAATTTCGATATGGCCGAATATTTAATATGAATTAAATTCACAACATGCAATTCATGGTTCTTGCCGCCGAAAAAACTTCATCCGTCATTTTTCTGATGATGTCATTTCCCGACTTACCCGAACTTTTAATATCCATCGGAACCTCCTTGCGCGAAAATCACGTCAAGCGCACGTCGAAAAAGTCTAGATTGCCCAACACACATGAATTAATTTCTGCTGAGAAGCAACAGCACAATAAAAGACACCCCGGGAATGAAACGATTGCAAATACCGAAAACTGCATTCGGAAGACCGCGCTCAACTAGAACTGCCCCCCTTCGCGACCTCGTTTCGTATCTCGGATTTACGGAAGATGTGAGAACCAGTTAGCGCCACAGAATGTTGCGGCACCCCTCACCACATTCCGAAATTTATGTAGGAATAAATTGTGCAACAAGAATAAAAATTTCCCTATTCATTTTGTTATAAATCAATAGGTTATATTATTCTTCTGACGAAGAAGGCACTACAGCAGGCTCCCGGCCACAAGCCATACCCGTCATCGGGACCCCAGCGCGCTACCGCGCGCGCCGGCAGAAATCGGTTACTTGATCAGTCCGATCTCTTTCATGTACTGCAGCACCCCCGGATGAATCATCTCCCGCGTCGGCGCCGCCGCCAGCGTATTGGCGAGCGTCGACTCCGACGCCTGATCAAGCTTCGCCGCCAGCGCGGCATGCCCCGTGTGCAACGCCTTCGCCAGCCGGTAGGCAACGTCATCGGGCAGCGAAGCCCGCGCCAGCACGAAGGGCCACGACCCCACCGAATTGACCGGCCCGGTCTGCCCCGGATAACTGCCCGCAGGCATCGTGGTCTGCTTCAGGAACACGTGCTTCGCCTGGATGCGCTTGATCTCGTCTGCACTCGGCGAGATGAAGCGCATGCCCTTGGGATTTTTCGCGATGTTCATGAACGGCGGCCAGCCGACGCCGCCGCCCCACATCGCCGCGGCTTCTCCGCCGTTGACCAGCGGTGGGCCGTCGCCGGCCTTTTCCAGCAGCCGCGCGTCGAAATCTTTCTTGATGTCGAGGCCGAGGCCGTCCATCACGTAGCGTGCGAGCACGACAAAACCCGAGCTCGCCGCGCCCCAGACCACGGTCTTGCCGGCGAGGTCGCTGATCGACTGATAGGGGCTGTCGGCGCGCACCATGAACATGCCCGCCTGCGAATAGGTGGCGTTGATGATGCGGATGTTCCTGCACGGCGCGCGGCCGATGCCGTTGACCGCCTCGTAGGTCACTTCTCCGGTGGCGAGCGCGATGTCGAGCGTGCCGTCCTCGATGCGGCCGACGTTCTCGCCGCTGCCCTTGGTGTTGATCGGCTCGATGTCGAGCGTCGGATCGGTGGCGTTGAGCACCTCCGCATAGGGCCAGCCGTAGGCGGGAAATCCGCCGCCGGGGGTCGCGGTGCCGAGCACGACTTTTGTTTTTTGCGCTGCCATTTTTCTGCCTCCTCCAAGGATCGAAAGGCGCAGTGTAATCGGTAATCGCGGCGCGTCAATCGCATGCGGCCCGCTGGTGTACGATGCGGCCATGAATACGGTCCCGCCTTCGCCGCATCCCGGACGCACCGCCGCGCTGGTCATCCTCGTGCTGGGTCCGCTGGCCTGGCTGATGTTCGGCCACGGCGAGCCGATTCCGCAGGACCGCGGCTACCATGTCTTCGCCGACGGCCGCAGCTGCCTCGGCATCCCGAATTTCGGCAACGTCGCCTCCAATCTGCTGTTCCTTCTTGTCGGCCTGGCCGGCGTCCGCCGGTGCCTGCGTGACCGCCGGGGTGCATGGCGGTCCTGGCTGGTGTTTTTTGCCGGCGTCGCGCTGGTGTTCTTCGGTTCGGCGTACTACCACGGCGCACCGAACGACGACACGCTGGTGTGGGACCGGCTGCCGATGACCGTCGCCTTCATGGGCCTCTTCGCCGCGCTGGTCAGCGAACACCTCGGGTCGCGGCTGGAACCGCAACTGCTTGCCAGCGCGCTGGCGGTGGGTGTGTTCAGCGTGTTCTGGTGGCAATACAGCGGCGACCTGCGGATCTACCTCTGGGTGCAGGGCGCGCCGCTGCTGGCGATCCCGTACGTGATCGCGGCGTTTCCGGGGCGCTACGACCGGCGCCATTACCTGCTCTACGGCGTGGGGCTCTACGCGCTGGCCAAAGTCGCCGAACTGCGAGACCATGAAATCTACGCCGCGACGGCCACCGCGATCAGCGGCCATTCGGTGAAACACCTGCTCGCCGCGCTGGCGGTGCTCTGCGTGCTGCGGATGCTGCAGAAGCGTCAGAGTTTGACGCCGGTAGCGTCCTCCCAGTAACGGACAATTTCGGTCTGGTCCACGGTGGCGCCGACCTTGCCCACAGCGTCGCTCCACAATTCCGAAACCTTCTCGCCCAGCGGCACCGCGGCGTCTATGGCATGCGCCATGTCGACAGCGATCTTGACGTCCTTGGCGATGAAGCTCAGCGCCATGCCGGTGGCGAACCGGCGTGTCAGCACCTGCGGTATCACTTTTTTCTCGATCGGGTGGTTGCGCCCGGAACACATGGTCGCCAGCCCGTCGACCATCATTTTCACGTCGAGGCCGAACTTCTTGCCGATGGTCAGCGCCTCGATGGCATTGACCAGCGCGCAGGCATTCACATAGTTGGCCAGCGCCTTCATCGCATGGGCCGAACCGATGGCGCCGCAGTGCGTCACCGCGCGGCCCATCGCTTTCAGCACCGGCGTGCAGCGCTCCACCAGCTCCGCGCTGCCGCCGGCCATGATGTCCAGCGTCGCGTCCTTCGCGAACACCACGCCGCCCATCACCGGGGCATCGATCATGTGGATGCCGGATTTTTCCAGTGCGGCCGCGGTCTGCTGCGTGCCGGTCGGATCGCAGGTGCCCATGTCGATCAGCACCGCGCCCTTGTCCATCGCCGGAGCCGCGCCGCCGGCGTCGAGCATCACGGCGCGCACGATCTTGTCGTTGGGCAGCATGGTGATGACCGCATCCGCACCGCGTGCGACCTCGGCCAGCGATGCCGCGGCCCTGCCGCCGTGCTGCGCGACGAAGGCCGCCGCCGTTTCCGGCCGCGCATCGAACACCGTGACGTCGAAACCGCCCTTCAGCAGGTTCGCCGCCATCGGGTTGCCCATGTTGCCGACACCGATGAAACCGATTTTTTTGATGGTATTCATGAGAAAACCCCAAGGTCAAAAGCAGCCACAGAGGACACAGAGAACACAGAGAACTGCAGAACCAAACCCTTAAAACCAAATCACCGGTTCGGGGGTGTGCCTTGGTTTTTCTCTGTGTTCTCTGTGTTCTCTGTGGCTAAATGTTTTAAAGCTTTTGAATTCCTACCACACTGCCCCGCGCGCGGCGATCGGCCACAGGGCCTCGACCCTGCCGCCGCGCACGCAGACGTAATGATCGTAGAGGTTGACCGTCGGATCGCAGTGGCCGGGAATCAGCTTGAGCTTGTCGCCCAGCGCGAACCCCGCGGAACCGTTCATCTTGATGACGCCGTGCTCATCGGAGGCCTTGAGGAATTCGGCCTGCGGAAAATCGGCGACCCGCGGCATGCCGGAATCGACGCTGGACGCCTTCAGGCCGGCATCGACGACGGCGATGTCGGGCCGCGCGCGGCTCATCACCGTGGTCCATACGAACAGGCTGTGCTCGAAGCGCGGAATGCCGCTCTCGGTCCAGTCGTTTTTCGCGTAATCGGCGTCCATGAAAATGTACGAGCCGACCTGCAACTCGTCGTAGACCGCGCTCGCCGCCTCGAACAGATAGGTGCCGGTGCCGGCGCCGGTGACCTTGCCGCGCGGCAGGCCGGCCTTTTCGATCAGCGCCAGCGTTTTCCGCACGTTTTCGATCGCCGCATCGATCGCCGCGCGGCGTTCCTCGACCTTGCGCAGGTGCTGCGCGCCGCCCTGGTAGGCCTGGAGCCCCGCGTAACGCAGGTTCTTGCAGGCAGCGATGGCCTGCGCGATCTTCAGCGCCGGCTCGCCGGGATCGACGCCACAGCGGTTGGCGCCGACGTTGACCTCGACCAGCACGTCGATGACGACACCGAATTCGCACGCCGCGGCGTCGATGTCCTTTACGTTGCCGGCGTCGTCGGCGCAGACGGCGACCTTCGCCTGTTTCGCCAGCGCGGCCAGCCGCCGCAGCTTGGTCATGCCGACGACCTCGTTGGCGATCAGTACATCGGGGACGCCGCCCTCGATCATGGCCTCGGCTTCGCTGACTTTCTGGCAGCAGACGCCGATCGCGCCGAGCGCGATCTGGCGCAGCGCGATCTGCGGGCACTTGTGGCTCTTGGCATGGGGCCGCAGCATGATCTTCCGGCCGGCCAGCGACTCCTTGAGCCGCTGCAGGTTTTTTTCGAAGGTGTCGAGATCGAGGATCAGTGCCGGTGTATCGACCTCGGCCAGCGTCATGCCCGGACGCGCGGGCGGCATCTTCGGCATCAGGTATCCTTCCGGCCGAGGCCCGGATCGTAGTAACCGCCGGCCATCGTGCCGTCGGCGGCCTTGCCGATGATGCCGTGGGACATGTCCTTGACCGCGAAAAACATCGCGTCCTCTTCCGGCATCGCGATCGTGTAGTGCACGATGTTCGCCGGGAAATAGAGCAGCGTGCCGGGGCCGCAGACCTGCTCGGGACCGTCGCCGACCTTGACCCGCATCCTGCCCCTGACGATGTAGTTCCACTGCTCGTTGGGGTGCAGGTGCGGGCGCGAGCCGGTGCCCTTCTCCTTGGTCACCAGCGCGCACTGCATGCGCTCGCCCTCGACCACCGGCCCCATCGCCGTCGAATAGCCGGTGCCGGCCTCGATCTTGCCCATTTCGGTCAGCGGAAAAATGAACTTGCCATTGCCGCCTTTGACCGCGCCCTGCGTCTTGGTTTCCGCATCCGCCATGATCCGCTTTCCCTCGTTGCTCAGATGACCGGCTTGAGACCGGCCTGTTCCGCGCCGTAAGCACAGCAGGCCTCGTCCTCGTCGCCGGTGCCGCCGCTGGCGCCCGCCGAACCGACGACATTGCCCGCGGCATCCTTGATCAGCACCGCGCCGGTCTGCGGCAGGAATTTGCCGTTGGCCGTCGCCGACAGCGTGATCATGAAATTGGGATTTTCCTTGGCGCGGCCGGCCAGCGCGCGGCTGGACATGCCCATCGCCACCGCGCCCCAAGCCTTGCCCAGCGCGACGTCGAAACGGAACATCGTCGCATCGTCCTGGCGCTGCGCGGCGACGATGTGGCCGGAAGCGTCGAGCACAACCACCGCCAGCGGTTTCACTTTCATTTCCTTCGCCTTGGCGAAGGCTTTTTCGATGAGGGTGTTGGCCTGCTGCAGCGTGATCTTCGACATGTTTTCCTCCGTGGATGATGGGCGCGGGCGCCGCCGGTCGCCCGGTCAGGGGAAACCGTGCTGCAGCGCCCGCGGAATGGGACGGACGACTATACCAAAGGCGGCGGTACCGGTGTCAACGGCGCCGCCGCGGCCTCAGGCCTTCGGCGCGATCAGGCCCTCTTTTTCGAGCAGCTGAGTAAACGCCGCCCGCCTGCCAGCGCCATCAACGACGGCAGCGGCCTGCCGGCCAGCGACGTGCCGCGGCTCACATTGCGCACCGATGCCGCCTCGAAATCCACTTCGGCGATCTCGCCTTCGGTGAACGCCGCATGCACGCCCGGACACTCCAGCGCCGGGAACGCGAAGTTCACGCAGTTGCGCAGGAACAGGCCGTTCAGCGATTCCGCGATCAGGCAGGCCAGCCCGAGGTTTTTCAGAGAGCGTGCCGCGGCGCGGCTCGAACCCATGCCGAAGTTGCCGCCGCCGATCAGGATGTCGCCCTGTTGCACCTGCTGCGCCCAGCCCGGCCGGTTGGCGTGGAACACGTATTGCGCCTGCTCCTCGTGCGTCAGGTAGAAGGCCTTGTTCGGCAGGATCAGGTCGGTGTTGATGTTGTCGCCGACGATCCAGACGCGGCCCCTGAATGTCATCTTGCCTGTCCCGTCACTCATTGCAGGAACTCCCGCGGATCGGTGATGGTGCCGGTCAGCGCCGAGGCGGCCACGGTGGCCGGCGAACCCATCCTGCGAACTGGGGTCACCCATGCGGCCCGGTGAAATTGCGTGCTGGAGGTGATGCAGACCTCCTCCGGCCCCAGCACGCCCATATACGCCGCAGGCGCCGCAGGTCGGCGGTGCGATCATCGCGCCGGCGTCGAGCAACGTCTGGATGGCGCCGCTCGCCACCGTATCGCGGTAGACCGTCTGCGAGGCCGGCGTGACGATGAAACGCACGCCGCTCGCCACGCGGCGGCCTTTGACCACTTGCGCCGCCAGTTCGATGTCGTCCTGGGTGCCGTTGGCGCAAGAACCGATGAAGGCCTGGTCGATGCGCGTGCCGGCGGCCTGGCCCACCGGCTGCGAATTGGTGACCACGCTGTCGGGCAGCGCGACCAGCAGCTCCAGCGCCGACAGGTCGACCCTGCGCACGGCATGGTATGTCGCGTCGGCATCGGGCTTCACCGGCGACCACGGCGCCGGGTTGCGCGCGCGCAGCCATCCGGCCAGCGCCTCGTCGGCCTCGAAGGTCGCGAACTCGGCCGACAGCTCCGCCGACATCGCGGCCAGCGTCTTGCGCGCGTTGATCGACAGCGAGGCGACGCCGGGGCCGCCATCTCCATTCATCGTCGCATGCGCGCCATTGCGCACCGGCAATCTGCCAGAAAGGCATCCTTCGCGGTAACCGCGGACGGCGCTTCCGGCGAGTTCGTAGCGCACGGTCTCGCCGCAGCGGAACCAGGTCTGGCCCTTGATCGCGGCATAGATGATGTCGGGACCGCCGACGCCGCGCGCGAGGCAGTTGAACACGCCGGCGCTGCAGGTGTGCGAGTCGCTGCACAGCAGCACCGAGCCCGGCAGCGCATAGCCGTAGTCGGCGACGAGCTGGTGGCTGATGCCCTGGTTGTGGCCGACATCGTGGAAGCGCCGGATGCCGAACTTCTTCGCGAACGCGCGCCCGGTGACATGCGCGGCCGCGGCCTGCTGCGTCGGCGCCGGCACGCGATGATCGAAGGTGACGACGATTTTCTCCGGATCCGCTACCTTCAGGATGTCGCGCCAGTTGGTCGGCAGGAAGTTGTTGTCGAACAGGATCACGGTGTCGACGTCCACCGTGACCACGTCCCCCGGTACCACGGCCTTGCGGCCGCTTTTCGCCGCGAGGATCTTTTCCGCGATGGTCATGCCCATGTTTGCTCCTTGCTCCCTGCATCATTCCGGCGAAAGCCGGAATCCAGTCCGGGTCGCCGATTGTGCAAAGCGTTTCTGGACTCCGGCTTTCGCCGGAGTGACAGGCCTGTCATTCAGCCGCCCTTGTATTTCTCTTCGAGTCCGTCGAGGAATTTCATGCCCATCAGGTCATTCAGCTCCTCGAAACCGATCTGCAGGTCGGTGCGCTCGACGACCTTGTTCTGGCCGACGATTTCGTTCTTGAACACGTCCAGCACGTTCATCATGCCCCGCAGCGCCGCGGTGGTCAGCAGCCGCGGGTAGCTCACGCCGGCGACGCCGATGTCCTGCAGCTGCTTCGGGCTCATCAGCGGCGTGGTCTTTCGCGGCCGCAGGCCGAGGCCCATGTTGACGATCAGCGGCTTCGGCACGTTCTTGGCGACCTTCGCGATGTCTTCCTTCGACAGCAGCGCGTCGGCATACATCACGTCGGCGCCGGCTTCGGCGTACAGGTTGAGCCGGCGGATCGCCTCGTCCACGCCGTGCGGGCCCGCGGCATCGGTGCGCGAAACGATGACGAAATCGTTGTCGCGGCGCGCGTCCACCGCGGCCTTGACCTTCTGCACCATCTCCTCGGCGGGAATGCAGGACTTGCCGGCCATGTGGCCGCAACGCTTGGGCCAGACCTGATCCTCGATCATCAACGCCGCCACGCCGGCCTTCTCGAAGGCGCGCACGACGAAGTGCACGGTCATCGCGTTGCCGTAGCCGGTGTCGGCATCGGCGCGCAGCAGCAGGTCGGAGCAGTCGGCGAGCCGGCGCGCGTTGTTGAGGTTCTCCTCGAAGGTCATCACGCCGCGGTCGGCCCAGCCCATGCGGCTTTCCGAGACACCCGCGCCAGAGATCGAAGCCGTCCTGAAGCCCGCCTGCTCGACCAGCCGCACGCTGTAGCCGTCATAAACTCCGGGCTGGATCAGGATTTCCCTCGCCTGCATCAATTCCTTGAACTGCCTGCCTCTGCTTTTCATGCGTCCTCCTTGCGGGATCGGTTGCGGTTGGTTTTCGTTGCCGCCCTGGATTTGGGCGGGCCGGCCCGCGCCGTGGCGGCGGGGAACGGCACATAGGGGTAATCGCTTCCCGCAGCACCGGCGCGCAGTTGCAGCCGGCTTTGCAGCGCGCTTCGCACATGGCCGCGGATGGCCTGCTCGGCGCGCCGGGCATCGCGTTTTTTCAGCGCATCCAGCAGCGCGCGGTGCTCGCGCAGCAGCGTGGCCGGCCGGTCCGGCATCACGGTGACGACCGTGCCGACGAGGAACAGCGTCTCGCGCAGCATGCGCATGGTCTTCACCAGATAGCGGTTGCGCGCCATGCGGTGGACCAGGTCGTTGATATTGCGCTGGTATTCGATCAGCACCTTGGGGTCGCGCACCTTCGCGCTTTCCTCCACCAGCTGCTCGAGTTGGCCGATCTCCATCTCGCTGGCGTGGCGCACCGCCATCACCGCGGCGGCGCCTTCCAGCACTTCGCGCAGGGCGTAGAGCTCGATCACCGCCTGGTCGTCGAGCGTGGCGACCACGGCGCCGCGGTGGCGTTCGTGCACCAGGTAACCTTCGGCCTCCAGCCGCCGCATCGCATCACGCACGGGGGTGCGGCTGATTTTCAGCCAGTCGGTGACATGCTGCTCGCGCACCGGGTCGCCGGGACGCAGGTCTCCGCGGCGGATGCCCTCGAGCAGGCCCCGGTAGGCCACTTCGGCAAGGCTGACGCCCGCCGGAGCGGCTGCGGTCCTGTTTCGGTCTGCGGATTTGTTGCGGGCTGGCATCGGCTGCGGTCTCCTCGGCCCGCCGCTGCGGCAGGACATCAGGTTGCCGAATTGTATACAATTAAATACAATTTGGGGAAATCACTGACACCCCCCGAGGAAAACCCCATGTCCCGACCTCTGCCCCAGTCCAGCCGCCTGCGCGCCCTGCTCAAGGAAGGCCGGACGCTGGTGAAACCCGGCGCCCACAACGCGCTGTCGGCGAAAATCATCGAGAAGGCCGGCTTCCGCTGCTGCGGCGTCACCGGATACGGCGTCTCGGCCTCGCTGCTGGGCAAACCCGACGTCGGCCTGATCACGCTGAACGAAATCGTGATGGTCACCCGCTACATCGCGCGCGCCGTGAACATCCCGGTGATCGCCGACGCCGACACCGGGTTCGGCAACGCGATCAACACCATGCGCACGGTCGAGGATTTCATCGTTGCCGGCGCGGCCGCCATCCACATCGAGGATCAGGTGGCGCCCAAGCGCTGCGGCCATGTCGCCGGCAAACAGATCGTCGCCGTCGAGGAGATGGCCGGCAAGCTGCGCGCCGCCGACCGCGTGCGGCGCGAGCTCGATCCCGATTTCGTGCTGATCGCGCGCTGCGACGCCCGCGGCATCGCCGGCGGCAGCGTCGACGAGCTGATCCGCCGCGCCAACGCCTACCTCGACGCCGGCGCCGACATGATCTTCCCCGAGGCCCTGACCTCGGAAGCGGAGCTGGAGCGCTGCGCCCGCGAAATCCGCGGCCCGCTGCACTTCAACCGCACCGGCGTGTCGCCGCGGCTGCCGGTGTCGCGCCTCGACGAACTGGGTATCGCGATGGTGTCCAACGCCACCGGCTCGCTGCGCTCGTCGACGGTGGCCATGGTCGACTATTTCACCGAGTTCGCGAAGGACGACGTCGAGGCCGTCAAACGCTTCGAAGCCCGCACGAAGGATCACCCTGCGGGCAACATGCACGCCTATATCGGCTTTTCCGACATCAGGAAGCTGGAAGAGGAGTTTCTGCCCGGCGCGGAAGTGCTGGCCAAATACGAAGGCTCGGTCGGCTTCCAGCCCTAGACCCAACCCGGTTGCCGGCACGGGCAGCCGCACATCACGAGGAGAAGGAATCATGCGTTCGACATTCATCCACACGATCATTGCCGCCGCCGCGATGACCGCGGCTTCCGCCGCCCTGGCACAGAACTATCCGTCACGGCCGGTCCGCATCGTCGTCGTCAGCACGCCGGGAGGCAGCGTCGACACGATGGCGCGCACGGTCGGCCCCAAACTCGCCGAGCGCTGGGGCCAGCAGGTGCTGGTCGACAACCGGCCCGGCGCCGGCGGTGCGATCGCCGCCGAAATCGTCGCCAAGTCGCCGCCCGACGGCTACACCCTGATCATGGGCACCGTCGCCTCCTTCGCCACCAATGTCAGTCTGCGCAAGTCGCTGCCCTACGATCCGGTGAAGGATTTCTCGCCGATCACGCTGGTTGCAACGCAGAACCTGATGCTGCTGATCCATCCGTCGGTGCCGGCAAAATCGGTCAGGGAACTGACCGCTCTCGCCAGAAAACAGCCGGGCAAACTGTCGTTTGCTTCGGCGGGCAACGGCACCGGCGGCCATCTGTCAGGCGAGCTGTACAGGATGCTCGCCAACATCGACATGCTGCACATCCCGTACAAGGGGGTGCAGCCCGCACTGATCGATGTCGCCAGCGGCCAGGTGTCGATGACCTTCGCCAGCATCATCTCCGCGATGCCGCAGGTGAAGAGCAACCGCCTGCTTCCCCTGGCGGTGACCGGCGGCCAGCGCTCGCCGGCGGCCAGGGAGCTGCCGACGATGATGGAGGCCGGCGTCAAGGGTTATGAAGCGGCCACCTGGTACGGCCTGCTGGCGCCGGCCGGCATTCCGGCGGACATCGCCGGCAAGCTCAATGCCGAAGTCGTGGCCATCCTGAAAAGCCCGGAAATGAGCGAGCGGCTGTCCAGGGAAGGCGCCGATCCGGTCGGCAACAGCGCCGCCGAGTTCGCCAGGTACATCCAGTCCGAAATCGAGAAGTGGCGGAAAGTGATCCGGGCGGCCGGCATACAACCGAGCTGACCGGCTGGCTGAAAAACAAAAAGGGCTCCGCAAGGAGCCCTTTTTGACTGGCCGGAGCCGGAACATTCGAACCCCGGGCCGCCCGCGCCCCAGGCCGTTCTGCGCAGCGACTACCAAGCCACCGCGCCGCCGTCGACCGGGATGATCGCGCCGGTCATGAAGTTGGAAGCATTCGAAGCCAGCAGCACCGCGATGCCCTTCAGGTCGTCGGGCCCGCCGGTGCGCTTCAGCGGAATCTCGCGCTCGACGTTGTCCTTGTTCTTCACGTACATCTTTTCGTTGATCGGCGTCACGAAGAAGCCGGGGCAGATGCAGTTGACCTGGATGTTGTGCTGCGCCCACTTCACCGCGAGGTCGCGCGTGAAATTGACCAGCGCGCCCTTGCTCGAGCCGTAGGCGATCGAGTTGTAGGCGGCGGGATTGCGGCCGACGAGACCCGCGATCGAGGCGATGTTGACGATCTTGCCGCGTTTCTGTTTGATGAATTCGCGGCCGAAGGCCTGGGCGCACAGGAAAGGCGCGGTGATGTTGAGGTCGAACACCTGCTGCCAGCGCTCCAGCGGCGTGTCCTCGGGCGGCGCCACCCAGGCGCGGCCGGCGTTGTTGAACAGAATGTCGACGCGGCCGAACTTCGCCAGCACGGCCTCTTTCAGCTTCCCGACCTGGTCCGCCCTGGTCACGTCACAGCCGACGGCCAGCGCCTTGACGCCGAGTTTCTCGATCTGGCCGGCAGCCTCCTCGCAGACTTCGGCGCGGCGCGAACAGATGACGATGTTGGCGCCGGCCTCGGCCAGGCCCTTGGCCATCTGCAGGCCGATGCCGGTGGCGCCGCCGGTGACCACGGCCACCTGGCCCTTGAGACTCATCAATTCCTGGATTGTTGCCATCACGAACCTATGGGATTGCTCATTTAAAATAAATAATAAAATCAAGTACTTATGGTTACTCGCTCTACGATTTTGATATTGCAGCTCATACCTCACTCAATCCGGGCGCGCTGACCTGTACTTATATCCACCGCGTAATCACTGAACCGCATCCGGCGCAAACGCCCGATTAAGCTACACAATCAATAATTCTTCGTTTGGGAAATCCTTTGCATGCCAAATCGGCGCACCGTCCGTGATTTCGATAATGTCTTCCATGTGATAGCCAACTTTACCTGCCCAACGCATTCGGGTTTCCACCGTCGTCAGCATGCCCACTTGGTAGGGAATCTGTTCCCCAGCATTAATGATCGGATGCTCATGCCCGGTAAGACCTATCGAATGGCCATTATGTGAGTAAGTAAACGTCAGGCCCAGTTTTTCCTGGGTGCGCTTGGCGAGCTCAAATAGTTCACGCCCGGTTTTACCTACGCGGCATTGATCAATCACGGTGTGATGGATTTCCCGCAATCGTTTCCAAATGGAAAGATCCTCTTCTGTCGGTTTTCCAACCTTGGCGGTACGCCCGACATTGGACAGGTATTGCCGGAAGATGCCGCCAGAGTCAGCCTTGACGATATCCCCAGGACGCACCCGGTAATCGGATGGCGCCATGTGCGGATAGCCCGTGTTTGCGCCTGCATTGCAGTTATTCGCATTTACCAGCTCAGCTCCTTCGGCAAGAATCGCCGACCCCAGACGCACTGCAATGTCACGCTCCGTCTCCCCCACCTTCACCTGCGAAAATGCCGCGAGAAATGCACGCTCGGTTGCCTGAAAGGCATGGATGATCTGCGCCTTCTCACGCGGGGTTTTAAACATCCGCACATGTGCGAACAGCGGTTCCGCCGCTTGAATAGACAACCTTGGGCACAATCGGGTCAGTTCCTGGTAATGGTTTGCAGCAAGGTACCCTGTTTCAATCGCGACTTTCCCGGTCTCGACTTTCATTTCCCGCAAAATCGCCACCAAGGCTGTTATTGGCGTTTCGACAAACTCGCGATAGCTGCGCACATCCTTGATCCAGGTATTCTCCTCAACGTATGCAGCCTCCATCTGACAAACCAAGAATACAGGCGAACCGTGCTTCGGCCATACAATAAAAGCCAGCCGGTCGCGCAACCGGCGCTGCGTGTCAATGTGCACATCTCCCGTATAGCGGACGTTTTCCGGTGAGACAGCAACCACGGCATCACAATCGGACATCGCAATCTCGCGCTCCAGCCGTTCCAAATCCCCCATCACTTCACTGCGACTGATTGTCATAGCTGCCCCTTATTCAGGTTGGATGCCGGCCAGTTGTGCGACCTTGCCCCACTTTTGTATCTCGTTGCGCACGAAAGCATCAAACTGTAACGCGGTCATCGGCGCCGGATCCGCGCCTTCGCCCTGAAAGCGATTAATAACATCCGGGAGTCGCAATACCCGCGCCACGTCAGCATTGATTTTGTCGATAATCTCTCGCGACGTGCGCGCGGGCGCACTCAAACCATTCCATGCGACCGCCTGAAAGCCCTTCAGCCCTGACTCGTTCAATGTTGGAATCTCGGGCATGGAAAAAGAGCGTTCAAGACCGGTGACTGCTATGGATCGCACCTTGCCAGACTTAATCAGATTGATTGCGGAAGTCAGGGTTGTGACCGCAATATCAATGTGACCGCCGACCAAATCAACCAAAACCGGCGGACTTCCCTTGTAAGGTACGTGAACAATTTTCACGCGCGCCATTGACTTGAACAGCTCTCCGGCAAAATGATTGGAACTGCCCGTACCCGAGGTACCAAAGTTCAGAACATCCGGTTTCGAACGCGCCAATGCGATCAGTTCCTTGACATTCTTGGCAGGCACTATTGGGTTGACCAAGAACACTAATGGCGCAGTGTTATAAAGCGCGATCCGCTCGAAATCCTTAAGTGGATCATATGGTAATCGTGATTTCAGGTTGGGCACGATGCTGAATGGCACGGGTGTAACCAGCAACGTGTACCCGTCCGGCAGCGCCTTGGCTACAAGATCAGTCCCCAACACCGTGGTAGCACCCGGCCGGTTATCCATGACCACTGGCTTTCCCCAAATTTCGCCAAGTTTCTGCCCGACAGTGCGCCCGATGAAATCGGTGCCACCGCCTGCAGGGAAAGGCACCACCATTCGCACGGCACGTTCGGGAAAGCTTTGGCCTACCGCCACGATCGGCATCAGCGCAAACAGCATTGCGAAAACAGCAATGAAAGCCATTTCAGAATTCTTGTGCATGTTTACCCCCTTCGGGAAACAGATGGAAAACCGCCATTGTCTGCGCACTTGTTGTGGGACATTCGTCGTTAGAAAGCGGACGGCACCAACGCGAAATATCACTCAGCATATTCTCGGCGCAGCTTCCGGGTCAACACGAGTTGATCAACTGTCTTTCAGCAACAACCCGGCAATGATGTTGCGCTGGATCTCGGACGTACCTTCATAGATGCGCACGATGCGCGCGTCGCGGAAGGTGGTTTCGATGCCGGCTTCGCGCATATAGCCCATGCCGCCGTGGATCTGCACCGCGGCGTCGACCACGCGGCCCAGCGCCTCGGTCGAAAACAGTTTCGCCGTCGAGGCTTCCATCGTGCCGCGCTCGCCGCGCATCAGCGTGTCGATCGCGCGCCGCGTGAGACCGCGTGCCGCGTCGCGCGCCACCGCCATGTCGGCAAGCATCCACTGCAGGCCCTGGTGCTCGGCGAGCTTCTTGCCGCCCTGGCTGCGGGTTTTCATGTATTCGGCGCTCTGCTCGATCAGCTTGTCCATCATGCCGCAGCAACGCGCCGACACCGTCACCCGGCCCGCGGTCAGCGTCTTCAGCGCCTGCACATAACCCATGCCTTCCTCGCCGAGAAGATTCTCCGCCGGCACCTCGCATTCGGTGAACGACAGCGGCGCGGTGGTGCAGCCGTGCATGCCCATCTTCAGCTCGTTCCTGCCGATGCCGAAGCCCGGCGTGCCGCGCTCGACGACGAAGGCGGAGATGCCCTTGACGCCCTTGCTCCTGTCGGTGATCGCCATCACCGTGAACACCTGCGCGACGCCGGCATTGGTGATGTAGATCTTCTCTCCGTTGAGCACGTAGCGGTCGCCCTTCCTGACCGCGGTGGTGCGCATGGCCGCCGGGTCGGAACCGGCCTGGGGCTCGGTCAGCGCGAAGGCGCCGATCCATTCGCCGCCCGCCATCTTCGGCAGGAATTTCTTCTTCTGCGCGTCGTTGCCCAGCGCAACGATGCCGGTGGTGCTGATGCCGGTATGGTTGCCGATCAGCGTGGCGAAGCCATAGTTGGTCCGGCCCATCACCTCCTCGATCGCGCACTTGCCGGCGAGGTCGAGGCCGCTGCCGCCGTATTCCTCGGGGATCGTCAGCCCGAACAGGCCCATTTCCCGCGCCAATTGCACAAGGTCTTCGGGAATGGCGTCGCTCTCCTCGATTTCGCGCGAACGCGGATCGACTTCGTCGCGGACGAACCTGGCAACCTCGTCGCACAGCAAACGCACTTCGGCGGAAATAGTCATGCGAGACTCCAAGATCGAACTTCAAAGCTAGCCACAGAGGACACAGAGATCACAGAGAGAAGCCAGAGCGAGGAACACAAATCCATGCACGGCACCGGTTTTACTCTGTGTCCTCTGTGCTCTCTGTGGCTAAAAGCCTTTGACTTGGCTTTTGACTTTCAGCCCTTCATCCGGATCAGCGCGTCCGCCGCCTTCACGCCTCCGCCTTTCGGCATCACGATCAGCGGGTTGATGTCGAGTTCGGCGATCCTGTTCTTCAGGTCCATCGCCAGCGCAGACAGCTTCACCAGCGCGTCGACCAGCGCGTCGACGTCGGCCGGCGGCTTGCCGCGGGCGCCGGCGAGCACCGGGTAACCCTTGATCTCCTCGACCATCTCGCGCGCCATCGCCGGGGTTATCGGGGCCAGCCGGAACGACACGTCCTTCAGCACTTCGGCAAAGATGCCGCCGAGCCCGAACATCACCGCGGGCCCGAACAGCGCATCGTTGGTGACGCCGACGATGGCCTCGATGCCGCCGCCGACCATCTCCTGCACCAGCACGCCGTCGATGCGCGCATCGGCCTTGTACGCCCTGGCGTTCTTCAGAATCTCGTCGTAGGCGGCGGCCACGCCGGCGGCGTCCGCGACATCGAGCTTCACCGCCTTCGCCTCGGTCTTGTGCGGGATGTCGGCGGACTGCACCTTCATCGCCACCGGGAAACCGATCTTCTGCGCGGCGGCCACTGCGGCGTCGCGGCTGTTCGCGAGCTGCTCCTGCGTCACCGCGATGCCGTATTCGGCCAGCACCTGTTTCGCCGCATATTCGGCGACGTCGCCCGTCTTTCCCTTCAGCATCGCCTGCGCGGCCGGACGGCTGATCACCGGCGGCCTGTCGTTTTTCTGGACCTCATTGCGGCGCTTTGCCTCCGCGTACCAGGACAGCGCGACCAGCGCGCGGCCGCAGCGCACCGGCGACTTGTAGTGCGGGATGCGCGCGGCGTCGAGCGCGGCATAGGCCTCGGGCGCGACGGCATCGCGCGCGCTCCAGGAAATGAAGATCGGCTTGTCGGTCTGCGCCGCCACCGAGACGATTTCCGCCGCCACCTTCTGCGCGATCTCGCCCTGCAGCGAGGCGTTGATCATCGCGATGCAGTCCACGCCCGGATCGTCGTTGATCGCCTGCAGCGTGCGGTTGATCAGCGAGAGATCGTTGAAAATCGCCGCGGTGACGTCCACCGGGTTTCCCACCGAACCGTAGGACGGCACGAACGCCTTCAGCTTGGCGACGGTCTCCGGCGCGAGCTGCGCCATGCGCATGCCGCCGGCGACGATTTCGTCGGTCATCAGGATGCCGGCGCCGCCGGAGATGGTGATGATCGCCACGCGGTTGCCGCGCGGCAGGCGCTTCGCGCGCAGCGCATGGCCGTAGTCGACGAGGTCCTGGATATCGTCGACCTGGATGATGCCCTTCTGCCGGAACGCGGCCTTGTACAGCGCCATCGCGCCGCCGAGGTTGGCGGTGTGCGAGGCCGCGGCCTTCTGGCCCTGCTCGGTGTTGCCGACCTTCCACATCAGGACCGGCTTGCCGGCGGCGAGCGCCTTGTCGCCGACGTCGAGTATGCGCCGCGCGTCCTTCACGCCCTCGATGTAGGTGCCGATGATCTCGGTCTGCGGGTCGCGGATGAAATATTCCATGAAATCCAGCGTCGACACGCCGATTTCGTTGCCGGTGGTCACCATCTGCCGGAACGGCAGGCCGCCGTCGAGCGAGGACAGGTTCATCACCGAGAAGCCGAAGCCGCCGGACTGCGACACCATGCTGACGGCGCCCGCGGTGTAGTCGGCGTTGAACACCGAGCCGAAGCCGGCGTAGACCTTGTGCGCCGGGTTGATCATGCCCTGGCAGTTGGGACCGATGACGCCGATGTTGTATTCCTTCGCGATATCGGCGAGTTTCTGCTGCATCAACACGCCCTGGCCACCGGTTTCGGAGAAGCCCGAACTGAAGATGATGACGTAGGGAATGCCTTTTTTGCCGCAGGCGGTCAGCATGTCGGCCACGCGCGAAGCGTTGACCAGGATCAGCCCCAGTTCGGGCGCCTCCGGCAGCGACTCGATCGAGGGCCAGCATTTGACGCCGGAAATCTCCTGGTATTTCGGATTGACCGGATAGAGCTTTCCCCCGTAGCCGTGGGACAGCAGGTGTTTCAGTGGCTGGCCGCTGATGGTGACGAGATCCTGCGAGGCGCCGATGATGGCGATGGATTGGGGACTGAAAAAACGCTCGATGTCGGTACGCATGAGGGACGGTGATCGGTGATTCCCGATTGGGTTTTGTTGCGGCGGTGAAGGCGTCGATTATACGCCGCGCTGCATGCGCGCCGGCGCATGCTAAGATGATTTGAAACCGTACAAGATCGCAACAAGACCATATTATGAGCACATCGGCAGCAGCCGCCTTACCCGCCCGTCCCTTCCGCGATGTCTGGCTGATTTCCGCCGGTCACGCCCTCACCCACTGGTATCCCGCCACCTTCTACGTGCTGCTGCCGCTGATCGGCAAGGAACTCGGTCTCTCCTATACGCAGATCGGATTCCTGATGAGCATGCAGCACATCGCCGGCGCGCTCTCCAACCTGCCGGGCGGCATGATCGTCGACTCCATCGGCAAGAAGGGCTACCTGATGGCGGCCTCGCTGTTCTGGGTCGGTTTTCCGTACGCGCTGATGAGCCTGACCAACAGCATGTGGATGCTGATGGTGTGCCTGATGCTGGTCGGCATCGGCAACAACCTGTGGCACCCGGCGGCGATTCCGACGCTTGCCCACCAGTATCCGCAGCGTAAGGGCCTCGTGCTGTCATTCCACGGGATGGGCGGCAACATCGGCGAGGCGCTGGCGCCCATGGCCGCCGGCGCGCTGCTCGCCTGGTTCAGCTGGCGCGAAGTGGTGGTGATCAACATCGTGCCGGGACTGGTGATGGCGACGCTGATCCTGGTCATGGTCGGCGCGCTGGCCACGACCCGCGCGCCGGAAAAGAACAGGAAAGACGAGGCCGGCAGCGGATGGAACGCGCGCCAGTACCTGCAGGATCTCGGCAGCCTGCTGCGCAACCGCACGCTGATGCTGATCTGCATCAGCGGCGGCTTCCGCACCCTGACCCAGGTCGGGCTGATGGTGTTCCTGCCGGTGTACCTCGCGTACGAGCAGGGCTACTCGCCGATCGCCGTCGGCGTCTGCATGACCGTGCTGCAGGTCGCCGGACTCATCGCCGGCCCGATTGCCGGGCATGTCTCCGACAAGGTCGGCCGGCGGCACGTCGTGCTGTCGAGCATGGTGCTGACCGGTGTGACCATCATCGGCATGATCTTCGCCGGACAATCCTTCATGTTCATCGTGTTCGTCGCCCTGGTCGGTTTCTTCCTGTACGCGATGCGTCCGGTGATGCAGGCCTGGGGCATCGAGAACACGCCGAAACGCCTCGCCGGCACCGGCGTCGGCCTGCAGTTCACGATCCTCGCCATCGGCGGCAGCATCGCGCCGGCCACCTTCGGCGTCATCGCAGACACCTGGGGCATCTACACCGCGTTCTACTTCCTCGCCGGCACCATCATCGCCGCCAACCTGCTGGTCGTGTTCGTGCCGAAGGACGGCGCGCACGCGGCCGCATGAGCTGGCGCCCCGGACGCGACATCGAACTGGTGGCCGGCACGCCCGCGGGCGGCGGGCAGGACCGTCCGGCCCGCGCGCTGCTGCAGGTGCTCGCAGCCGAACGGCTGATCGACGTCCCGGCGCGGCTCGTCAACATCCCCGGTCGCGGTGGCGGCAATGCCTGGGATCACCTCGCCCGGCACCGCGGTGACCCGCACGTGGCCGCAATCAGCTCGCCGACACTCATCACCAACCGCCAGCTCGGCGTCAGCGGTTTCGACGACACCGCGCTGACGCCGCTGGCCACGCTGTACACCGAATACATCGCCTTCCTGGTGCGCGCGGATTCGGCGATTGCCGATGCCGCCGGCCTGCTGGCGCGGCTGCGCGATCCGGCAACCCTCACCATCGCGATGGCCACCGCGCGCGGCAACACCAACCACATGGCGCTGGCGCAGCTCGTCCGGCATGCCGGCGCCGATCCGCGCGCGCTCGAATTGCACGTCTTCGATTCGGCGCGCCACGCCGTCGCCGACCTGCTCGACGGGAAAGCCGAAGCCGCCGCGATCACCGCGGTCAGCGCCGCGCCGGAACTGGCCGCGGGCCGCCTGCGCGCGCTGGCCGTCTCCGCGCCGCGGCGCCTCGGCGACCTCTACGCCGGCACGCCGGCCTGGCGCGAACTCGGCGTCGACTGCGTGATCGGCACCTGGCGCGGCGTCATCGGCGCCGCCGGCCTCGATACGGCTCAGGTCGCTTGGTGGGAGGCCGCGCTCGGCCGGGCGGCGAAGAGCGCGGCTTGGCGCGAGGAATTGCGCCGCCAGTACTGGGTCGATACCTGGGCCGGCTCCGCGGCGACCCGCGATCTGCTCGAACGGGAACGCGGCATGCTCGGCGAACTGATCTCCGGGCTCGGCCTGCGCAGCTGAGGCTTGCATATCAATCATAAGTATTTGTTTTTATTGAATAATTTTCAATTCCCCGCTGTGATATCCTTGACGCCCCGCGTCGCGGCAGGCGGCGCCCCGCAGTCACCACACCGGAGCCGGCAACGATGAAGACCGAAGTACATGTCCACGGCAGCGTTTTCCTGTGCAAAGGCGTGCGCCTGGCGCAGGTCGAACTCGCGCTGCGCCCCTGGCTGGATTACGTGGACGCCGACCATCTCGCCGATGCCAAAAGCCTCGAGCGCGACGAGCCCGGCATCGCCTACGACGCCGGCGAGCGCGTGGTCAGCATCTGCTGGACCGGCGATGTCGGCCGCAGCTTCCACAACAAGCTGACCGAGGCCTGCAACAATCTCGGGCCGCTGACCGAGTACGCCTCGGAAGTGGAGATCACCTACTACCAGGACAACGGCGAGGACGAGTTCCACCAGTTCTTCGTCGGCCCCACGCCGGAAGCCATCCATGAATTCCGCCGCCAGTGCGTGGTGGAGGACCTCAATCACATGCTGTCGCGCCACCTCGGCAAGCAGGAAGTGGAGGAAGTCACCTCGCTGGTAACGCGGATGTTCGATGCCCATGCCCCGCAGAAATCCCAGGGTGGCGCGCCGTCGGCCGCCGGCAGCTCGACCGTCATTCCGCTGCACCCGCGCAACCGCCACCTGCATTGAAAGCAGTGCAGAGCGCAGAGTGATGCGTGCGGAGCGAAAAACCTGCTTCCCTGATTAATCCCGTTTTCCGGAATCGCCCAGCCTTAGTGCGGGCATGCGCAGGTTGAGGAAAATCGCGGCAAACCGGATCACCACGACCGCAGACATGCCGGCGTAGCCGGCCGTCAGGCGCTCCGTCCCCGCAGACTGCAGCAACAGGTAGATCACGATGCCGGCGATCGCCGCGGTCGCGTAAATCTCGCCGTCGCGCAGCAGCAGCGGGATTTCCGCAAGCAGCATGTCGCGGAACACACCGCCGGCCACGCCGGTCATCGTGCCGAGGATCACCACGACGATGCCGCCGAAGCCGGCGGCCTCGGCGATGCGCGCGCCGCTGATCGCGAACAGCGCGAGCCCCAGCGCATCGGCCGCCAGCAGCGCGCGCACCTGCGCCAGCAGCGCCGCATCGCCCGCGTACTGCGCATGCAGCCACGCCTCGCGCTGCGGCTCGGGTTGTTCCAGCGCGGCATCAAACAGCTCCAGCGCACGCCGCAGATGCTCGTCGGATGCCATGCGCCCTCCAGGTGCAGCGCCGGGCCGGCCCGCATTCCCCACGGGCGAATTGTGCGGCCCCGCCCGGCACCCGGCAAATGCGGCGGCGGACCGGGACGGCAGATTTCAATGCCGTGTCGGGTTGGGCCGGGTTTTTCCGAATGAAGGGACAAGGCCACCCACAAGCGGGGCCTGCATCCCCCTTCCCAAGG
>JAHCLD010000150.1 GCA_026125585.1 Burkholderiales bacterium
TCGCGCTTGTAGATCGAGCCCGACGGGCAGGACGCGACGCAGGCGGGATTGAGACAGTGCTCGCACAGCCGCGGCAGGTACATCATGAAGGTGTTCTCGAATTCGCCGTACATCTGCTTCTGGATGTCGTCGAAATTCCTGTCGGCGCTGCGCTTGCTGAACTCGCCGCCGAGGATTTCCTCCCAGTTCGGCCCCCAGACGATCTTGTCCATCTGCTTGCCGGTGATCAGGCTGCGCGGGCGCGCGGTCGGGCTCGCCTTCATCTCCGGCGCGTTCTGCAGATGCGCGTAGTCGAAGGTGAAGGGCTCGTAGTAGTCGTCGATCTCCGGCAGGCTCGGGTTGGCGAAGATCTTCATCAGCAGCTTCCACTTGCCGCCCTGCCGCGGCTCGATCGAGCCGTCGGCGCGGCGCACCCAGCCGCCGTTCCACTTGTCCTGGTTCTCCCATTCCTTGGGATAGCCGATGCCGGGCTTGGTCTCGACGTTGTTGAACCAGGCGTACTCCATGCCGGGCCGGCTGGTCCACACGTTCTTGCAGGTCACCGAACAGGTGTGGCAGCCGATGCACTTGTCGAGGTTCAACACCATGCCGATCTGGGCGCGGATTTTCATGCTGCCTCCTGACGGGCCGCCCCGAAGGAGGCAGGCGCCCCCTCGGGGGGCAGCGAACGAATGTGAGCGTGGGGGCTGTTCATGCCGATTCTCCCTGGGCTTGTACGGCGGCAACCCGCTCTGCGCCGACCGGGGTATCGAGCCAGTCGATGCGGTTCATCCTGCGCACCACGACGAATTCGTCGCGGTTGGTGCCGATGGTGCCGTAGTAGTTGAAACCGTAGCTGAACTGCGCGTAGCCGCCGATCATGTGCGTCGGCTTCAGCACGATCCGCGTCACCGAGTTGTGGATGCCGCCGCGCACGCCGGTGATCTCGGAACCCGGGGTGTTCACGATCTTCTCCTGGGCGTGGTACATCATGATCATCCCCGGGTTCACGCGCTGGCTGACCACCGCACGCGCCGCGATCGCGCCGTTGATGTTGAACAGCTCCACCCAGTCGTTGTCGGCAATCCCGGCGCGCTTCGCGTCGTCCTCGGACAGCCAGACGATCGGGCCGCCGCGCGACAGCGTCAGCATCAGCAGGTTGTCGGTGTAGGTTGAATGGATGCCCCATTTCTGGTGCGGCGTGATGAAGTTGAGCAGGATCTCCGGGTTGCCGTTGCCGCGGATGCCGTGGATGCCGGCCGTGGCCTTCAGGTCCACCGGCGGCCGGTAGCTCGACAGGTTCTCGCCGAAGGCGCGGATCCACGGGTGGTCGAGGTAGAACTGCTGCCTGCCGGTCAGCGTGCGCCACGGAATCAGCTCGTGCACGTTGGTGTAGCCGGCGTTGTAGGACACGGTCTCGCTCTCGATGCCGCTCCAGGTCGGCGACGAGATGATCTTGCGCGGCTGCGCCTGGATGTCGCGGAAGCGGATCTTCTCGTCCTCGCGGTGCAGCGCCAGGTGTGTATGGTCGCGGCCGGTGGCCTTGCCCAGCGCCTCCCAGGCCTTGACCGCGACGTGGCCGTTGGTCTCCGGCGCGAGTTGCAGCACGACCTCGCAGGCGTCGATGTCGGTTTCGATCCGCGGCAGGCCCTGCGTCGGGCCGTCCTCGCGCACGAGGCCGTTCAGTTCGCCGAGCTGGCCCACTTCCGCCTGCGTGTTCCAGGCGATGCCCTTGCCGCCGTTGCCGATTTTCGCCATCAGCGGCCCCAGGGCGGTGAACCGCTTGTAGACATTGGGGTAATCGCGCTCGACGACCGTCATCTGCGGCGCGGTCTTGCCGGGCACCAGGTCGCACTCGCCGCGCGCCCAGTCGCGGACGTCGAGCGCCTGCCCGAGCTCCGCCGGGCTGTCATGCATCAGCGGGCTCAGCACCAGTTCCTTCTCGACGCCGAGATGACCGGGGCAGAGCTCGCTGAACTTCTTCGCGAAACCCTTGTAGATGTCCCAGTCCGAGCGCGACTGCCAGGCCGGATCGACCGCGGTGGACAGCGGATGGATGAAGGGATGCATGTCGCTGGTGTTGAGGTCGTTCTTCTCGTACCAGGTCGCCGTCGGCAGCACGATGTCCGAATAAAGGCAGGTCGTGCTCATCCGGAAATCCAGCGTCACCAGCAGGTCGAGCTTGCCCTCCGGCGCCTGCGCGTGCCAGGCCACCTCCTGCGGCTTCGCCTCCTGCGGCCCGAGGTCCCTGCCCTGCACGCCGTTGCTGGTGCCGAGCAGGTGTTTCAGGAAATATTCGTGGCCCTTGCCGCTGGAGCCGAGCAGGTTGGAGCGCCAGACGAACAGGTTGCGCGGCCAGTTCGCCGGGTGGTCGGGGTCGCCGCAGCTCATTTTCAGCGAGCCGTCCTTCAGCGCCCTGACCGCGTAGTCCTTCGGCTCCATGCCCGCCGCCTGCGCGTCGCGCACCACCTGCAGCGGATTGGTCTGCAGTTGCGGCGCGGAGGGCAGCCAGCCCATGCGCTCGGCGCGCGCGTTGTAGTCGATCATGCTGCCGCCCCATTCCTTGCGGTCGGCCAGCGGCGACAGCACCTCGTCGACGCCGAGTTTCTCGTAGCGCCACTGGTCGGTGTGGGCGTAGAAAAAGCTGGTCGAGTTCTGCTGCCGCGGCGGGCGGATCCAGTCCAGCGCGAAGGCGAGCGCGGTCCAGCCGGTCTGCGGCCGCAGCTTCTCCTGGCCGACGTAATGCGCCCAGCCGCCGCCGCTCTTGCCGATGCAGCCGCAGAGCATCAGCATGTTGATGACGCCGCGGTAGTTCATGTCGCTGTGGTACCAGTGGTTCATCGCCGCGCCGATGATCACCATCGAGCGCCCCTGGGTCTTGTCCGCGTTGTCGGCGAACTGGCGCGCCACCGCGATCACCTGGTCGCGCGGCACGCCGGTGATGCGCTCCTGCCAGGCCGGCGTGTAGGGGACGTTGTCGTCGTAGTCCTTCGCGCAGTTCTCGCCGTCGATGCCGCGGGCGACGCCGTACTGCGCGACCTGCAGGTCGAACACCGTCGCCACCGTCGCCTCGCCGCCGGCCAGGGACAGGCGGCGCACCGGCACCGCGCGTTCCAGCACGTCGCGTTGCGGGTTGCCGGCGAAATGGTCGTGGTCGATGCCGCCGAAATAGGGAAATCCCACGGTGGCCGTGTCCACGGCGGCGGCGGCGCTTTCCAGCACCGACAGCTGCAGCCTGGTTTCGGCGCCGCTGCGCGCGTCCTTCGGCTCGAGGTTCCAGCGGCCGGCGTCGGCGCGGCCTTCCGGCCCCCAGCGGAAACCGATCGAACCGTGGTGCAGCACGGGCCTGCCGTCCTCCCCGCAGGCTACCGTCTTCCACTCGGCGTTGTTGTCCTGGCCCAGCCGGTCGGCGAAATCGGAGGCGCGCAGGTAGCGGTCCGGCACCATGACGGTTTTGCCGCCGGGCAGCGTGTGCGGCTTCAGCATCACCAGCATCGGCAGGTCGGTGTAGCAGCGCGCGTAATCGTCGAAATAGGCGCTGCGCCGGTCGAAATAGAACTCCTTCAGGATCACGTGCCCCATCGCCATCGCCAGCGCGGCGTCCGTGCCCTGCTTGGGATGCAGCCACAGGTCGGACAGCTTGGCGACTTCGGAATAGTCCGGCGTGATCGCCACCGTCTTGGTGCCCTTGTAGCGGACCTCGGTGAAGAAATGCGCGTCCGGGGTGCGCGTCTGCGGCACGTTGGAGCCCCAGGCGATGATGAAATTCGAGTTGTACCAGTCGGCGGATTCCGGCACGTCGGTCTGCTCGCCCCAGATCTGCGGGCTCGCCGGCGGCAGGTCGCAGTACCAGTCGTAGAAGCTCATGCACACGCCGCCGATCAGGCTCAGGTAGCGGCTGCCCGCGGCATAGCTGACCATCGACATCGCCGGAATCGGCGAAAAGCCGATGACGCGGTCGGGACCGTACTTGCCGATCGTGTGGATGTTGGCCGCGGCGATGATCTCGTTGACCTCCTCCCAGCTCGAACGCACGAAGCCGCCGAGCCCGCGCACGCGCTGGTAGTCGCGCCGCCGCTCCTCGGACCCGACGATGGAGGCCCAGGCCTCCACCGGCGCCTTGTCGAGACGGGCCGCGCGCCAGTGTTTCAGCAGGCGTCCGCGCACCATCGGGTATTTCACGCGGTTCGCGCTGTAGAGGTACCAGCTGTAGCTCGCGCCGCGCGCGCAGCCGCGCGGCTCGTGGTTGGGCATGTCCCAGCGCGTGCGCGGATAGTCGGTCTGCTGGGTCTCCCAGGTGACGATGCCGCCCTTGACGTGGATCTTCCACGAGCACGACCCGGTGCAGTTCACGCCGTGCGTCGAGCGCACGATCTTGTCATGCGCCCAGCGGTTGCGGTAGGCGTCCTCCCAGGTGCGGTCTTCGCCGCTGGCGACGCCGTGGCCGCCGGCAAAGGATTCCCGCGGGGTCGCGAAATAATTCAGTCGGTCGAGAAAATGGCTCATCTCTGCCTCGTCATGCAATGGATCGTTGTTCGGAGCCGAATGCGGCGCTCAGCGCAGCCTCTCAGCACGGCATTTCCGCGTTGCGGCGCGCGTAGTACCACCAGGTCATCGCGATGCAGCTCAGGTAAAAGACGATGAAAATCCACAGCGCGGCCTCGGGGCCGCCGGTGCTGGCGATCGACGTGCCGTAGCTCTTCGGGATAAAGAACCCGCCATAGGCGCCGATGGCCCCGGAAAATCCGAGCACCGCCGCCGCCTCCTTGTTGCCGTCGCGGACCGCCTGCTCGCGTGCCGCCTCGCCCCTGCCCTCCGCTTCGCGCAGCCGTTCGGTCAAAAAAATGACCGGGATCATGCGGAAGGTCGAGCCGTTGCCGATGCCGGTGGTCAGGAACAGCAGCATGAAACAGGCGAAGAAACCGCCAAAGCTGCCGCCCGACGGTCCCGAGGGCAGGAAATACAGCACGCCGCCGACGGCGAGCGCCATCACCACGAAATTCCAGAAGGTGACGATCGCGCCGCCGAGCTTGTCGGACAGCCAGCCGCCGAAGGGCCGGATCACCGCACCCACCAGCGGGCCCATCCACGCGTACTGCAGTGCATTGATTTCCGGGAACTGCGACTTGATCAGCAGCGGAAAGCCCGCCGAATAGCCGATGAAGGAGCCGAAAGTGCCCAGGTACAGCCAGCACATCAGCCAGTTGTGCTTGCGCCGGAAAATCACCGCCTGGTCGGAGAACGAGGCCTTGGCGTCGGCGATGTCGTTCATGCCGAACCACGCGGCCACCGCGCAGATCGCGATGAACGGCACCCAGACGAAGGCGGCGTTCTGCGCCCAGATCTCGACCTGCTGCCCGGCCTTGTTGACGATCAGTTCGGGATCCCCCTGGAACAGCAGCCAGATCGGCATCGTCACCACCAGCGGTGCGAGAAACTGCACCGAGGACACGCCGAGGTTGCCGAGGCCGGCATTGAGGCCCAGCGCCGATCCCTTGCGCTCCTTCGGGAAAAAGAAGCTGATGTTGGCCATCGACGACGAAAAGTTGCCGCCGCCGAGGCCGCACAGCAGCGCGAGGATCAGCATCGTCGGAAACGTGGTCGAGATGTCCTGCACGGCGATGCCGATGCCGACCGCGGGAATCAGCAGCGACGCGGTCGACAGCGCGGTCCAGCGCCGGCCGCCGAAGATCGGCACCATGAACGAGTAGAAAATACGCAGCGTCGCCCCGGACAGCGCCGGCGCCGCGGCGAGCCAGAACAGCTGGTTGGTGGTGAACTTGAAGCCGAGCGCGTTGAGGTTCACGGCCACCACGCTCCACAGCTGCCACACCGCGAAGGCAAGAAACAGGCAGGGGATCGAGATCCACAGGTTGATGTTGGCGATGGCGCGTCCCTGCTGCTCCCAGAACGCCTTGTCCTCGGGCGTCCACACGGTCAGTATCCGGCCGCGCGCGGTTTTCCCGGAAAGCGATGGCGCATTCATGCGGACTCCTTTCG
>JAHCLD010000151.1 GCA_026125585.1 Burkholderiales bacterium
CCTGGGCGAGCCGGAATCCGGAGAATTGCCACCGAGCGGCTGGCGGAAAGAAATTGCGATAGGTCGGGCGAATGTGCGCTGCCGGAGTCGCACACGAGCCTCCTCGGAGGACGTGCTGGTTGCACATGAACTTGCCGTTGTATTCGCCGACGGCGCCTTCGGCCGCACGGTAGCCGGGGTAGGGCGCATAGGCGCTTTGCGTCCATTCCCAGACGCCGCCGAGCATCGCGGCGAGCGGATCGCGGCCGGAGGCGCGGGGATGCAGCTCGCCCGATCCGGAAAAGTGCCCGTCCCCGGACGCGGTGCCGGCGGCGACTTCCCATTCGAATTCGGTCGGCAGGCGCGCGCCGGCCCAGCGCGCGTAGGCGTCGGCCTCGAACTGGCTGACATGCACGGCCGGGCGCGCCGGATCCAGCGGCTGCAGTCCGTGCAGCGTGTATTCGTGCCAGGCGCCGTCGATTTTGCGCCAGTAGAGCGGCGCTTCCCAGCCGTGCGTGTTCACGGCGACCCATCCGTCCGACAGCCACAGCGATGGCCGCCGGTAGCCGCCGTCCTCGACGAAGCACAGGTATTCGCCGTTGGTGACGGGCCGATCGGCGATGGCGAACGGCGCGATGTACTGCGGATGGCGGGGCATTTCGTTGTCGAACGCGAAGGCCGCGCCCGATGCGCCGATTTCCCGCAGACCTCCGGTGAACGCCGTCCATCCGCAGGCGCCGGGAGCGGGCGCGGTGTCGAGCGGGGCTTCGCGATAGGCCGGTGCCAGGGGGTTCAGCGACAGCAGGTGCTTGACGTCGGTGAGCACCAGTTCCTGGTGCTGCTGCTCGTGGTTCAGGCCGAGTTCGACCAGCGCGAGCGCCGCTTCGGGCAGGCGGCCGCCGTCGAGCAGCGCGGCCATGCGGGCGTCGATGCACGAGCGATAGCGCCGGATGTCTTCCAGCGAGGGCCGCGAGATCAGGCCGCGCTGCGCGCGCGGGAACTGTTCGCCGACCGCGTTGTAGTACGAGTTGTAGAGATGGCGGTAGCTGCGGTCGAAAGGCTCGTGGTGTGCCGCGTGGGACTCGAGTACGAAGGTCTCGAAGAACCATGTCGTGTGTGCGAGGTGCCACTTGACCGGGCTTGCGTCGGGCATCGATTGCAGCGCGCAATCCTCGGCGGACAGGGGGCCGGCCAGACTTTCGGTCTGCGCACGCACGGCGGCGTAGCGGGATGAAAGGCTGTCGGGCGGTGCGGACATGATCGGGGTCGCGGACTGTTGTGAAAACGGGATGGGGACGGGGCGCGCCCGGCCTCCCGATCATGACACCGCGGCGGGCGTCTGCAAAGCGGCCGTCACGATGCCGCGGGTCAGCTGCGGCGAGAACAGCTCGATGAAGTCGTAGGCATAGCCGCGCAGCCAGGCGTTGCGGCGCAGCGCGATGCGCGTGGTGCTGGGTTCGAACAGGTGATCGGCGTTGATCAGCCGCACGCCGTGATCGCGCGCGGGATCGAAGGCCATCTTCGCGAGAATGCCGATGCCCATGCCCTGCTCGACGTAGGCCTTGATCACGTCGGCGGCGACCGCGGTCAGCACGACGTTGGGCCTGATGTCGGCGGCGTCGAAGGCGCGTTTGATCGGTGAATTCGGCGTGAACGCGAAGTCGTAGGTGATCAGCGGGTATTTCGCGATCTTTTCCAGCGTCAGCGGGCCGGCGCCGAGCAACGGGTGTTTCAGCGGTGTGATCACGCTGCGTGTCCACTGCGCGCAGGGCAGGGTGACGAGGTCGGCGAAGGCCTCCTCGGATTCGGTGGCAATGCCGATGTCGGCCTGTCCTTCGAGCAGCAGTCCGGCGATGTGTTCGGGGCTGCCCTCGCGCAGCGTCAGCCGCACCTGCGGGTAGCGCTGCGTGAAGCGCGACACCACCGGCGGCAGCGCGTAACGCGCCTGGGTGTGGGTGGTGGCGATGACCAGCGTGCCGCGGCCGCCCGAATTGAACTCGCGGCCGACCGCGCGCAGGTTGTCGGCGTCCTGCAGCATGCGCTCGGCGATGTCCAGCACGATGCGGCCCGGCTCGGTGATGTCGGTGATGCGCTTGCCGTGGCGGACGAGGATGGTCACGCCCAGTTCCTCCTCGAGCAGGCGGATCTGCTTGCTGATCCCGGGTTGCGAGGTGAACAGGGTTTCGGCGGCGTCCGAGACCTTCAGGCCGTTGCGGGCGACTTCGCGCAAGTAGCGGAGTTGTCGTAAATTCATTTTAAAATCAAATATTTATGATTTATTCACACTTTATATAACATAAAACGATTAATAATAAATAACATATTCTTGGACGATATATAAGGGGGTTTCTACCATCGGCGGCGTCAGATCACAGGTGCCGCACATGTATCAATACGACGCAATCGATCAGAGGCTGGTGGACGAACGGGTGGCGCAGTTCCGCGACCAGACCCGGCGTTTTCTGTCCGGCGCGCTGTCGGAAGACGATTTCCGTCCGCTGCGCCTGCAAAACGGTCTTTATATTCAACGGTTTGCACCCATGCTCCGGGTGGCGATTCCGTACGGCTTGCTGTCCTCGCGCCAGTTGCGGGCACTTGCTTACATCGCCCGCAAATGGGACCGCGGCTACGGTCATTTCAGCACCCGCCAGAACATCCAGTACAACTGGCCGAAGCTGGAGGACGTGCCCGACATCTTGGCGCACTTGGCTTCGGTGCAGATGCACGCGATCCAGACCAGCGGCAACTGCATCCGCAACACCACCACCGACCATCTGGCCGGCATCGCGCCGGACGAGATCGTCGATCCGCTGCTGTGGTGCGAACTGGTCCGCCAGTGGTCGACCTTCCACCCGGAGTTCGCCTACCTGCCGCGCAAGTTCAAGATCGCGGTGTCGGGCGCGGCGCAGGATCGCGCGGCGATCCAGGTCCACGACATCGGCCTGCAGGCGCTGCGCGACGAGGGCGGTGCCGTCGGCTTCCGCGTGCTGGTCGGCGGCGGCCTCGGCCGCACGCCCATCATCGGCACGGTGATCCGCGAATTCCTGCCGTGGCCGCAGCTGCTGAACTATCTCGACGCCATCCTGCGCGTCTACAACCGCTACGGCCGGCGCGACAACAAGTACAAGGCGCGCATCAAGATCCTGGTGAAGGAACTGACGCCGGCCGTGTTCCGCGAGCAGGTCGATGCCGAGTGGGCCCATCTGAAGGACGGTCCGGGGACGCTGACCGGGGCCGAGGTGTCGCGCATCGGGGGCCGCTTCACCCGCCCGCAGTACCAGAAGCTCGACGCGCTGTCGGTGCAGTGCACCCAGGCGCTGGCGCGCGAGCCGGGCTTTGCGCGCTGGGCCGGGCGCAACGTGCACGCGCACAAGGTGCCGGGTTATGCCGCGGTGACGCTGTCGCTGAAGAAGACCGGCGTGCCGCCGGGGGATGCGACCGCGGAACAGATGGACGCGGTGGCCGGCCTCGCCGACCGCTACAGCTTCGGCGAACTGCGCGTGTCGCACGAGCAGAACCTGATCCTGTCGGACGTGAAGCAGTCCGACCTGTTCGCGGTGTGGCAGGAGGCGAAGGCGCTGGGCCTGGCGACGCCGAACATCGGCCTGATCTCGAACATCATCGCCTGCCCCGGCGGCGATTTCTGCTCGCTGGCGAACGCGAAGTCGATCCCGGTGGCGGAGGCGATCCAGCGCCGTTTCGACGACCTCGACTACCAGCACGACATCGGCGAGCTCGATCTCAACATCTCCGGCTGCATGAATTCCTGCGGCCATCACCACGTCGGCCACATCGGCATCCTCGGCGTCGACAAGCAGGGCGCGGAGTTCTACCAGGTGTCGATCGGTGGCGCGCAGGGCAATGCGTCGTCGCTCGGCAAGGTCATCGGCCCGTCGTTCGCGCAGGACGAGGTGCCCGGCGTCATCGAAAAGCTGATCGAAACCTATCTTGCGCGCCGCGACGGCGACGCCGAGCGTTTCATTGACGTGGTGCGCCGCATCGGCATCGAACCCTTCAAGGAGCAGGTTTATGGCAACGCTCATCAGAAACGCGAAGCCCGCGAACGACAGCTGGCAACGGCTTGACCCCGCGGCAGACGGCGGCCTGCCGGCGATTCCGGCGCAGGGCGACGTGCTGGTGCCGCTGAAGCTGTGGCAGTCGTCCTCCAGCGCGCTGCTGGGCAGGTCCTCGGGACGCGTCGGGGTCTGGCTGGCGCCGCACGAGGATCCGGCGCTGATCGCGGACAGTCTCGACGCGCTCGGCCTGATCGCCGTGCATTTCCCGCAGTTCGCCGACGGCCGCGGTTACTCGACGGCGCGCCTGCTGCGCGAACGCTACGGCTGGAAGGGCGAGCTGCGCGCGATCGGCGATGTCCAGCGCGACCAGTTGTTCTACCTGTCGCGCGTCGGCTTCGACGCCTTCGAACTCAACGACGGCATCGACACGCAGGCCGCGTTGTCGGCGTTCGGGGACTTCAGCGAGGCTTACCAATCTTCGGTGGAGCGCCCGCTGCCGCTGTTCCGGCGCCGCGGCGCCGGGGCGGTCTGAAGCCATGACCGGCACGGTCTACCTGATCGGAGCGGGGCCCGGCGCGCCGGACCTGCTGACGCTGCGCGCGGCGGATCTGCTGCGCCGTGCCGACATCGTGTTCCACGACGCGCTGGTGCATCCGGACACGCTCGCACTGGCCGGAGGCGCCGAGAAGATCGCCGTCGGCAAGCGCTGCGGGCGGCATTCGACCGCGCAGCGTTTCATCAACAAGCGCCTGGTCGATGCCGCGCGCAAGCATGACCTGGTGGTGCGGCTCAAGGGCGGCGATCCGATGCTGTTCGGCCGCGCGCAGGAGGAAATCGACGAATTGAGTGCGGCCGGAATCCGTTCCGAGGTCGTGCCCGGCATCACCGCGGCGCTGGCCGCGAGCGCGGAGCTGGGCGTGTCGCTGACCCGGCGCGGCGTCGCGCGCAGCGTGGTGCTGACCACGCCGCGCGTCGGCACCGACGAGGCTGCGAACGACTGGGCGGCTGGAATCCACGCGGGCAATACCGCTGTGGTCTACATGGGCGCAGGCAAGGCCGGGGAGGTCGCGGAGCAACGGCTGTCGAACGGCGTCGCCCGCGCCACCCCGGTGGTCATCGTGGAGAACGCGACGCTGCCGGAACGCCGGGAAATCTGGTGCACGGCGGCCACGTTGCCGCAGGCAGCAAGGCAGTCGGTGGAGGGGCCGGCTCTGATCATCATCGGGCGGGTGCTGGACAAGGCGCAACACGACGCCCTCCATGCCGAACCGCCGGACGAGCAGACGGACAGGTTCCTCGAATATGGCAACTCCTGGTTTCGCTAAGGCCGGCGATGCGGCGGCAGCGGTGGGCGGCGACCGGCTGCGCGAGGTGGCGGACATGCTCGCGCGCATCGATCAGGAATATCGCCCGGCGGTTTTTGCCTGCAGCTTCAGCATCGAGGACTGCGTGCTGCTGGATCTGCTCGCCGGCCATGTGCCGCGGGTGGAAGTCGTCACTCTCGACACCGGGCGCCTGCCGCAGGAAACCCATGACCTGATCGCCGCCTATGCGGCGCGCGGTGCGGCTGTCCGCGTGCTGGCGCCGGATGCCGGCGCAATCGAAGCCTGGACCGCGCGGCATGGCACCAACGGGTTCCGCGACTCGCTGCAGGCGCGGCAGAGCTGCTGCGAACTGCGCAAGGTGCTGCCGCTGAATCGCGCCCTGGCCGGGAAACGCGCGTGGATCACCGGTTTGCGCCGCGCGCAGTCCGGCGACCGCCGGTCGCTACCGGCCGAATCCTTCGATGCCGTGCGCGGCCTCCACAAGTTCAACCCGCTGCTCGACTGGAGCGATGTAGAAGTGCGGCGGTACGCAGCGGACCGGCGGTTGCCGGTGCACGGCCTGTATGCGCGGGGATATGCCAGCATCGGCTGCGCGCCGTGCACGCGCGCCGTGGCTGCGGGCGAGGACGTGCGCGCC
>JAHCLD010000152.1 GCA_026125585.1 Burkholderiales bacterium
CGACGAGCTGGTGCGCCTTCTGGGGCAGGCCGCCAGCGGCATGATCACTTCGACCGGCGTCGTCGCGCTGCTCGGATTCACGCTCGTCGGCTATCTGCCGATCCTGCTTTCGGTGACGCTGTTCATCGCGGTGCTGATGACGCTGACGCGCAGCTACCGCGATTCGGAAATGGTGGTGTGGTTTTCCTGCGGGCAGGGTCTGTCGCGCTGGATCGGCCCGGTGCTCGCGTTTGCGGCGCCCCTGGTGCTGGCCATCGGGTTGCTGTCCCTGCTGCTGGCCCCCTGGGCGGTGGAGCGCGCGGAGGAGTTTCGCCGGCAGATGGACAGCCGCGACGACGTGGCCCAGGTCACGCCGGGCGTGTTCCATGAATCGCGGCGTGCCGACCGGGTTTATCTGGTCGAGGAGGTTCCCGGCAAGGCCAATCTGGTGGCCAACGTGTTTGTCAGTTCCACCCAGAACGGCAAAGAGGGCGTGATGGTGGCGCAGAGCGGTTTTCAGGAAACCGCGGAAAACGGCGATCGTTTCCTGGTTTTGCTCAACGGCAGGCGTTACGAGGGCGAGCCCGGGTCTCCCGAATACAAGATTTTCGAGTTCGGGCGCTACGCGATGCGCATCGAGGCGGGAGAGGCCGCGGAACGGGCGCCGACGACAAAAACGCTGTCGACGCTGGAGCTGCTGCGCGATCCCGTGCCGCGCAATCTGGGTGAGCTGTCCTGGCGCATCGGCCTGCCAGCAAGCGCGTTGCTGCTGGGCCTGCTGGCGATCCCGCTGTCGTTTGTCAATCCCCGCGCCGGGCGCTCGATGAACATCGTGCTGGCGATACTGGTGTACATGGTCTACAGCAACCTGCTGTCGATCATGCAGGCGTCGATTGCGCAATCCAGGGTGGATGCGGCCACCGGCATGTGGGGCGTGCATGTCGCCATGCTGCTGTTGTTGCTGGGCATGTTCTACCGGCGGCTCTCGGTGTTTTCGCTGTGGCGGCTTTTCCGGTGAGGACGCTGCGCAATTACATCGCGCGGGAGATCGCGGTTTCGACACTGCTCGTTCTTGTCGCGCTGCTGCTGCTGTTCGCGTTTTTCGATCTGGTCGAGCAGATGAAGGATCTGGGGCGCGGCGGATACCGGCTGCGCCACATCCTGCTCCACGTGCTGCTTTCGGCGCCCAACCATGTCTACGAGCTGTTTCCGATCGCCGCGCTGATCGGGACATTGTTTGCGGTGGCGCAGTTCGTCGCCAGTTCGGAATACACCGTCATGCGCGCTTCGGGGGTGTCGCTGGCGCGGATGACCGGCGTTCTGGCTCTGGTCGGTGCGGCCTTCGGTGCGGCCACGTTTGTCGTCGGCGAGTTTCTCGCCCCACCGGCCGAGCAGTTCGCGCAGCGCCTGCGCTCGCAGGCGATCGCCGGCATCGTGGCGCAGGAATTCCGCTCCGGTTTGTGGGTCAAGGACGGCACCGCCTTCATCAATGTGGCCGAGGTGACGCCGTCGGCGGTGCTGAAGGGTTTGCGGATCTACGAATTTGACGATCAGTACCGGCTGCGCAAGCTGCGCCACGCGGCAGGCGCGGAATACCTGGGTCAGAACCGCTGGCGGCTGCTGGATGTCGCGCAGACGGCTTTCGAGGGTGCGGGCACGCGGGTCAGCCGCGCCGAAAGCATGGACTGGCAGTCGGTACTGGAGCCGGCGCTGCTCAGCGTGTTGCAGGTGAAGCCGGAGAAAATGTCGGCATGGAGCCTGTACTCGTATTCCCAGCACCTGAAGGAAAACCGGCAGAAGGCGCTGCGCTACGAGATCGCCCTGTGGGGCAAGCTGCTTTATCCGGTGGCCGTGCTGGTGATGATGATCCTTGCGCTGCCCTTTGCCTATTTCCAGAACCGCCAGGGGGGTGTCGGAGCGAAAATATTCGCGGGCATCATGCTGGGGCTCGGATTTCATTTCCTCAACCGCCTGTTCGGGCATCTGGGCCTGCTCAACGATTGGTCCCCGCTGGCCAGCGCGGCCAGTCCCATGCTGCTGTTCCTGGCCGTCGCGGCGGGGATGATGTGGTCGCAGGAGCGCCGTTGAGCGGACTCAGGAGGCGGTGACGATCCGGGTTCCGGCAAGGCGGTCGTGGAGGAACTGGTTTTCCCGGTCGACCAGGGCCCACAACACCGTGATCCCGAACAGTCCGTAACAGGGGAGGCTGAGGATGGAGCGTAGCAGCACACGTGCGACGGGCACGCGCCCGCCATCCGTGGTTTCGAGTCTGATCTTCCAGGTTTTCATCGGCAGGGTCTGTCCGCGCGCGTGCCATTGCCAGGCGAAATAACCCAGGCAGGCGGCGGTCACGATCAGCTGCATGAGGACGCGCGGACGGGCAAGGCCGATGCCGTGGCTCAGCGCCGTGGCGACGCCCGCGGCCAGCAGTATGACCGCGGTCAGCAGCAACAACTCGTAGATCAGGCTCAGCAGGCGCCTGCCGATGCCGGGAATGCCCTGATGGGGTGGCACTACCGCTGTTCCACCGGCGCGTCGCCTGAAGGCAGGGGGTCGCCGACCGCGGGGTCGAACTGGGTTTCCGGCTGGGCCAGGGACTTGCGGTAGGCCTGCCATTGCCTCGACATTTCCCGGCGCCGGTCCGGAGACAGTTTATTGAAACCCTTGTAGCGCTCCCGTGCCTGTTGTCGCTGCTCGGGAGTGAGCGCGACCCAGTCTTTCATGCGTTTTTGCAGGCGCTGCTGCTCCGCCGGCTTCATTTTGGGATAACGGTCCGCGATAGTCACCCACCTCTTGCGCTGCGTGGAGTCCATGCCGCCCCATTCTGCGGCGAGCGGCGCGAGAACCTGCTGCTGGGGCACTGACAGTTCCGTCCAGGCCGGACGAACGGGTTTAACGGCCTGCTTGGCGGGTTGTGCGGCGGCGGCGGAGAGCGCGATGCATAGCCAGGCGATCAGCGCGATTGCCGTTTTAGCCATGAATCGAAGCCCTTGTCGAGGTAGGCATCGATGGGCAGATCGTCGGTCAGCAGGCGCACATCGATTTCAGCCAGTTCGTGGCCCGAACCGTTGCCGGTTTGCCAGTAGACGATGCCCATCAGGCCCAGAAGCAGCACTGCCATCGGCAGCATGTATCGCGCACCGGTTGCCCATCCGCCGATGCGGCCCGTCCACTGGCCGGCCCATGCCGGCGCCCATGCCGGCGTGCTGCGCATGCCGGCCAGTGCCTGTTCCCGGGCGGCGGCCAGTTGCGCCAGGGTGCCGCGATCCAGATCGCGGGTGCCTCGGTCAAGCGCCCCGGCGATTTTTCGGGCGAATTCGTGTTCCCGGGCATTCATAGCTCGATTCCCTGTTTTTTGAGCAAAATCGCCAAAGCATGCGTTGCCCGGGAGCAATGCGTTTTCACGCTGCCCTCCGAACACCCCATGGCCTTTGCGGCTTCAGCGACATCAAATTCCTCCCAGTAACGCAACATGAAAGCCTGACGTTGACGCAGGGGCAGGGTTGCGATCGCTTTCTCAATGATATCAAGGACCTGCTTTTGTTCCAGCTGTTCCGCGGGCCTGCCGGAAATCTTTGAATTTTCACCGATTTCCAGGGTATCCAGGGGGTCATGGTCATCATCGCGGTCCGTGCCGAACAGGTTGCTCAACGGCATGACCCAGGCCGATCGCACTTTCTGGCGCCGGAAAAAGTCCCGGATGGCATTCTGCAGGATGCGCTGGAACAGCATCGGCAACTCTGCCGGGGGGCGATCCGCGTAGTTCTCGGCCAGCTTCATCATGGCTTCCTGCACGATGTCCAGCGCGAGGTGTTCATCGCGCACGGAAAACAGCGTCTGTTTGAACGCCCGGCGTTCGACTTCGGCCAGAAAAGCCGCGAGTTCCTTGTTTGTGGCCAGTGGGTTAGCCTTTTTTTGTGCGGGCGTGCCAGGAAGTGCTGGTCAAGGGGGCGCCCGGAATTGGCGGCATATTAACAAAACGCTCCAGCGAGGCAAGTCACCCGGATTAATCCGCGAAAACGTTTGTATCCTGCTGTTTAAAGGGATATTTGCTTGACCAGTGAGGCGTCGCCCGGTAATGTTTCAGGTTTCCTTCTCGCCGGAAGCCCGTGCCCTGCGCCTGAGCGCACGCGGGTCCTAAATCATGCAATTGTCGGGTGCAGAGATCGTTGTACGCTGTCTCCAGGAGGAAGGCATTGACCATGTCTTCGGGTATCCGGGCGGCGCCGTGCTGTTTCTTTATGACGAGCTGTTCAAGCAGGACAAGGTCAAGCACGTGCTGGTCCGCCATGAACAGGCGGCGGTGCATGCGGCCGATGCCTATGCGCGGTCCACCGAAAAGGTCGGTGTCGCGCTGGTGACTTCGGGGCCGGGCGTCACCAATGCGATCACCGGCATCGCAACGGCCTACATGGATTCGATTCCGATGGTGATCCTCACCGGGCAGGTGCCGACGCACGCCATCGGCGAGGACGCCTTCCAGGAATGCGACACCGTCGGCATCACGCGACCCTGCGTCAAGCACAATTTCCTGGTCAAGGACGTCAGGGATCTGGCGCTGACCATCAAGAAGGCTTTTTACATCGCGTCGACCGGACGCCCCGGCCCGGTGGTGGTCGACATCCCCAAGGACATCACGACGCACAAGACCGAGTTCGAATATCCGAAATCGATCACGATGCGTTCGTACAGCCCCGTGGTGAAGGGGCACGCGGGGCAGATCAAGAAGGCAGTGAAGCTGCTGCTCGAGGCGAAACGGCCGATGATCTACACCGGTGGCGGGGTCATCCTCGGCAATGCCTCGGCCGAACTCGCACAGCTGGTGAAGATGCTCGGCTTTCCGTGCACCAACACGCTGATGGGGCTGGGCGGCTTTCCTTCGACCGACCGGCATTTTCTCGGCATGCTTGGCATGCACGGCACCTACGAGGCCAACATGGCCATGCAGCATTGCGATGTCCTGCTGGCCGTCGGTGCCCGTTTCGATGACCGCGTGATCGGTAATCCGAAGCATTTTTTCGAGCAGCCGCGGCAGATCGTGCACGTCGACATCGACCCCGCTTCGATTTCGAAACGCGTGAAGGTCGATGTCCCCGTGGTCGGCAACGTCCGTGAAGTGCTGAAGGAACTGATCCGCCAGGTCGAGGCCGCGCGCGGCGGACCGGACAAGGAATCGCTCAAGGCATGGTGGTCGCAGATCGGGCAGTGGCGCGGCCGCGACTGCCTGAAGTACGACCGCACCAGCGCAATCATCAAGCCCCAGTTTGTCATCGAGAAGCTGTACCAGGTGACCAAGGGCGATGCGTTCATCACCTCCGACGTGGGCCAGCACCAGATGTGGGCGGCGCAGTTCTACAAGTTCGACAAGCCGCGCCGCTGGATCAATTCGGGCGGGTTGGGCACCATGGGCGTCGGCCTGCCTTATGCGATGGGCGTGCAGATGGCGAATCCCAGGGCGACCGTCGCCTGCGTGACCGGCGAAGCGTCGATCCAGATGTGCATCCAGGAGCTGTCGACCTGCAAGCAGTACCGCCTGCCGCTGAAACTGGTGAACCTCAACAACCGCTACATGGGCATGGTGCGCCAGTGGCAGGAGTTCTTCCACGGCAACCGCTACTCGGAATCGTACATGGATGCGCTGCCGGATTTCGTGAAGCTCGCCGAGGCCTACGGCCACGTCGGCATGCGCATCGAGAAACCCGCGGACGTCGAGCCGGCGCTGAAGGAGGCGTTTGCCCGCAAGAAGGACCTGGTCTTTCTGGATTTCATCACCGACCAGACCGAGAACGTGTTCCCGATGGTGCCCGGCGGCAAGGGCATGTCGGAGATGATCCTTTCCGAAGA
>JAHCLD010000153.1 GCA_026125585.1 Burkholderiales bacterium
GGTGAAGGTCAGGCGGATCGGTGTGTCGATGGCGTTGATGATGCCGGCGAGCAGGGCCATGACCACGACATGCCAGACGGCGAGCAGGCCGGTGTAGGCGAGCAGCGCCAGCGCGAGCGGCGGTACCGCCGACAGCGCCTGGGTCAGCAGCAGCAGCCTATAGCGGTCGAAGCGGTCGGCCCACAGTCCGCCGAAGGGGGCGAGCACCAGGATCGCGATCTGTCCGGCGAAGCCGGTGATGCCGAGCAGCCATGCCGATCCGGTCAGTCGATAGACCAGCCAGGCCATCGCGATCTGCTGCACCCAGTTGCCGATGATGGACAGCGTCTGGCCGCAGAAGAACAGCCGGTAGTTGCGGTGGCGCAGCGCGCGCAGCGTGTGTTTGAAGTCCATCGTGCCGCGGCCCGGCGCGGGTGCGGTCAGCCGCCGAGCTTGGCGAGCTGCGCGCGCATCTGTTCGAGTGCCGCCGAGAAGCGCGCGAGGCGTTCCTTCTCCTGGGCGACCACCAGCGGCGGCGCTTTGGCGACGAAGCTTTCGTTGGCGAGTTTGCCCCGTGCTTTCGCGGTTTCGGCTTCCAGTTTCGCGATTTCCTTCGCCAGGCGCTCGCGTTCGGCGGCGACGTCGATTTCCACCTTCAGCATCAGCCTGAAATCGCCGACGATGGATACCGGCGCGTCAACCGCCGGCAGTTCGGCGACGATCATGACTTCGGACAGCCGCGCCAGCGCGACCAGGTACGGAGACCATGCCCGGACGCGGGCCGCATCCCCCTGCACCAGCAGCGGCAGCTTCTGCGCCGGCGAGACATTCATTTCGCCGCGCAGCGTGCGGCAGGCGGACACCAGCTGTTTGAGCAGGCCGATGTCGGCCTCGGCCGTAGCATCGATTTTCGCGGGTTCCGGCACCGGATATTTCTGCAGCATGATGCTGGCGCCGCTCTTGCCGGCGAGCGGGCCGACCGTCTGCCACAGCTCCTCGGTGATGAAGGGAATCACCGGGTGGGCGAGGCGCAGGATGGTTTCCAGCACGCGCACCAGCGTGCGGCGGGTGCCGCGACACTGTTCCTCGCTGCCGCCGGCGAGCTGGACCTTCGCGAGTTCCAAGTACCAGTCGCAGTATTCGTCCCACACCAGTTCGTAAATCGTCCGCGCCAGGTTATCGAAGCGGTAGTCGGCGTAGGCCTGCTGCGCCTCGCCTTCGGCGCGCTGCAGGCGGCTGATCATCCAGCGGTCGGCGACCGACAGCCCGACCGGGGCACCGGCGTCGAGTCCGGTGTCCTGGCCCTCGCAGTTCATCAGCACGAAACGCGTCGCGTTCCACAGCTTGTTGCAGAAGTTGCGGTAGCCCTCGCAGCGTTTCTGGTCGAACTTGATGTCGCGGCCGAGGCTCGCGAGGCTGGCGAAGGTGAAGCGCAGCGCATCGGTGCCGTAGGCAGGGATGCCGTCCGGGAATTCGGCGCGGGTGCGTTTCGCGATGGCTTCGGCCTGCTTCGGGTTCATCAGGCCCGAGGTGCGCTTGGCGACCAGTGCTTCGAGGTCGATGCCGTCGATCAGGTCCAGCGGGTCGAGCGTGTTGCCCTTGGACTTGGACATCTTCTGGCCTTCGGCGTCGCGCACCAGGCCGTGCACGTAGACGTGGCGGAACGGCACCTTGCCGGTCATGTACCTGGTGATCATGACCATGCGCGCGACCCAGAAGAAGATGATGTCGAAGCCGGTGACCAGCACCGACGACGGCAGATAAAGGTCGAGCGCCGGATTCGATTGTTGCGGCCACTCCGGCGTCCAGTCCAGCGTCGAGAAGCACCACAGCTGGGACGAGAACCAGGTGTCGAGGACGTCCGGATCCTGTTTCAGCGCCTTGCCGCCGGCCAGCTCCCGCGCCTCCGCCTCGTCGTGGGCGACGTAGATGTTGCCGGCTTCGTCGTGCCAGGCCGGCACGCGGTGGCCCCACCACAGCTGGCGCGAGATGCACCAGTCCTGGATGTTGTTGAGCCACTGGTTGTAGGTGTTGACCCACTGCTCGGGGAACAGCCGGACTTCGCCGCTGGCCACGGCATCCAGGCCCAGCTTCGCCAGCGGCTCCATCTTGACGAACCACTGGCTGGTCAGCATCGGTTCGATCACCACGCCGGTGCGGTCGCCGCGCGGCACCACCATGCGGTGCGGTTTTTCGGATTCGAGCAGGCCCTGGGCCCGGAGGTCGGCGACGATGCGCTCGCGCGCGACGTAGCGGTCGAGGCCGCGGTATTTTTCCGGCGCGCTGTCGTTGACCGCGGCATCCAGCGTGAAGATGTTGATCTGCGGCAGGTCGTGGCGCTGGCCGACCTGGTAGTCGTTGAAGTCGTGGGCCGGGGTGATTTTGACGCAGCCGGTGCCGAAAGCCCTGTCGACGTAGTCGTCGGCGATCACCGGGATCGTGCGGCCGGTCAGCGGCAGGATGACCTGGCGGCCGACCAGGCTGCGGTAACGCTCGTCCTCGGGATGCACCGCCACCGCGGCGTCGCCGAGCATGGTTTCGGGGCGGGTCGTGGCGACGGTCAGATGGCCGCTGCCGTCGGCGAGCGGGTAGCGGATCTGCCACAGCTTGCCGTCTTCCTCCTCCGCCTGCACTTCGAGGTCGGAAATGACCGTGTGCAGCACGGGATCCCAGTTCGACAGCCGCACGCCGCGGTAGATCAGGCCGTCGCGGTAGAGCCTGACGAAGGTGTGGGTGACCAGTTTCGCCAGGGACTCGTCCATCGTGAAGCGCTCGCGCTCCCAGTCGCAGGAGGCGCCGAGGCGGCGCATCTGGCGGGTGATCGTCGAGCCGGACTGCTCCTTCCACTCCCAGACTTTTTTGATGAATTCGTCGCGGCCGAGCGCGTTGCGCGACTGTCCCTGCTGTTCGAGCTGGCGCGTGACCACCATCTCGGTCGCGATGCCGGCATGGTCGGTGCCCGGTTGCCACAGGGTGTTGAAGCCGCTCATCCGGTGGTAGCGGGTCAGCCCGTCCATGATGGTCTGGTTGAAGGCATGGCCCATGTGCAGCACGCCGGTGACGTTGGGCGGCGGCAACTGGATGCAGTAGGACTTGCCGTTTGCGGAATCGAGGCCGGCCCTGAAATAGCCGTTGTTTTCCCAGATCGGATACCAGCGCGACTCGATGGTCGCGGGCTCAAAACTTTTCGGAAGTTCCATTGATGGCGGTGCGGGCGGGGATGGGGCGGGTGCGGCGCCGGCGATTATACCGGAGGGTTGCGCCGCATCCGCCGCCGGCGCCTGCAACTGCCGGAACTGGGCCTGCAGGGTTTCGGCCACCGAGGTGCGCACCATGTCGGCGATGCCGGCCTTCAGTTCGCCGGTGACGCGGGACAGCGCCTGTTCCAGCGCCGCGCCGATTTCCGGCAGGTAACGGTCGCGCACCACGCCGGCGATCTGGTCGTCGAGGCTGCGCTTGAGCTTCAGGTAAACGGCATGTTCGATGTTCTGTGCCTGCACCCGGGACACGACCTCGCCGCCGCCTGAACGGTTTTCCGCTTCCGGTTTTTTTGGGGGTTCGGCGGGCGGCAGCACTTCGCCTTCAACCACGACGTCGGTCAGTGTCGGGATGTCCGCGCCCTCCGCCGCCGCGGAGGACGGGGCATGGCGATGCTTTTGCAGCAGGGCGTCCGCGCGCCGGAGCACGTCGGCAGCATCTTCGTCCTGGGGGCTGTTGTCGGCCATGGCTGGGCTGATGGTAACGGAGGGGCGGGCCTGCGCTCAACCGGCCGGCCGCCGGAGTCTTCGTTTATTGCCGGGCCGTCCGGGCGGACAGATCGTGGGTGCGTATTTCGTAGCCCCGGTCGCGGTAGAAACGGTAGCGTTCGCGCGCCGATGCGCGATCCTCGTCGTCGGCGCCGACGATTTCCGCCAGGCGTTTGTAGCGGCTGAAGAACGCCGGCCATTGTTCATGCAGGTTGATCAGCAGTTCGTCGTGGACATGGACTTCGCCGCTGCCGTCGATCAGCACCGGCGTCACCGCGGCCAGCGGATCTTCCGGCGCGCAGTGCGGCAGGAAGCCGGTGGCCGGCACCGTCCACAGCAGGCGGTCGAGTTTTCCGGACAGCCCGCGGTCAGGGCAGTAGACGGTGACGCGCAGGCCCTGGCCGCGCGCCTTGGCGATGAGCCTGCAGACGGTATGCAGGCGGTCGGCGGCATGGGTGTAGAAATCGATCTGCGTCATCGCCGTCGGCCGCGGTCGCTCAGCGCTTGCCGGCGCGCGCGATCAGGAACTGCGTCAGCAGCGGCACCGGGCGGCCGGTCGAACCTTTCTCCTTGCCGGATTTCCAGGCGGTGCCGGCGACGTCGAGATGCGCCCATTTGTATTTTTTGGTGAAACGCGACAGGAAGCAGGCCGCGGTCACCGCGCCGGCGGGGCGGCCGCCGATGTTGGCGAAGTCGGCGAAATTGCTGTGCAACTGCTCCTGGTACTCGTCGTGCAGCGGCAGGTGCCAGGCGCGGTCGCCGGCCGATTCGCCGGCCGTGAGCACCTCGCGCGCGAGCGCGTCGTCGTTGGCGAACAGGCCGCTGACGACATGGCCCAGCGCGATCACGCAGGCGCCGGTCAGCGTCGCGATGTCGATCACGGCGGCGGGGTCGTAGCGTTCGGCGTAGGTGAGCGCGTCGCAGAGGATCAGCCGGCCTTCGGCGTCGGTGTTGAGGATTTCCACGGTCTGGCCGGACATGCTGGTGACGATGTCGCCGGGCTTCGTGGCGCGGCCGCCGGGCATGTTTTCGGTGGCCGGGATGATGCCGATGACGTTGACCTGGAGCTTCATTTCGGCGACGGCTTTCAGCGTGCCCAGCACGCTGCCGGCGCCGCTCATGTCGAATTTCATTTCGTCCATCTCCGGCGCCGGCTTCAGCGAGATGCCGCCGGTGTCGAAGGTCACGCCCTTGCCGACGAGGACCACGGGTTTCTGGTTCTTCGGCCCGGCGCGGTGCTCGAGCACGATCAGCTTCGGCGGCTGGCTGCTGCCGGCGGCCACCGACAGCAGCGTGTTCATGCCGAGTTTCGCCATGTCGGCGCGCTCGAGCACCTGGGCTTTCATGCGGTAATGCTTCGCCAGTTCGCGCGCCCGGTCGGCGAGATAGGACGGCGTGCAGACGTTGCCGGGCAGGTTGCCGAGATCGCGGGCGAGTCCGATGCCGTGGGCGAGCGCGAGGCCGCGCGACAGCCCGCGGGCCGCGGCCCTCGCGTCTTTCTGCGACTTGATCGACAGCACCACGCGGCGCAATGCCGGCGCTTCTTTTGCCGGCCTGCTTTTCATCTGTTCGAACCGGTACACCGCGATGCGCGCGGCACAGGCCGCCTGCATCATCCGCCACTCGATGTCGCGGCGGCCGGCGGCAAGTTCCGCAAGGTGCAGTTCGGCATCGGCGGCGCCGGTGGCGGCAAGCGCGCCGACCGCGGCCGATACCGCGCGGGTGAACTGCTTTTCGCCGAATTCATTCCGCGGACCCAGGCCGACCAGCAGCACCCGGGCGCTGGCGACGCCGGGCACGTCGTGCAGCAGCAGCGTGCTGCCGATGCGGCCTTCCATGTCGCCGCGGTCCAGCAGGCGCCGCAGGTAGCCCTTGGCGGCGCGATCGAGCGCGGTTGCGGCATCGCTCGGTTGTCTGCCGGCGTACACGCCGACGACGGTGCAGCCGCTGGCATTGCGGCCCGGTATGAGGGGTTTTATGCTAAATTCCACGCGTCAACTCCTGTGCGCATTGCGAGCTTGTCGATGAACGGTTTGATGGGCGGTCGTGACGGTGCAGATCCCGCGGATCCGGCGGTCGTGCCTGC